>NZ_NFHY01000005.1:0-194375 GCF_002161525.1 Drancourtella sp. An57
TGAGACAGTTCGGTCCCTATCCGGCGTGGGCGTAGGATATTTGAGAGGAGCTGTCCTTAGTACGAGAGGACCGGGATGGACCGGCCGCTGGTGTACCTGTTGCACTACCAAGTGCATGGCAGGGTAGCCAAGCCGGGAAGGGATAAACGCTGAAGGCATCTAAGCGTGAAGCCCCCCTCAAGATGAGATATCCCATACGGAAGTAGTAAGACCCCTTGAAGATGACGAGGTAGATAGGGCAGAGGTGGAAGTGCAGTAATGCATGGAGCTGACTGTTACTAATAGGTCGAGGGCATAACCAAGGAATGGTGGATAGGAAAAAGCAGGATGACAGAAACGTGGACTTATATGTGGTTTTGAAGGTACATGAAGTATCTTGAATATTCCTCCTTAGCTCAGTCGGTAGAGCATGCGGCTGTTAACCGCAGTGTCGTTGGTTCAAGTCCAACAGGGGGAGTTTTCCTTTATAAGGAAAGAATGGCTCCGTGGTCAAGCGGTTAAGACATCGCCCTTTCACGGCGGTAACACGGGTTCGATTCCCGTCGGAGTCATTTAAGTTAATTGTAACTTAAGAATAAAACGCCAACGTGGCTCAATTGGCAGAGCAGCTGATTTGTAATCAGCAGGTTATCGGTTCGAGTCCGATCGTTGGCTTGTTCCTTTAAAGGGGACACTAAAATTGTGGACCTTTAGCTCAGCTGGTTAGAGCAATCGGCTCATAACCGATCGGTCCCGGGTTCGAGTCCCTGAAGGTCCACTTTAATAAAGGTAAACAATATGGCCCGGTGGCTCAGTTGGTTAGAGCGCCGCCCTGTCACGGCGGAGGTCGTGGGTTCGAGTCCCATCCGGGTCGCTTTTTAATTTAAATATTGTTATTTATTTGGGGTCTTAGCTCAGCTGGGAGAGCATCTGCCTTACAAGCAGAGGGTCATAGGTTCGAGCCCTATAGGCCCCATTCACACGTCTGTGTGAAATATGCCACAGTGGCGGAACTGGCAGACGCACAGGACTTAAAATCCTGCGGGACTTATCCTCCCGTACCGGTTCGATTCCGGTCTGTGGCAGGAGGTAAAAGTGAGAGAAACGTTGATTTTATAGCGTTTCTCTTATTTTTTTGCTTCAAAAGCTTGAACACTTCAGAGATGAGGGATTCTTAACACCTTCTTTATTGTATAATCTGAAAAATTAAATTATACTATAAGTATAGTGGATAAAGTGAGTGTTTAGGGGTATCGAAATGGACAAAAAACATAAATTTTTACTTTGTTACTTAATTATTCCTGTATGTTTTTTGATATTAATTATTGTAACTGGTTTGATAAGCGAACATTCTTTGATTGAAATTTATAACGACGGCTTAGGAATTACAGCGTTATATTACCTTTTTCTCAGTTTGTTTATTTACATCCGATGGAACCATTTTTGAATAATTTTTAATTTGTATGTGGAGGAATAGAATGATTCATCTAGAAAAAATAAATGGCGAAAATATCTGGGATATTTTAAAGTTAAATGTCTCAGATAGTCAGAAAAATTATGTTGCCAGCAATGATATTAGTATTATTGAAGCATATATCGCTATTACATCCAACGGATATGCTTTTCCATTTGGAATTTTTGAAGGTAATAATCCAGTCGGCTTTGTGATGATTGGTTATGACAAAGATGACTATTGGAAGGATGCACCTGCCATAGCAGACGGGAACTATAACCTCTGGAGATTGATGATAGATAAGAAATATCAAAATAGGGGATATGGGAAGCAGGCGGTAGAACTTGCTTTAAGATTTATCAGAACATTTCCCTGTGGTAAAGCTGATTTCTGTTGGCTGTCATATGAGTCCAAAAACGCGGTTGCCAAATCATTGTATGCTTCTTTTGGATTTATAGAGACCGGAGAAAAAGACGGAGAAGAACAGATTGCCGTATTAAAACTCTAAGACACCTTCCCATTTATCGTGGCGTTGAACACAGTGAAAAATCCAAAGTTGTGGAGTTCTAAATATGGAAAGGTAGTTGTGATGGATAAATATTTTAAAGCTGAGCAATTCCACAATAGATACATACAATTATATGAGCATTTTGTGGTAGTGACGCTTATAGACGGAACCACTCTTGAAGGTCTGTACAATGATGATTTTTATGAAGACGAGGCAATATTAATAAGTCTTATAAATAGTCCGAATGTAGCAATAGTTAAGATAGATGATATACAGAAAATGGAAGTATCTCCTTTGGACTGAACTTTATGGAGGTAGAGTTCATTATGAAAAAAATAAGTGAATTTTAGATAGTTGAAAAGAAATGCAAAGCAGGGAGAAAAATTCATGGAAGTATTTTTGAGTATATTAGTAGTATTGATTTTTTATCTTATACTGGTCACATTAATTTCATTGATACGGGCACTTTTTAGTATAAGAAAAGGGAAAAAATATGCTAAGGAAACCTTCCTGTTATTGCCGGAGTAATTACTGTTTTCTTTCTGAAAAGAGAGAGTAAATAGTCAACAGAAAAAATCCAGTTTATATAACGAGTATTTGAACGCTGCAGATATTCTTATTCGATTGTCATGGTAATCAGAATATTATCCAGATTTACTTCCTCTTCATCGTAAGGAGTATTCAGACTCAGATCGCGTGAATACGATATACCGCTGTCATTGGTGACAGGATAGAGGCGGTAGTATTGCTCTTCATCGGTATCTTCGATTTCAAATGTCTGAAAGCCGTTTAAAGTGCCCTGAAATCCATTAATTGCAAATTCATAACTGTTGATGTCTTCTGTATAGAAAGTTTCAATATCATTTTCTTCTGCGACATAATTATCTTCGACAATTGCGGTGATCCTGTTTTCACTGCCCTCCAACCGGATATCTGCATAGTGCCCCTTCTCAGGAGAACATAAGAATTCGGTGAGCTTCTCACAGGTGTGCTGCTCCGTATTGGTATGGTAGATATTGAAAACAACCTCCTCATAATCAATGTTGCTCAGATCATAGCCCAGATTTCCATGGTATTCAAGCTTCCTGGAAGAACATCCTGACGGGGAAAAAAGCAGTATTAAAACCAGAGCTGTTATAATCCCATGCTTTGTCCTTCTTTTCATAGATTTCCCTCCTGTTCTGTATTATAAAAGCGGAAAATCAATCATTGTTATTTAATTTTAGTATACTACAAAAAATTTTTTTGTATAGTATTAAGGAAAATCTTAGAAATGTTTTAAATTTTATCCATAAAAAGGTCATAATCATTTGCTATACTTCGTATTGTAAAAAGTAGTTCATAAATATGTAGATGGCAGAGTATTGATAAGGAGGTATTTTTTTGTTAGTTGGTTTTTTAAAAACAGGAAAAGATGGAAATGTCTGTATATTATCAGCTCTGAACGGTGAGGGAAGAAGCATTATCAAACCGGGACAGTATCTATATATTAATGTTGCAAGAGGCTGGATTCCGGTTGAGCTGAAATATTCAGACAGAGAAAAACAGTTCTATTTTGAACATCTGCCAAACCTTCCGGTAAATGGAAGGATGGCTTTGGTAAAATAAGAAAAATGAATAAGATTCTTGTATGAAATCAGCAAGTCATGATACAATAAAGTGTAAGACAATGCTGGTTTTGAAAGGATAGCCACAAAAGCTAAGAACAGACAGCCGGCTGAAACAACAGCCGGCTGTTGTGCTGATTGTCTTTGCAAAGAAGCGCAGTAAGAGTTCATGCACACACCCTCTGAAGGAGAAAATACAGATTTAATCAACATAGCAGGGGTCAGGCAGAAGAAAGGGCAGGGGAATTGTGGAAGAGAAAAAAAAGAAAAGAATCTTATCTCCGGATGATATAAAGGAAGAAGAGGCGAGACTTCTGGAAGATGTCGAAGATGAGGAGACACAGGAAACCGAGGCAGAAACAGTGGACTCTAAAATGTACGGAGACAGTGCAGGAGATTCGATCCGAATGTATCTGAATGAGATCAACAGGATCCCGCTATTGACTCCGGATGAAGAGCAGGAGCTTGCAAGACAGATTGCCGAGGGTGATCTTGAGGCGAAGAAAAAGATGGAAGAGGCAAATCTTCGCCTTGTGGTTTCGATTGCCAAAAAGTATGTGGGACACGGGCTTCAGCTGATGGATTTGATTCAGGAAGGAAATATCGGGCTGATGAGAGCGGTGGAGAAGTTTGATTATCAGAAAGGCTACCGTTTTTCAACGTATGCCTCCTGGTGGATCAAACAGTCCATGATTCGGGCGATTGCGGATCAGTCCAGAACGATTCGTGTGCCGGTACATATGTCTGAAAATATTACAAAAGTCAGGAGAGCTTCCAAGGAGCTTATGACGGAGCTTGGAAGAGAAGCCACACCAGCCGAGATAGCGGCAAAGCTCGGCGACAAGACGGAAGAAGAGGTACGAGATATTCTGGCATATGCCAGAACTCCGGTTTCATTGGAAACGCCGGTAGGAGAAGAAGAGGACAGCAGTCTTGAGAATTTTATCGAAGACAGCAATGCACAGCAGCCTGAGACTGCGGCAATTTCTACGATAGTAGGTGAAGAAATTGAAGAGCTGTTGAAGATTCTGCCGGAACGTGAGCAGGAGGTTATCCGTATGCGTTTTGGCATGAATGGTGAACGTGTCTATACATTGGAGGAAGTTGGACAGAAAATGCATCTGACAAGAGAGAGAATCCGTCAGATAGAAAGTAAAGCACTCAGAAGACTGAGGCAAAGAATGAGAGAGAAAGGACAAAATGAATATTTTGAATAAATATTTACTGTAACCAGGTGAGAAACAATGAAGAATGACTTGTTAACAATTGGCGGGCTGACAGTGCACGGTTATGGACTGATGATAGGAATTGGATTTATTGCGGCTTATCTGATGACAGAGTTCCGGGCCAGAAAATATCGAATGAATACGGATATCGTATTTACACTTTTTATAAGCTCGGTAGTTTTTGGGCTGCTTGGAGCAAAAGTACTATATTATCTGACAATTCTGGATCGGGTTATCAAAGATCCGGGTGTAATCTTAGATGAAATGGAAGGCTTTGTGGTCTACGGAGGAATTATTGGAGGAGTTCTGGCAGGATATGTAGTCTGCAGAATCAAAAAAGAAAAATTCTGGCAGTATTTTGATCTGATTGCGCCGGCAATCGCTCTGGCCCAGGGATTTGGAAGGATTGGATGTCTGCTTGCGGGGTGCTGTTATGGAAAAGAGACGGATTCACCGCTTTCCATTACATTCCACACATCCGATTTTGCACCAAATGATGTGGCGCTGATACCGACGCAGATTTATTCCAGTATTCTGGATTTCCTGAATTGTATTGTGCTTTGTCTGATTGCAAGGTATGCGAAGAAAGAAAGAACAGTTTCAGGATGTTACCTTATTTTCTACAGTACAGGACGCTTTATTCTGGAGTTTTTCCGGGGAGACCTGGAGAGAGGAAGCGTTGGAGTGCTTTCCACATCGCAGTTTATCTCTATTTTCATTTTTGTGATCGGTGCGGCGATACTGTTTACCGGAAAGAAAAAAGCATTAGTAATGAAATAGTAGTTTTTTGTTTCGGAACAGGCAGCAGTCAAAGGAGTAACAATTACAAACGGCAGTAAGGTAGAGCCGCTTGTATTGCTGAAACATTTTGGACCGAACTGTCCGGATGTTCCGCAGATGACAGAAGAATAAAGAACAGCCCAGAATACCGGAAATCTGTATTCTGGGCTTTCTTGATCTATGGTAACCGATGGGAAAGAACAGAGAAAGGAAGGAGACAGACGGATGAAATATTTGGTAGGAATCGATAATGGCGGGACATTTTCCAAGACAGCCTTGTTTGATGAGAAGGGAAAGCAGCTTGCGTCAGCAACTGTTCCGACACAGACACTGACGCCGAAACCGGGATATGCGCAACGGGATATGAATGAGCTTTGGAAAGTAAATGCGAAATCAATCAAAAGGGCGATAGAGGAAAGTGGAGTGGATCCGGAAAAGATCGCCGGAGTATCATTTTCCGGACACGGGAAAGGGCTGTATCTGGTCGGAGCAGACCGGAAACCGTCATATTACGGCATTGCTTCCACAGACACACGTGCCTGGGAGTATGTGGAAAAGTGGAATAAAGATGGAACAAAAGAAAGGGTTTATGAGAAAACATTTCAGGATATTCTTTCTTATCAGCCGGTCAGCCTTCTTTCCTGGATCCGGGATCACGAAGAAGGAGTGCTGGAGAGAACGAAATATATTTTTTCGGTTAAGGATTATATCCGGTTCATGCTGACCGGGGAAGCACGGGCGGAATATACGGATTTTTCCGGCGGGAATCTGATTAATCTGAAGACAAGGAAGTATGACAGAGAACTTCTGGCACTGTTTGGTCTGGAAGAAGTGTATGAGAAACTTCCGGGACTATGCCATTCGGCAGATATCTGCGGTTATGTGACGAAGGAAGCGGCGGAGCAGACCGGACTTCCGGCTGGAATTCCGGTGGCAGCGGGCATGTTTGACGTCAATGCCTGCGGCATTGCATCCGGACTCTGCAGTGAAAAGGAGCTTTGCATGATTGCGGGAACATGGAGCATCAATGAATTTATCCGTAGGGAGCCGGTCACGAATGGCACGGTATCTTTGAATTCCATGTTTTGCATTCCTGGATATTTTCTGGTGGAAGAAAGCAGTCCGACATCCGCGGGAAATATGGAGTGGTTTATACAGAACCTGATGAATTATGAAAAGAGAGAGGCAGAAGAAAAACAGGGATCGGTTTACGATGTGACGAACGACTGGGTCGCTTCCATTGAACCGTGGGACTGCAATGTGATTTTTCTTCCGTTCCTGAATGGATCCAATGTTAATCCGCTGGCCAGGGGATCCTTCGTAGGACTGACAGCATATCATACGAAGAAACATATGCTTCGGGCTGTCTATGAGGGAATTGTCTTTTCGCACGCATTACATGTAAAGAAACTTTTGAAAAACAGGGAGTGCCCGAAAACGATCCGGCTTTCCGGAGGGGCGGCAAAATCGGATGTCTGGGTTCAGATGTTTGCCGATGTGCTTCAGATACCGATTGATGTGATCGAGGACAAAGAACTTGGAGCCCAGGGGGCAGCGATGGCGGCAGGAATTGCGGCAGGTATTTATCGTGATTATCAGGATGCGGCGGACCGGACGGTTACAATCACGAAAACGGTACAACCCCGCACGGAGTATCGAAAGATTTATCAAGAAAAATATGAAGCATACTGTAAGGTTTTAGAGGGACTGGATCAGGTCTGGGAGTACTTTGCAGTCAAATAAACAGGGGGCAGGACCGTGAAGAAGTTTTCGGAGGAAAAATGTAAAGAAATAGAGGGAAAATTCAGTAAAAAAGATTAAAAAAATCTGAGTTTTGTGGTAGAATAAAAAACATAACATAAGAGAGGAGAGCTTAGAAGATGGCAGATAAAAGTTTAAATTTCTTAGTATGTTGTGCAAATGGGGCAGGTTCTAGTTTGATGGCTCAGATGGCACTGGAAAAGGTATTAAAGAAACATGGAATTGAGCCGGGAAAAGTACATCATTGCCCGATTTCAGAAGGCAGAGAGACTGCTCCGCAGTATGATGTGGTGATCTGTGCTCAGCACTTTGCAGATATGTTTACGGAAGCAGAAAAGCAGGGAGCAAAACTCATTGCCCTGCAGAACGTAATATCTGCGTCTGAGATTGAGGCGAAACTGAAAGAAGCAGGAATTCTTGAATAAGGATATTTAGGAGAGGATGCCGGAAGGAAGAACATTATATTTATAAAAGGAGAGTAGCGGTATGGAGAAATATGCAGGAAAATCTATCTTTCGAAAGGTAGCCATCGGCAAAGTGTTTTTCTATGAGAAAAATACGGCAGTGGTAAAGAGGACGAAAATCGATGATCCAAAAGCGGAGCTGGAGCGTTTCGAACAGGCTAAAGAAACCGCAAAAGCGCAGCTTCAGGGCCTGTACGAAAAAGCGCTGCATGAGGTCGGTGATTCAGGCGCGGCAATTTTTGAAGTACACATGATGATGATCGATGATCTGGATTATAACGGATCCATCCAGAATATGATTGAATCACAAAGTGTTAATGCGGAATACGCAGTGGCAATGACAGGAGATAACTTCTCCACAATGTTTGCAGAGATGGATGACGATTATATGAAAGCCCGTGCGGCCGACGTAAAAGATATTTCCGAGCGTCTGGTTTCTGTATTATCCGGATATGACAATGATATGGGGAATCTGGAAGAGCCTGTGATTCTTGTGGCAGACGATCTTGCACCAAGTGAAACTGTTCAGATGGATAAGTCCAAACTTCTCGCATTTGTAACAGAGCATGGATCATCCAACTCCCATACGGCGATTCTGGCAAGAACAATGAATATTCCGGCAATTATCGGTATCCCGATAAAGAAAGAGTGGCATGGCCATATGGCAATTGTGGACGGATATGCGGGATGCGTTATCATTGATCCTGATGAAGAGGAAATTGCAAAAGCCAAAAAAGCGGTGGTTGAAGAAGAAGAAAAACAGAAACTTCTCAAGACATTAAAAGGACAGAAGACGATTACAAAAGATGGAAAAGAAATTCATCTGTATGCAAACATCGGAAGTGTAGCGGATACAGCATCTGTTCTGATGAACGACGCGGAAGGAATCGGTCTGTTCAGAAGTGAATTCCTCTATCTGGAATCCGACACATATCCGACAGAGACAGAGCAGTTTAATGCATACAAGACTGTTGCGGAAAACATGGCCGGAAAGAAAGTGATTATCCGGACACTGGATATCGGTGCTGACAAACAGGTGGATTATTTTGAACTGGATAAAGAGGAAAATCCGGCTCTCGGATACCGCGCAATCCGTATCTGTCTGACGAGAGAAGAAGTATTTAAAACACAGCTCAGAGCACTGTTGCGGGCGAGCGCATACGGAAATATTTCCATCATGTTCCCGATGATTATTTCTGTTGATGAAGTAAGGAAGATTAAACAGATTCTGGAAGAAGTAAAAGAAGAACTTCGAGAGTCCGGAATTCCATTTAAAGATGTTGAAATCGGTGTCATGATCGAGACACCTGCGGCTGTCATGATCAGTGAACAGCTTGCCCAGGAGGTTGATTTCTTCAGTATCGGAACAAACGATCTGACCCAGTATACACTGGCAATCGACCGTCAGAATCCAAAACTGGATGAGTTCTATGATGCACATCATCCGGCAGTGCTTCGCATGATTCAGATGACAATCGAGAATGGACACAAAGGAGGCGCGTGGGTCGGCATCTGCGGCGAGCTTGGAGCAGATCTGGAACTGACAGAGACATTCCTCAGAATGGGAGTGGACGAGCTTTCCGTTTCCCCGACATTTGTACTTCCGGTAAGAAACAGAATAAGAGAGCTGGATCTTTCAGCAGAATAAAAAACGTATAAAAGGCAGCAGCCATCCGGAAATGGAAGGCTGCTGTCTTTATTTGCTCATATGGCGTTTCTCTTTCAGATAAATCAGGGCTGCTTTCATCTGCTCCTCGCTGAGGGAAAGTTTTCCTTTTACCGTACTGACAAGATGTTCCTCTTTCAATTTCTGGATGGTACGGTTAAGTGTTTTGACGGAGATACCGATCTCCTCATAGAGCTGCTGCCGTGTCTTTGGAATCATGCCGGAAGATTTATGTTCTTCAGCAAGATATTTGACAAGATAATCAAGGAGAAGATACTGTGGAGGATAAAAGAGTTTGCTGCCCCGGTTATAAGAGGAGCGGTACAGTTTGTAGGCGACTTTTCTGGAAACAAGACGGAGAAAATGAATGTCATTTTCGATCCAGTCTTCAAAATCTTTTCTGGAAAAATAAAGGACGGTACATTCGGTCAATGTTTCAATCGTCACGGAAGTGCGTTCTTTTTCAGCAAGGATGGTGACTTCCCCTACAAAATCGATGGGATCGTTCCGCTCGATCATGTAGACGTTGCCGTTTTCAAATTCGTTAATTACACGGTGGGAGCCTTCACAGACAATTCCGAAGTATTCCAGTGGTTCATCTTTCTGATGGATAATTGTTCCCGGTGGATAGGTATGTATCCAATAACGCTCGTTTAGTTTGTCAGGCATGTATTTCAGATAATCATTCAGTTCCGGTACACGGACACGCAGTTCTTCCAGCGTCATGTTTCTACCTCTTTCAACTTTTTTTACAGTATACTACAAAAAAATCTCCAAAACATCCCATTTGTCCTTTTTTTAGAAAAAAAGTCTGTGCTAATATGTCCGGGTAGAAAAAAAGAGGAGGAATGAGAGAGATGAAAAAAGAAGCTTTTCAATATCCGTCACTAAAAGCGAGAATGAAAAACGAGTATCGTATCATTCTTGCGGCATTTGTATTTATTTTAATTGCTGATTCAATCGGGCAGATTGAAATCCCGCTTGGACCGGGAAAACTGATTTTATTTCCGATTTTTTATGCCCTGATTCTGGGAGTCCTGTCAGGACCGGAAGTTCTGAAGTTCTTCAGGAAAAAAGAGGTCAAGGCGGCATCTAAGCTTGTGATCGTGGCGATCTGCCCGTTTATTGCAAAGCTTGGAATTAATGCGGGAGCAAGTATTGAAGTGGTGCTTTCCGCTGGACCGGCCCTGCTCTTACAGGAGATCGGAAACCTGGGAACCATTTTCCTTGCCCTTCCGTTTGCATTGCTGCTTGGCCTGAAAAGAGAAGCGATCGGAGCAACACATTCTATCAACAGGGAATCAAACCTCGCACTGATTACCGATATTTTCGGACCGGACTCACCGGAGGCGAGAGGAAGTCTTTCCATCTATGTGGTAGGAGGTATGGTAGGTACGATCTATTTTGGATTTCTCACTACTATGACAGCGGCAGCAGGAATTTTCCATCCATACGCCCTTGGAATGGCATCCGGAGTCGGAGCCGGAATTCTGATGGCAAGTGCGACGGCGAGTATCACGGCTATTTATCCGGATATGGCGGCAGAACTTTCTGCTCTTGCAAGTACAAGTGAGACACTGTCCGGCCTGACGGGAATCTATGTTGCTATTTTTATCGGAATCCCGCTCTGCCAGAAACTGTATACCTGGCTGGAGCCGAAATTTGCAAAACTCAGGCACGAGCCGAGTGAAGTGTTGACACGAAAAGCGGAAGAAAAAGTGGAGGAAGCATAAATGAGATATATCGAATGGATTGTCATGTTTGTAGTCGCAGGCCTTGGAATCGGCCTTGCAAATTTTGTGGGATTTGATGTGAACTTTATGGATTCGCTGCCGGGAATTCTGATTCTTCTTGGAATCTCTCTCGTGGCTGTTCTGGTAAGCAAAATTGTGCCGTTAAAGCTTCCGATTATTGCCTACTGCTCGATTATCGGACTTCTGGTTGCGTGTCCGATCTGCCCGGTGAGAGAGGGAGTCATTGAGGCGGTCAACAAAATCAATTTCACGGCACCGCTTACTATGGTTGGAGCTTTTGCAGGGATCTCGATCAGCGATCA
This sequence comes from Drancourtella sp. An57, assembly GCF_002161525.1. Taxonomy (NCBI): domain Bacteria; kingdom Bacillati; phylum Bacillota; class Clostridia; order Eubacteriales; family Oscillospiraceae; genus Drancourtella; species Drancourtella sp. An57. The sequence goes on from NZ_NFHY01000005.1 coordinate 11,501, forward strand.
GATCAAATCGTTTCTGAAACAGGGATGGAAAATGATTATTGTTGGAATCCTTGTTATGACGGGAACATTTTTTGGTTCCGCGCTGATTGCTCAGGTCGTTCTGTCACTTACGAATGCAATCTGACAGGAGGAGAAAAATTATGAAAAAGGAAAAGATCGATCTTCTTCTTACGAATGTGGATTTTCTGGATGAGAACTGGGAGATGGTCTATGGAAAGGAGATCGCCGTCAAGGACGGTGTGATCACAGATATCCGGGAGCAGGGAACGTCCGGGGAACACTATGAGTCAGAAGAAACAGTAGACTGCCGTGGAAAGGTGTTTCTGCCGGGGCTGATTGATGCACATATGCATACCGGACAGCAGCTTTTGAGAGGACGTGTACTGGATGAAATGCCGATGATCTGGAAACGGATCATGCTGCCGTTTGAAAGTACACTGAATGAGGAAAAGATGCGGCTGAGCGCATCGCTTGCCGCGCTGGATATGATTCGAAGTGGGACATGCGGATTTATCGACGCGGGAAGCTACTATATGGAAGCGGCAGCGGAGGTCTATGAGAAGAGCGGGCTTCGCGGAGCGCTGTCAATGTCGACGATGGATGAAGACGGACTTCCGGAATCGATTGCCATGACGGCGGAAGAAGCGGTTCAAAGAACGGATGACCTTTATGAGCGTTTTCATGGAAAGGGCAATCTGAAAGTTTTCTATTCTCTTCGTTCTCTCATTTCCTGTTCGGAAGAGCTGATTGAGATGGCGGCTGAGCGGGCAAAAGAAAAGAAGACAACGATTCAGGCACATATGAACGAATATCCGGGGGAAATCAATCCGTACCTTTCCAGGTATCAGAAACGGCCTTATGAATTTCTGGAAGAGAAAGGCGTGCTGGGACCGTGGTTCCTGGGGGCGCACAGTCTGCTTCTGTCGGAAGAGGAAAAGGAACTGATTCGGGAGAGAGGTGTCAGAATCTGTCACTGCCCGTTCAGTAATTGTGGGAAAGCGGTTCCGGATACTCCGTCACTTTTGAAAAAGGGTATCCCGGTAGGACTTGGAACCGACGGGGCGGCTCATGGAGGTCTGAGCATCTGGAATGAAATGAAAATCTTCCGGTCTGTGATGAATGTGACGCACGGGGCGCCTCTTGCAGAACCTGCAGTCATGCCTGCAAAGAAGATTCTGGATATAGCGGTAAAAGGAGGCGCAGCCTGCCTTGGAGAAGAACCGGCTACAATTGCTGTTGGAAAACGGGCGGATCTGATCGGAATTGATATGGATGCACCGCACCTCTGGATTCATGGGAAAATCTCCAATACACTGCTGGAAAGTGTTGGGGCAGGAGATGTGAAAGACATGATTGTTGGCGGAAGATTTCTGATGAGAAACCGTGAGATTCTTACTTTGGATGAAGAAAAAATACGCAGCGAGGCACTTGCTTTTGAAAAAGGAGAATCAAGATGGAGTATCTGATTATTGTCATTGCGAACATTCTGATCGGAGGCATGATCGGGTTGACAGGGATTGCGGGATTCCTGCTTCCGATGCTGTATTCCGGATTTCTGGGAATGTCGACCATGCAGGGACTTGCGCTTAGCTTTTTTGCCTTTCTGATTTCGGGAGTGCTGGGGGCGTACAATTACTACCGGGCGAAAAATCTGGATCTGAAACTGGCGGTCTGGATCAGTATTGGAAGCTTCATCGGCGCCATCGGGGGAGTAAGACTCAACCTTCTGATTGAAGAAGGGATGGTAAAGAAAATTCTGTATCTTGTGGTACTGCTCTCCGGACTTTCCATTCTGCTCAGGAAAGAGCCGGGGGAGGAGAAAGAAAAAGACCAGACAGAACAGAAGATTCCTCCTGTGTTCTGGCTGATCTTTGGAGCGGTGACCGGCCTGATCTGTGCCCTTTCCGGGGCAGGGGGACCGATCCTTGTCATGCCGCTTCTTGTTGTGTTGAAAGTTCCGGTCAGAACAGCGGTCGGCATTGCGCTGTTTGACTCGATTTTTATTGCGATTCCGTCCAGCATCGGCTATGCGATGGGATGCCGTATGCAGGATTTGATCCTGCTGCTTCCATTGAGCCTGATCAGCCACGGAATCGGTGTATGGGCCGGCAGCAGAAATTCCGAGCTGATCCGGCCGGACATACTGAAAAAAGGGGTGGCAGTCTTTTCTGTACTGCTTGCTATTTTTAAACTGATCACCGGTTAGCGGGATTCACCCCGGTAACGGTTCAGGCAGGCATGGATTTCCTGAAGTCTTGGAATGGCATAGCCGCCTGGAATATAAGAATTTCTGAAGAACCCGGAATAGCCGTTCTGTTTTAATTCCTGATAAAGCAGATCTGCGATTTCCGGGATTGTCTTTTTCCCGTCTGAATAGTGATCTTTTGCATATCCAAGGAGCAGGGCAAGGGAAGCAGTCTGCTCGGAATCTTTGATCTGTTCTACATACCGTAGATCGACTTCCTCTTTCCCGATGGAAAATACATCTTTGGAACGCTGACGGATTTTTCCATCCCGCCGGTCTGCCTGTTTTTTGGAAGGCCGGGCGAAGATCCGCTTTGCCGAAGGCATCCGGAACGGAGCCGGTGAGGACGGAGAGAGCGGATAATCTTTGCAGAGTGTTTTGACTTTTTCGGTAATATCTACCGGGTGATAACAGTCCATCTGGATAACTGTATCGGCAATGTGGAAGAAGGCGCCGGAACTTCCGGCCACAAGGATGGTGGAGATACCGGCCTTTTCATAAAGATCCTGAGCACGTTCCAGAAATGGCGTGATCGGTTCTTTTTCCCGGCTGATCACCTGCTGCATAAACGTATCCCGTACCATGAAGTTGGTGGCGGATGTATCTTCATCGATCAGGAAAAGACGGCTTTCGGCCTCAATGCTTTCCACAGTCCCGGCCGCCTGGGAAGTACTGCCGCTTGCGTCCAAAGTAGAGAACGAAGTAGTGTCCCGGCCGTTTGGCAGGTCGTTGATAAACAGGGAAATATCTACGTTTTTGATGATCCGCCCGTCTTCGGAACGGAGTTTTACCGCACTTTCATCAGTGATGACATATTCCCGGCCATCCCCCGCGATATGCGGGTAGACTCCGGTTTCAAGCGCCTTTAAAAGCGTGGACTTTCCGTGATAGCCACCGCCCACAATGAGCGTGATCCCGCGTGGAATCCCCATGCCGGAGAGACTTCCCCTGTGAGGAAGATGTAAGGTAACCCGAAGGGATTCCGGGGAAGAAAAGGCAACCCCGTCTTTCATCGGAAGATCGGAAACGCCGCTCTGACGCGGCAGAATGGATCCATCTGCCACAAAAGCGGCAAGACCAAGACGATGAATTTCTTTTCGGATAAACGTCTGATCTTCCGCAAGCTCAAAGGTTTCGGTCAGCTTTTTCTTGTCGCAGGTCCGGTAAAGACATCCACGTTCTACACAGGACGGGAGAAAATCAAACAGGATCTTCTCAAGTTCGGTGGCATTGATGGTCCGGCCGTTTGCCGGAAAGCCGATATGGAAACGGAAAATCAGCGTACTGTCTTTGGAAGTGCAGATTTCACATGCGGTCCGGGAAAGAATTTCCTGTCCACAGCTGCTCACGGAGAGCAGGCCGCTCTTTCCGGACCCTTTTGCCTGGAAACTGAACTTCCGGATCTGGGAAGCAAACCGTCTCAGGAGATGATCTTCAAAGGCGGCTTTGGTTTCCGGTGTCTTGTAAAGGTCCTTTGGAAACCGGTGGACGGAAAAAGGAATCCGGATGGTTACATGGGAAGGGGAAGCGAACGGATCCCCCTGCACATGATCGATGCTGAGAGTGTACTCGCCAAAATCGTAGACTCCTTTCAAGGATTTATAGGCCGGATAACTTTTCCGGTGTATGGATAAAAGCTGTTTTTTTAAATCAGATGCGTGGTTCATAAATTCAAACTCCTTTCCGTTTGATTATAGCAAAAAAAAGAAGAATGTGGCATAATAAATACAGGGTGCTTTTGACAGAAAATGGAAGAGGCACCACCATGGAGAAAAAACAGGACAAAAGACGAGAAAGGAGTCTGTGGAATGTTGATCAGAAAGCATGTATATTTTTACGGTAGGGTACAGGGAGTTGGATTTCGCTGGCGGGCAATGCAGGCAGCAAAGGATCTGCATCTGACCGGCTGGGTGAGGAACATGTACAACGGCAATGTGGAAATGGAAGTGCAGGGAAACGGAGTCATGATTGAGCGTCTGTTTCAGGAACTGAATTCCGACAGATTTATCCGGATAGAAAAGACAGAGATTCTCCAGATCCCGACCTTGGAGGGAGAAAGTGAATTCTCTGTACGGGGATAGGATATGAGAAAGCGTTATACGACCAGCCGGTTGATTTTTCGTATGGCCGATCCTGCATTTGCCCGGATGACTGCGGAATTTTTTTCGGAGAACCGGGAGCTTTTCGAAAAGTGCGAGGAAAGACGGACGGAGGAATTTTTTCTTCCAGAGTTTCAGGAGATCTGGCTGGACATTCAAAGGGAAAAAGCAAAAAAAGGAGAATGGTATTCCTTTTACCTTTTTGAAAAGGGAAAACCGCACAAGGTGGTCGGGACATTGAGCCTCAGCCAGATTCAGTACGGAAGTCTCTGTTCAGGTGTAATCGGCTATCGAATTGACCGGTTACGTCAGGGAGAAGGGCTTGGAACCGAGGCTGCCCGGGAAGGGACAAGGATCGGTTTTGAGGAGCTTTGTCTTCACAGGATGGAGGCTGACGTGATGCCAGAAAACCTTGCTTCCCTGCGGGTGCTGGAGAAGTGCGGATATGAAAAGGAAGGGTATTTCCGGGAATATTTAAAGATTAATGGGAAGTGGGAAGACCATATTCACATGGCTGTCATACGTACGGAAGAAAGAACAAAAAAACAGGAAATTGCTGTTGTAAATCAAAGTAAGATTGCTATAATATAGAAGTAAATGTCAGACGAAATAAGAGAGGAAAAAACAAATGGGGAAACAAGGAATTGTAAAAGAAGGGCTGTTGATAACATTTGCGATGCTGATTGTTTCGGCAGGTGTATACTTTTTTATGGTGCCAAGCAAGATCGTTGTGGGAAGTGTATCCGGTCTGGCGATGGTTCTTGCTGAGCTTCTGCATATGCAGATGTCTACGATTACATTTATTCTGAATGTGGTACTGTTGCTTGCGGGATTTATCTTTATCGGAAAAGAATTTGGTGCAAAGACGATTTATACATCATTTCTTCTTCCGGTATTCTTATGGATTTTTGAGCAGATTGTTCCGGTAACGGAATCGCTTACAGGCAACAGCGTATATGATCTGGCAGCATATATTCTGATTATTGCTCTCGGACAGGCCATTCTCTTTAATGTGAATGCTTCCTCGGGCGGACTGGATGTTGTTGCCAAGATTATCAGCAAGTATACGCATGCAGAGATTGGAAAGGCAGTGACGATCAGCGGGCTGGTTACAGCGGTTACATCGATTTTTGTATATGATGTGGGGACATTGATTGTCAGTATTCTGGGAACCTATGCCAATGGGATTGCAGTGGATTATTTCATTGACGGATTCAATAAGAGAAAGAAAGTCTGTATTCTTTCTGATGAATATGAGAAAATACAGGAATACATTATGAAGGAATTGAAGCGCGGCGTAACACTTTATTCGGCGCGCGGAGGCTATGACGGGCAGGAGAAGACAGAACTTGTCACGATTATGACGCCAAATGAATATAAGCAGCTTTTAAATTATCTACACAAGTCGGAATTTCAGGCATTTATGACAATATACAATGTCAGCCAGGTAATCGGAAAATGGAATATCAATGTGGATAAAAAGAAAAAAGCAGAATAAAGAGAAAGGAAGAGTGAAACATGCATTGTACTAGAAAAGTAACAGATGGAATTCATTGGGTAGGAGCAAATGACAGAAGGATTGCCAAGTTTGAAAATATGTTCCCGGTTCCAAGAGGAGTTTCCTACAATTCTTATGTGATTCTGGATGAGAAAACAGCACTGATGGATACAGCAGACAGCTCAGTTGCAGAGAGATTTATGGAAAATGTGGAAGCGGTTCTGGATGGACGGACACTCGATTATCTTGTTGTTCAGCACATGGAGCCGGATCACTGTGCAAATATTGTGGCAATCATTGAGAAATATCCGGAAGTTACTGTTGTCGGAAATGCAAAAACCATGCAGATGATCGGACAGTTTTACTCCGGAACAAAGGCAGAAAACACCCTCCTCGTAAAAGAAGGAGACAAGCTGTCTTTAGGAGAGCATGAGCTGAATTTTGTGACTGCACCGATGGTACACTGGCCGGAAGTTATGGTTACATACGAATCAAAGGAGAAAATTCTGTTCTCTGCAGATGCGTTTGGAACATTCGGTGCATTAAATGGAACACTCTTTGATGATGAGATCTTCTTTGACGCCGTCTGGATGGAGGACGCAAGGAGATATTATACAAATATTGTCGGTAAATACGGCCCGCAGGTACAGGCACTCCTGAAAAAGGCAGCCGGACTTGATATCGCCATGATCTGTCCGCTTCACGGACCGGTATGGAGAAATGATCTGGAACTTCTCTTAGAGAAATACGATCAGTGGAGCAGATATGAAGCAGAAGAAGACGGCGTCCTCATTGTTTACGGATCCATGTATGGAAATACAGAAAATGCGGCAGAAGTTCTGGCAGCAGAGATTGCGGAGCAGGGAATGAAAAACATCAAGATGTACGACGCTTCCGTGACGGACTGTTCTTATCTGATCGCAGAAGCATTCCGGTACAACCGAATCGTTGTGGCAGCCCCGACTTACAATGCAGGTCTGTTCGCGCCGATAGAGCATTTTCTCAATGACATGAAAGCACTCAATGTACAGAATAAGAAAATAGCCCTTCTGGAAAACGGCACCTGGGCTCCAATGGCAGGCAAACACATGAGAGCTATCGTTGAGTCTATGAAAAACATGGAAATCGTAGAGCCTGTTATCAGCATCAAATCAGCACTTCAGCCGGCACAGATGGAGGATGTCAGAACGTTTGTAGGAGAACTTCTGAAATAAAAACAGAAGCGAAGATAAAACATAGATAAAAATAAGACTGAAATGTAAAAAAAGTGTTGACAAATACGAAAACATCGTGTAGAATTATTTTTGTTGCTGAGGACAACAGATAACCAAAGCAACAGAAACAATTCTACATTGTGTGGGTTTAGCTCAGCTGGATAGAGCGTTTGGCTACGGACCAAAAGGTCGGGGGTTCGAATCCTCTAACCCACGTATAAAAGAGTTCTGATTAATCAGAACTCTTTTTTTCATTGTAAAACATTGGGGACGTGTTCCGATGCACAGGTACACGACGTAAATGAGCAAAAAATGCTCGAAACCCGCGTAAAATAAGGCAAAAACGGGATTGTCAAATTTTTTTCATCGGGGACAGGTTCCGAAACGCCGGAACACGTCCCCAAAATATTATTTTTTGCACATTCGGATCATCTGCCAGCTGTGTTTTGGGAAGAGGGCGGTGAGTTTTCCGGAATCGAGTGCTGCGTTTTGGCCGGAGACTGGCGTAACTTCCAGAGGGTGATCTTCTGTGTTGACTGCTTTTAAATTTTCGTGTGTGAGAATCTTGTGGTCAACGATTCGGTATTCAGTAAACTGGCGTAGATCACAGGAAATTTCGAGATCTTCTTCCAGGCTTTTGTTCACTGCAAAGAGTGTAAGTTCGTCGTTTTCCTGATTCCATATGAGTACTGAATCCAGGTAAGAAGCATCGCCATATGTTCTGCTTTCATATACAGGGGCGTTCACAATGGTATTCATGACTGTACCACGGCCGTATCGGCTTGTATAGAAAAAAGGATAGAAAATAGTCTGTCTCCAGGCACCTGTATCGGATGTCATGATTGGGGCGATGACATTAACCAGTTGGGCCAGACAGGCAATTTTCACCCGGTCTGCGTGTCGGAGTAAAGTAATGAGCATACTTCCGACGAGCAATGCGTCTTCAAAATTGTAAATATCCTCCAGCTGATGCGGGGCTTTGCTCCATTTTGGAAGTTTTGCGTCGGCGTCATTGGAGTGGTACCAGACATTCCACTCGTCAAAGGAAAGATTGATCTGTTTATTCGTTCGCTTTTTGGCTTTGACGCAGTCGCAAATTGAGATTACAGATGAAATAAATTGATCCATGCCTACGCTGCTGGCGAGGAAATCTGCAGTGTCACCATTTGCGTTCCCATAATATTGATGCAGGGACAGATAATCTACCTGATCATAGCACAGATCCAGCACGGTTTCTTCCCAGGAGCCAAAGGTCGGCATTTCAAGATTGGAACTTCCGCAGGCAACAGTTTCAATAGAAGGATCCAGCATTTTCATCATTCGTCCGGTTTCTTCGGCGGTACGTCCATACTCCACAGCTGTCTTGTGACCGATCTGCCATGGCCCGTCCATTTCATTTCCCAGGCACCAGAGTTTGATATGATGAGGCTTTTCGTACCCATGTTTTTTTCGAAGATCGCTGTAATATGTGCCACTTTCAAAATTACAATATTCCAGAAGATTTTTGGCATCTTCAGGACCTCTTGTTCCCAGATTGACTGCCATCATAACTTCCGTATCCGCTTTCTGTGCCCAGGTCACGAATTCATTTAGTCCAAACGCATTTGTCTCGATGACCTGCCATGCCGGATCCGGCCGGGCTGGACGCAGATCCTTCGGACCTACACCGTCTTCCCAGTGATAACCGGATACAAAATTTCCGCCAGGATACCGCACGACAGGAACCTGAAGTTCACGAACCAGTTCCAACACATCGGTACGCATTCCGTCTGTATCTGCAAAAGGACTCCCGGGCTGATAGATTCCCTCATATACAGCACGTCCAAGATGCTCAATAAAAGATCCAAAGATCCGTTTGTCGACGTCCCCGATAAGAAAATGCCTGTCCACAATAATTTCTGCTTTTTTCATTTAAAATCCTCCTCGTTCTTTTTATGCAATAGTTACGATTTCTTTCAGTGATGTTTCTGTTGAATTTTTTAGAAAATTGGAAATATAGAGCATTATAAGAACAGTATAGCATAAAAACACATAGACTAATACGGATTTCAATTCAAAGGTACACGACGTAAAAGGCTAAAAAATCCCCAAAGCCCGCATAAAATAAGGGGAAAATTGAATTATCAGATTTTTTTCATCGGGGACGGGTTCCGGTGTAGCGGAACACGTCCCCGATAATATATAATTATTCATAGTTCTGAAATATGTGATTGTATATGAGTGAAGTGATCAGGGCGGATATGGAAAATCCGCAGAACATTCCGATCAGTGTAAACAGTCCCAGTACCTGTGGAAAGTGGAGAAGGATGTAGAGTATTGTTCCGTAATACAGGAACAGGAGCAGTGTCCATGGTAAGTGGGCGATGCTGAGAAGGAGAGCATTCTGTAATGCTTTTGTTGTCGGGCTGTTAAAGTGGGATACAACCGGAAATAAATAGAGGAAAATGGCGCATAGAATCAGGGTGATCAGTATCAGGAGGATGCGCAATATGGAAAAATCGGAGCCTTGTGCATTTAATATCCGGTAGTCGTATCCAAGGAAGCAGATCATAATAAGGCAGAAGATCCAAAGGATTGTGCTCTGCCTGAAATTGGAGCGGAAAGCCTCAAAAAAGCCTTTGATGATGTATGGTTCTTTTTTTCTCACTATTTTCAGCGTGACTGTATAAAGGGAACTGATGGATGTTCCGATTGTAAAAACCGGTATACAGCTGATGATAAAAACAATATTCAGCACAACAAGATCAAAGAGTTTTCCGAGCGTCTGCATTACGATATTATCCATATTAAACAGTCGATTCATAGATTTACCTCTCTTTCCGATATAAACTGCCCGGGGACATCAGTCGCCCCGGGTATATAAATGGGTTTTACGGTAGGTGCTGGGTGAAACCCCGGTCATTTTCTTGAATACAATAGAAAAGTACTGTGAGGTATCGAACCCGGTAACAGCTGCGATATTCTGTATTGATTCGGATGTTGATGACAGAAGCTGTTTGGCCTTCTTTATTCGTTCCTGGGAAACATACTCGGACAGGCTGATTCCTGTGAGCTGCTTGAACAGTCGCGAAATGTAGGTCTCATTATAATTTACAACCCGCGAGATTGTGGCAAGATTGATGGTTTCGCTCAGGTGCTGACCGATGTAAAGTTTGATTTTTTGAATCAGCAGATTGTTTTTATCGGTTTTTTTGGAATCCTGTATCTCGAACAGGTGATGTGACAGCGAGCCAATGTAATGAAATGCTTCTTTCCATGAGGAAAAGTCATAAATGTAGTACAGTTGGTAAAGCGCAATTTTAGAAGCAAGGTGTTCCTGAAGCTGATACAGGTCAATGTAGTTTAAAAGCAGCAGGGCGATGGACATATAAATTTTGATCGCCCGAATATCATGCATGCTCCGGATGGTCGTGCATTCTTCTTCGAGTTTCTTCAAAACAGCGGCATAGTCTGTTTCGCTTCCCTGATATAAGGAAAATGTCAGTTCCTGAAGAAGACGATCGATTTCGGTCCGTTCAATATAGTCCCCGGAATGCAGGAATAATGAGGAAGGCTCATCATCCAGAATGTTGACCGAGGAATAGATCAAAGGAGCCTTGGTGATAAAAGAGTCCGCATACTGCTGCAACGTGTAAAAGTTTTTGTATATGTTTTCCCAGTCTGAGGCGGCAGGATAAAGCACAACTGTCACATGGCGGTGCAGGGTATCCGTACAATAATCACTGAAATCATTTGCCAGAGACTCCAGCAGGTCGAATTCGGAAGCAAGGGACGGGTCAAAAGAGGGCTGAAACAGCCACAGCAAGGTACCCTGTTCCAGATCCAACATGGAATAGTGGAATTTATTGACGCACAGCCGGTCCATGAGCTGCAGATATTCCAGCGTTGTCCTGGAATGAATCCGGTATTTTTCCTGAAATGTACGATGATGGATCTGGGTGTACATCAGGAAAACGGGCGAGTTCAGATCAAGTGGAAATTCTGAGAAACTGATCTGAAGAGACTGGATAATTTTATCAATACTTCCACCTGAAAAAATCTCTTTTAAAATGGTTTGCTGCAGCAGATGGGAGAGAAGCATGGACTTCTGACTTGCTGTAGACAACAGATGAAGTTTGGCGGCTTCCGACTGAATTTCCCGGATTGCAGAAAATACTTCATCCCAAATGACCTCATCACTTTCCGTTTTCAGGAGATAGCGGGAGTGGTCAAGCTTGTCAGCAGCATAAATGTGTTCAAAATTATCAAATGCCGTAAGAAAAATGAAACGGCAGTCGGGATAATATCCGGCGATGCCGGAGGCGGTATCAATGCCGGATAATCCGGGCATGTGAATATCCAGCAGCGCCAGATCAATTTTCATGGTCTTTGCAAGATCCATCGCTTCGATTCCCGAGTAACATTTATAAACTTCAAGATCCTCGCCCGCATGTTCTAAAATCAGTGCGGCGAGATAATTTACAATATAGTGTTCATCATCAACGATCAGCAGTTTCATTTGTAAGATCCCCCTTTATTTTTTTGTCCAGTGTAATGGAAACTTTCAGCCCGCCGAGTGAAGAACGCGACACGTGAAGAGAATCATGGGTATTGGAGAAAATGATCAGCCGGCGCTGAATGTTCAGGATACCGGACATTTCAAGATCATAACCGGGTTCTCTGACTTTCATCAGATTTTGTGTAAGCTGCCGGAGCTTCTGGTCCGTAAGCTCTTCACCGTTGTCCTCAATATCAATTCTCAGCAGATCTCCGGATGGATAAAAGCAGACCTGACAGATTCCGTCTTTGATTTTATTTGCAAGCCCATAATTAAACGCGTTTTCCAGAATCGGCTGTAATATCAGTTTCGGAACAACGATGGACTCAAAGCCGTCAGGGAGCTGTTCAAAATCAATCCGTATACGTCCGGCAAAACGAAGCCCCTGTATATATGCATAGTTTTTTGCATGTTCATATTCTTCGGCGAGCGGGACATGATCCATGCTGTTCCTGGTAAGATAGCGGAAATAAAGGCCAAGCGCATTTGCGATATTCTGTGCATCTTCCATATTTTCCGTCTGAATCATACGCTGAAGCATGAAAAAACTGTTATATAGGAAATGTGGATTGATCTGTGCCTGGAGCTGTTTCAGTTCGGCTTTTTGCAGCAGCAGTTTCTGGGTATAGTCTTTTTCAATGAGCTGGCTCAGCTTTTTCGTCATTTCATTGAAAGCATGATATAAATAGGCAAAATCCGGGCTGTTCAGGTTTTCAATCTGCACTTTAAAATTTCCTTTTTCTACTTCGCGGAACGCATTGATCAGCTGGACAAGCGGTCTGTGGACAAGGCGGTAGATTTCCACGAAGAAGACAATGCAGGCAATCGAGATCAACAGCAGAAAAAGCAGATGCAGCAAAGGCGTCATGCTTGCAGCGCTTATGATGTCTGTTGTTGGAATTAAGCGGATATACTGGAAGGAGATATCCGGCATTTCGTAAACGAATGCGTAATACTCCGCGCCGTCCAGAGTGATGACCTCACAGGGAAAACTGCCTTTGGATCCGGAGAACTGTTTTGACATGTCCCGTAATTCATCCTCCATACTGCTGTCCATATTGGACAGTGAGAACTGCGTTCCGATTGTGAAAAGGTAATGCTCATTCTCATAGGAAATGTTATTCTTCATATAGGAATCAAGATCATTTACGGAAAGCACAAATATAAGTCCGTAGGAGGCGTTTGAAAACGGCATCAGGCAGCAGGCAAGTTCGTCCTGTCCGGTGAGCGGGTTCTGATAATAGTGAAATACACCTGTTTCCTGAGAAATTTCTTTGAGAGTACCGCTTTCTTCTTCTGTGATAGTGGTAAAACTTCCAAGCTGATATCCGTCTGAATTGTACATAACTTTCTGGTTTTCAAAGAAAACATGGGCGGACTGGCAGAATGGAAGCGAAAGTGCGGCTGAGGAAAGTTCTTCTCTCAAAAGATTGATCTGGACTGATCTCTGGTAGGTAGACAGACCGGACAGACCATTTGCAAATGTCTGGAGATTAGACTGGCGCACAAGGGTGAATCCGGATCCGTAAATGGTATACAGAGAATTATTCAGATGCGAGATATAGGTTGTATTGTTGGAATCTATGGAAGAAAGAACCTGTTTTCTCAAAATCTGATTGCTGTACTGGAGTGTGAAAAACCATACAATAATCAATGGAAAAACGAGACATAAAAACAGGATGACAATTTTTTTCAGCAATGTATTATTTCGTTTCATTTGGTCCACTCCTTTGATGCTTTCTTATAATAAATGTAGTATATCATGAAAAGGAAACGATTCAATTTGGAAAAGTTATAAAATATTGCGATCTGTATAAAAATATGCTTGTTATATATTTAACTGACAATAAATTATAAAAAAGAAAAGAATTTATATGGTTATTTTCCGCAGGACTCGTGATAATAGAGAAAACCTGACGATCATAAAGAAATGGAGGAGTGAAAATGAAAAAAAGAAAAAAAGTACTTGCAGTCTTGTTGACCGGATGTATGATGGCAGGTTTGCTGGCCGGTTGTATGGAACAGGGAACCGGTGGAGGTTCATCCAAATCCAGTAAAGAAGCCGTAGAGATTCCGGAAGATCCGTGGGATCCATATGAGGAGACGGTGACGATCAGTACAGTTCTTCCTGAAAATGCGGGAATCCAGTTTGCGGAAGGAGACAGTTATGATGACAACCCGTGGTATCGTGCGTATAAGGACTGGTTTAACATTGAGGTTGTAAATGACTGGGTAAGTAATGATTACGATACAAAACTGAATCTGACCATTGCTGATAAGAGTATTCCGGATGTGTTCTGTGTTGACGCACAACAGCTTCGTCAGCTGAAAGAAGCGGATATGATCTACGACCTGACAGATCTTTTTGATGAATATGCATCGGATCTTCTGAAAGGCTATATGGAACAGGAGAGTGCTACATTTGAAACCGGACATCTGGACGGAAAGCTGTATGGAATTCCACAGCTGTCCTATGGAATTATCGACCAACCGAACCAGATCTGGATCAGAAAGGACTGGAAAGAGAATCTGAAGCTGGAAGATCCTCAGACGATGGATGATGTCATTGCGATTGCAAAGGCGTTCCAGGAAAACTACGGAGGATATGGCCTGACAGAAAATCAGGATCTTACATGTTTTAAGATGCTTGCAGTTGCATGGGGAGCACATCCGGATATCTGGGTGGAAACAGCCGATGGCTCTCTTGGATACGGCTCTGTACAGCCGGAGATGAAAGAAGCGCTGGAGGCGTATACACAGTGGTACAAAGACGGAATTGTAGATCCGGAGTTCACTACAAAAGATCTGGAAAAAATGCTGGAAGGCGAAATCAGCGAACAGACAGGTGTCAGCCCGTACTATCAGTATTGGGGATACGATCCGGGCCCGAGTGTCGTACAGAATCTCGGAACAGACGCAATCTTTGAACCGTATAAGATTCCGTCGGCTAACGGTGAAGAAGTTCTTGCAAATGTTACATTTGCAAACTATGGCTATATTGTAGTAAGCAAAGACTGCAAGAATCCAGAAGCAGTGCTGAAGCTCCTTAACTTCTACGCACATGTCATGGATGAAGGAGATCAGGAAGATACTGACTTTATCAACGAACTGTTTGGAAACGCATATACAAATATTCCGTATGCTCTCCGTGTCATCAATCCGGATACAGACTACAATCAGTTTATCAAAGTTACCGATACACTTGCGGTAAGTCTGGACGAAGATCCTGCATCACTTGGCAAAGACGGAGTAAAATACTCCAACTGTGTAGACTTTATCAAAGAAGGTGCATCTACAGGAGTAGGAGATTATCTGCAGCAGGGCGGACCAAAATCGGCATATCGTATTTCCAAGGAGATTATCGATAACGAAGAATATATTCGTGACGCTATGTGGGGACCTCAGACAGAGACACTTCTGAGTGCAGGAAGTACATTGGATGATATCCTGATCGAAGGATTTACCAAAATTATTGTAGGAGAAGAAAGCATTGACTATTTTGATACACTGGTAGCTGACTGGGAGAGCGCAGGCGGTGCAAAGGCGACAGAAGAAATCAATGAAACCTATGGAAACAACTAAGAAGGTGGGCGTATGAAAAAATTAAAAAGACAATGGCAGTATCATCTCATGCTGCTTCCGGGCGTGATTTTGATCTTCATATTCGCATATATCCCGCTTTACGGGGTGATTATCGCATTCGAAGATTACAACCCGGCGCTTGGTTTTTCATCCCCATGGGTCGGTCTGAAAAATTTCGAATATATTTTCAGCCAGCCGGCTTTCCTGAGAACAATCTGGAACACGTTCTTTATTGCGGTGGCAAAGCTGATCGGAGGAATTGTCGTACCGGTTTTCTTCGCACTGCTGCTCAATGAACTGGTTTCCAACAGACTGAAACGAATTTTTCAGACCTTGATTTACATTCCAAACTTTTTGTCCTGGGTTATTATGGCCGGAGTTTTAATCGATATTCTTTCTAATACAGGAGTGATCAATCAGTTCCTTGGAATTTTTGGAGTCGGTCCGGTTAATTTTCTTGGGAATGCATCTATTTTCCCGTGGACAATGATCGTGACAGATATCTGGAAAGGTTTTGGATTCGGGACAGTTGTATATCTGGCCGCATTGACCAGTATTGATCCGGGGCTGTATGAATCGGCGATTCTGGACGGAGCGACAAGATGGCAGCAGATCCGTTATATTACGCTTCCGCTTTTGATGCCTACCATTATCCTGATGCTGGTGCTTGCTCTTGGAAATGTGCTGAATGCAGGATTTGACCAGATTTACAACCTGTATTCACCGATTGTTTACCAGACCGGGGATATTATTGATACATATGTATACCGTCTTGGTATCGAGCAGGCACAGTACTCGGTCGGAGCCGCTATCGGCCTGTTTAAATCTGCCGTTTCTGCAGTACTGGTACTGACATCCTACATTCTTGCTGACAAGTGTGCAGGATATAAGATTTTCTAGGAGGGATGAGATGCAGTATAAGACAAAAGGAAATAAAATTTTTAACTTTGTAAATATTTTTATTCTGACGATTGTATCGCTGACCTGTATCCTTCCGTTTATCAATCTGCTGGCAATTTCCTTTAGTGACAGTGCGGCGGTTTCTGCGGGAGCGGTAGGATTTGTTCCGGTGAACTTCACTTTGAGCGCATATGAGTATGCGCTCAAAGGAGGAAAGTTTTTAAGAGCTCTTTTAATCTCGTTTGAGAGAGTATTTCTGGGAGTGGGGATTAATCTGATCCTCATGATTCTTACGGCATACCCCCTGTCGAAGACAAAAAAACAGGTCACAGGAAGAAGCGTCTATATGGTTTATTTTGTCATTACCATGCTTGTTTCAGGAGGAATGATTCCAACTTATCTGGTTGTAACAGGGCTTGGACTGAAAGATACAATCTGGGCGCTTGTGCTTCCGGGGGCGGTACCGGTTTATAACATGATTATCCTGATGAATTTTATGAGAGGAATCCCGGAAGAGATTGAAGAGGCAGCTGCTATTGACGGGGCAAGTCCGTTCCAGATTCTGGTGAAAGTTCTGCTTCCGGTCTTGAAGCCGGCACTTGCAACCGTGGGGCTGTTTTGTATTGTAACGCACTGGAATGACTGGTTCAGCGGAATGATTTATATGAACAATCCGAACAACTATCCTTTGCAGACCTATCTGCAGACTCTGCTGCAGAGTTTCGAACAGTTGCTTCGATCTGCCCAGGGTTCGGATATTCAGGCGTTGCTGATTCAGATGGATGCCAGAACCGGAAGAGCAGCACAGCTGTTCTTGGGAGCAATCCCGGTTATGATTATCTATCCGTTTCTTCAGAAATACTTCACAAAAGGTTTGGTCCTTGGAAGTGTAAAAGGTTAAAAGACAGAATCGGCATGCGAGGTGAAAGATGAGGCAGATTTATGTAAAAGAGTTCGGGATCATGCCCGGAGATGAGAAAGAAACAACCCTGAAACTGAGAAAGATGCTGCAGGAAATACAGAAAGAAGAAAAGCTGGAAATCCGTTTTGAAAAGGGAATCTACCATTTTTATCCGGATTATGCAGGAGAAAAACTGCTGTACATATCGAACCACGATGAAGACACCATAAAAAAGGTGGCATTTGATTTGAGCGGGATGAAACAGGTCAAAATCAGCGGGACGGATACGCAGTTTCTGTTCCACACGGATATTCTGCCGTTCCATATTGACAGATGCAGGGAGATCTGTATTGAAGGGATCACAATTGACTATGCACGAACCGGATATTCAGAAGGTAAAATTGTAGAAGTGACGGACAAAAAGATGCTTCTTGAGATCAATCGGGAGGAGTATCCGTACCAGGTCATTCACGGGAACATTTTTTTTGAAGAGGAAAATGGAATTGACGAACTATATTGCGGATGTCTGGAAATGGATGCCAAACGTTGTGCACCGGTCTGGCGGGGGCAGGATATCAGCTTTAACAGGCCTTATCAGTCTTCTTATGGAGCTTTCTTTCAAGAAGCAGGGGAGAATCTGGTGGAAATCAGTCTTACAGGGGGGCAGAAGTTTCCCGAAACATCAAAGTCGGGGAATATTCTGATCCTGCGGCATCACTGGAGGACGCATCCGTGCTTTTATCTTACAGACAGCGCAGATGTAACATTAAGACATATTACGATTTATCACTGTACCGGGATGGCAGTCATATCACAGTTTACAAACAATATTACAATCGAACAGGTGGATATACGAAGACACCCGGTAAAGAAGAGAATGTTTACGGCGACAGCGGATGGATTTCATTTTGTGTATGCCGGTGGAAAAATTCAGATCAAAGACTGCCTGGTGGAAAATCAGCTGGATGACCCGGTTAATATTCACGGAATCTACGGAAGAATTCATAAGGTGCTTAACAAAAAAGAAGTCATTGTGGAACTCGTGGAAGGTATGCAAAAAGGAGTAAAACTGGGACAGCCGGGAGAACTATTTGGGATCATTGACAACCGGACGATGCTGGAAAAGGAAAGAGCAGAAGTCTGTGAAGTTACGATGCTGAATAAAGATTTTCAGTATATCGCCTTTCGAGATGAGATGGAATCTCTGACACAGGGGTTTGTAGTAGAGAATAAATCCTATGCGCCGGATGTATTGATTGAGGGCTGTACATTTCGAAACAACCGGGCGAGGGGGCTTCTGCTAACAACCGCGGGGCAGGTGATTGTGCGGAAGAACCGGTTTGAAACACCGGGAGCGGCTATTTTGATCGAAGGAGACTCTAATTATTGGTTTGAGTCAGGAGCGACGAAGTATATTCTTCTAGAGGAGAATGAGTTTATCAACTGTGCGTATGTTCCCCAATGGGGAAGTGCACCGATTCAGGTATCCCCAAGTGCCGGGATCTGGGAAGAAGGACAGAGATACCATCAGTATCTGGAAGTAAGGAAGAATCTCTTTCGATGCTTTGACAACCGCCTGGTTTACGCGGTTAATCTGGAAACACTGATTTTTCAGGATAACAAAATAGAAAAAACAGATCAGTTTCCGCCGATTGCGGGCGAGGCATTTAAGCTGGACGGAGTACTAAAGTTTCAGACAGATTATTATGGATAAAGGAGAACATCATGGGTGAAAAAATCAGAATCGGACTGATCGGACTGGGATGCAGAGGAGCAATGCTTCTGGAGGATGTCTTTCTCAATCATGAGGATGCAGTGATCAGTGCAGTGTGCGATGTATATGAAGACCGATGTGAAAAAGCGGCAAAACTGATCGTGGAGAAGACAGGAAAGGAGCCGTATCAGACTACGGATTACAGGAAGATATATGAATGTTCCGATATTGACGCGGTTATTTTGTGCAGCTCCTGGGAATCACATATCCGTCTGGCCATCGAGGCGATGGAAGCAGGAAAACCGGTCGGTTGTGAAGTAGGAGGCGCCTACTCGATTCAGGAATGCTGGAGACTGGTTGAAACGTATGAGAAAACGGGAACGCCGATTATGTTGCTGGAAAACTGCTGCTATGGGCGGGACGAGATGATGGCATACCATATGGTAAAAAAGGGCGTGTTTGGAAAAATTGTCCACTGTGCCGGAGGATATATGCATGATTTGAGAAAAGAAGTCGCTTACGGGAAAGAAGAACGGCATTACAGACTGAGAAATTATCTTCACCGTAATACAGAAAATTATCCGACCCACGAACTGGGACCGATTGCACGGATTCTTGGAATTAACCATGGAAACCGTATGGTGTCACTGACATCCATGGCGTCGAAAGCGGAAGGACTGGAAGAGTATATCAAAAAAGAAAAGCCGGATGATCAGGAACTTCGTGCAGTCAGATTTCAACAGGGAGATATCGTCACGACACTGATTAAATGTGCAAATGGTGAAACGATTACACTGAAACTGGACACGACTCTTCCAAGGTATTATTCCAGAGGATTTTTTGTGCAGGGAACAAAAGGACTGTTCAATGAGGAGAATGGATCGATTTTTCTGGATGGAGAACATGAGAAGTATGATTTCTCCTGGAAGGATCAATGGGGAAACATCGAAACTTACAGAGAAACATATGAACACCCTGTGTGGAGACGCTATCTGGAAGAAGGAGTAAAGCGTGGACACGGAGGAATGGACTGGCTTGTCTTCTGTGATTTTGTAGAAGCCATCAGAGACCATAAACCGATGCCGATTGATGTATATGATATGGCATCATGGATGAGCATTTCGACATTGGCGGAACAGTCTATTACACTTGGAAGCCAGCCGGTAGCAGTACCGGATTTTACAAACGGCGCATGGATGACGCGATAAATACATGAAATACTGAAGGGCACAGTTGAAAAGCTGTGCCTGTTTTTTTACAATAAAAGAAATGAAAAACGGGAGGAAACAATGGAACAGAAAAAAGAGATGTATGAAATAAGACTTGTAAGTTCTCTGGAGAAAGTTTTTCCGGAGGAAAGGCCGGTTTATCGTCCGGAGTGTATGAAGTTGACTTGCCTGAAGGGGGAAACGATTTCTTTTCAGGCTGCCTGTACGAGTACAGACTCGGAGCGGTGCCGGGTAACAGTGCAGGTAGAATCAGAGATTAAGGATCTGATCCGTGTCAGACAGGTGGAAAATGTACCGGTATGTAAGGCATGCGGAAACAGGACAGATGATAACTACCTGAAAACAAAAGCGGGCTTATATCCGGATCTGTTAAGAGAACTGGAAAATAATGAGACATATATCTACCCTCAGCAATGGAGGAGTTTCTGGATTGATATTGAAACGAGAGAAGATGTTTTGGCCGGAGTATATCCTGTTACGATTATCTTAACGAAAGGACAGGAAAAACTGACGGAAGCAAAGACAACGGTTACTATATACAATGCGGTACTTCCAAAGCAGAAGATCCTGCACACAGAATGGTTTTATGCGGACTGTCTTGCGGATTACTATCATGTACCGGTCTTTTCGGAAGAACACTGGAAGATTATGGAAAACTATATCCGGGAGTATGTAAAACGCGGCGGCAATATGATTCTCACACCGATTTTTACACCGGCGCTTGATACGGCCATCGGGCATGAGCGGACGACAACACAGCTCCTCGATATTGAAGTGAAATCAGGAGAGTATCACTTTGGGTTTGAAAAACTGAAACGCTGGGTCGATCTTTGCAGAAGCTGCGGCATTCAGTATTTTGAAATGAGCCATCTTTTCTCCCAGTGGGGAGCCGCATACGCGCCAAAAGTGGTTGCACTCAAAGATGGAAAAGAGGAGAAAATCTTTGGATGGCATACACCGGCATCAGGAAAGTATACAGACTTTCTGCATGTGCTGCTTCCGCAGCTTACGGGAAAGCTGAAAGAATGGGGGATCGCTGAGGTAACCTGGTTTCATCTGTCCGACGAACCACGAGAGGAAGATCTGGATAGTTACCGTGCGGCGAGAGAATCTATTGAAGACCTGCTGGACGGATTTCATACGATGGACGCACTTTCGGACTATAAATTTTATGAACACGGATTCGTTGAGCAGCCGGTTCCGGCAAATGATGCGATTCAAGAATTCCTGAACCACGGAGTAGAAAATCTGTGGACTTATTATTGTGTGTCGCAGTCTTATGAGGTGAGTAACCGATTTATGGCAATGCCGTCTCTCCGTAACCGGATTTACGGGTTGCAGCTTTATAAATACCGGATTGCCGGAATTCTGCACTGGGGTTATAATTTTTATAACAGTCAGTATTCTTTGGAAAAACTGAATCCGTATCAGGTGACAGACGCAGGGGGATGTTTTGCGGCGGGAGATCCGTTCCTTGTTTATCCGGGAACAGACGGGTATCCGGAGGAATCCATTCGCATGATGGTGCTGGAAGAGGCGCTTCAGGATCTGCGCGCATGTGAACTTCTTGAATCTCTGGCAGGACGTGAAACTGTCATGGAATGCATAGAGGAGAATCTGGCAGAGCCTCTGACATTTACATGTTTCCCGAAAACAGACTATTATCTGATTGCTCTGAGGAACCGGATTAACCGAGAAATCGCAAAACGGATTTAGTCCATAACTATAGATAAAGATGATAAACTGATAGACAAACCTTATTTTACACTCCGAAGTGTACCGACGTATAATAGACGTACTATGAAGTTTGTTTGGGAGGAGGCAGCGGAGCGTTTATGGAGAAGAGGCAGATTTTCTGTGGGATTTGTTCGACCGGGTGTCCGATGGATGTTTATGTGGAGGATGGAAAGGTTGTTTCCGTTGAGGGCCGTGTGGAGAATGGAAAGAGCCGGGGACTTTGTTCTAAGGGAGCGGCGTCAAAGCAGTACCTTTATAATGAGGAGCGGATCCTGTATCCGATGAAGCGCGTCGGGGAGAGGGGAAGCGGAGAGTTTGAGCGGATTTCCTGGGAAGAAGCGTATGATCTGATTGTGGAGAATCTGAACCGGGTGAAGGAGCAGTACGGGGCAAAATCTGTGGTATTTTATGCGGGTTACCCAAAGTGGTACAGACCTGCGCTTCTGCGCTTCGCAAATGCGTTTGAAAGTCCGAATTTCTGTACGGAATCGAGTACCTGCTTTCAGGCTTCGGATCTGGCGTGGAAGTCGGTTTACGGAAACGGGATCTGTTTTCCGGATCTGGCCCATACGAAGACGCTTTTGCTTTGGACGAGCAATCTGTTCCATTCTAATACACCGATGGGAAAGATGTACCGGAGTTTAAAGGAGCGGGGTGTGAAGATCATTGCGGTGGATCCGCGTAATACAGTGACTGTGAAGGAGGCGGATATTCATCTGAAGATCACGCCGGGGACGGATGGAGCGCTTGCCCTTGCGATGGCCCATGTGATTATTGAGGAGAATCTTTACGACAAAGAGTTCGTGGAAAAGTATGTACATGGGTTTGAGGAATATAAGAATTATGTTCGGAAGTTTCCACCGGAGAAGGTACAGGAGATTACCGGGGCGGACGCGGATCTGATCCGGGAGGCGGCAAGGCTCTATGCCGGCAACAAGCCTTCGGGAATCCAGTTTTCGGTTTCTACGATTGTCCATCATATCAATGGTTTTCAGAACTACCGGGCGGTGTTCTGTCTGATTGCGCTGACGGGAAATTATGATATAGAGGGAGGAAACCGCTCGAGGCCGGGGCCTACATCACCGTGCAACGAGTTTGGAAAAGTCATTCGTTATAACGAAGAAGAGGCCATCGGGGAGAAGGATTTTCCGGTGTGGTTCGATCTGCCTTGTCAGGAGGCCCAGTGCACAAGACTTGCGGACTATATCCTGGAGGAGGATCCGTATCCTTTGAAGGCAGTCTTTGCCATGGGACTGAATCACCGGATGTGGCCGCAGCCGGAGCATCTGCAGAAAGCACTTGGAACGCTGGATTTTTATGTCAACACAGAGCTGTTCTGGTCGGACTCTTCCAAAATGGCGGATCTGGTACTGCCTGCCTGCACCACATTTGAACGTGAGGAGGTCAAGGCGCTTCGGGGAGGAATGTTTGCGCTGAATCAGCGGGCGGTGGAGCCTGTCGGAGAGGCGAAAAATGATATTGAAATCATTATTGAACTGGCACGGAGAATGCAGTTGAAAGATAAAGTACTGACTGGAGGCTACGAATCCTACATGAATTATATTCTGGAACCGTCGGGTCTGACGCTGGAGGATCTCCGTAGCCATCCGGCCGGAATGAGAGGGAAAGTAATTTTTCCGCCGAGGGAACGGACTTACGAGGATGAGCCGTTTCATACGCCGTCCGGGAAGGTGGAATTTTCCTCACTGGTACTTGAAAAATACAAAGAAAGTAGAGGATATGATCCGCTGCCTGTTTACAAAGATTTCCGGGAACAGGATCAGGTGGACCGGAAGGAGTATCCGCTGATTTTAAATACCGGAGCCAGAAAGCCCCAGTTTTTCCATGCGAGAATGTACCGGCTTCCATGGCTTTCCGGTCTGGAAACGAACCCGATGGTGGAGATTCATCCGGATGACGGAAAGACTTACGGAATCGCAGACGGAGATCCGGTGAAAGTGACCTCTCCGGCCGGAGAAATGAAGGGAACTGCTGTGTATTCCATTACTGGAAATCCGGGTATAGTTTATATTTATCATGGAAATAAAAAAGGGGAAGCGAACAATCTGATTGACCGGAATTATCTGGATCCCTATACCGGTTTCCCGGGATATAAAAGCTATTTCTGCAAAATAGAAAAACAAGCGGAGGTGAAAGGAAATGCCGTATCGATTGAAGTTTAATGCCGCAGAATGCGTTGGATGTTATGCGTGCCATACGGCATGTCTGGATGCGCATCACGGTGCAGAAGAAATTCATGCAAGAAGTTTTCGGACGATCCGTAAGGTGACAGATGAGGAAAAGGGATTTTCCTATGAGATCTGTCCGGGCTGCACACATTGCGGAGTATGTGCAAAGGTATGCCCGTCAGGCGCGCTCTACCGGGATCCGGAATACGGATTGATTCTGGTTGACAAGGAGAAGTGTATCGGCTGCGGAGCATGTGAAAAGGCGTGTCCGAACCATATGATTTTTCTGGATGAAAATAAAAAAGCAGCGAAATGTGACGGCTGCATTGAGCGGCTGAAAGAAGGAAGGGAGCCGGCGTGCGTGTCCGTCTGCTGTCTGGATGTAATTACACTGGAGAAAGAATAGATGAGCAAACAGAGAACCGATCTGGCCGGATACATTCTGGCGGGAGGCAGAGGAAAAAGGATGGGCGGACGGCAGAAGCTCTATCTGCGCTATCAGGGGAAGTATCTATGCCTCTGGACAATGGAGACGCTCCGATCTCTGGAGGACTTTTATATTTCGGTGGCTGAGATTCCAAATGAGACCGTGGGAAGTGCCGGATGGATTACGGATCTCTATGAGGAAGCAGGACCGCTTGGAGGAATCTTGAGCGGTCTTTTGCTGTGTCCTAAGGATGCCCTGTTTGTTGTTCCGTGTGATACCTTTGGACTTGATGAAGAGATGGCAGAAACGCTGATCCGGGAATATGAGAGGAGTGGACGTCCGGTATTTTACCGGACAGAAAAAGGGCCGGAACCGTTCCCGGGTATTTATACAAAAGAAATGCTTCCCGTTATGGAACGGCAGCGGGCAGCAGGAAATTACAGAATGAAGAGCCTGTTTGAGACAGAAGAAGCGAAGGAATATACGTTTCTGGACGGGACAAAGCAATTGAAAAAACTCGTCAATCTGAATACAGAGCAGGAATGTCGAAGACTTCAAAGGAGGAACGATGGACGGGAATATAGTGACAGTAAATGAAGCGCAGGAACTGATCAGAAAGGTGACTGCAAGGGAAGTGGAGACAGAGAAAGTCAGCCTGATGGATGCGGGAGGGAGAATTCTTGCTGAAGAAATCCGGGCCTGGAAGGACAATCCTCCGTTTCCAAGATCTCCCTATGATGGGTATGCCCTCCGTGCGGAAGATATCCGGGATGCCGGAAAAGAGACGCCGGTCTGCCTGCGGGTTGTGGAAAAACTGTGGGCGGGAGAATATCCGAAGCGGGAAATCAGGCCGGGGGAAGCAGCGCGGATCATGACCGGGGCACCGATTCCAAACGGGGCGGATACTGTTGTCAAACAGGAAGAGACTGACGGTGGAGAACGGAAAGTACAAATAAGAAAAAGCCAGAATGCATATGACAATTACTGCCCGGCAGGAGAGGACTTCCGAGAGGGAGACCTTCTGCTTGAAAAAGGGATCAGGCTCGATGCCATCCGAATCGGAATCGCGTCTGCAGCGGGGTACCATACCGTCCGGGTGCGAGAGAAAGTGAAAATTGCGGTACTGACCACCGGGAATGAACTGTGCTTCCCGGGAAAAACGCTTTGCCCCGGGCAGATTTACGACTCCAGTCTGTTTATGATTGCAGAGCGGATGCGGGAGCTTGGAGGAGAAGTTGTGCTGGCAGAAGAAGTGACGGATGAGGAAGAGACAATCCGGAAAAGCCTGAGAAAAGCGGCCGGCTGCGCCGATCTGGTTGTGACGACGGGCGGAGTCTCTGTGGGGGAAAAAGATCTGGTAAAGGATGTCCTGAAACAGGAAGGAGCAGACTTCCTGTTTGAACGTGTTCTCGTAAAGCCAGGTTCCCCGACAGCATGTTCCGTCTTACAGGGGACGCTGGTCGTAAGCCTTTCCGGCAATCCATTTGCGGCGGCAGTTCATATGGAGCTCTTTGTAAGATATGCGGAAGCATGTCTTTCTGGATGTGAGGACCTGCTTCCAAAAGAAGAACAGGGGATTTTGATGACGGCCTTTCATAAGACATGCAAAACAGACCGCTACATCAGAGGGAGAGAAGAGTCCGGCAGAATTACCATTCCTCAGGATAAAGAAAAATCAGGGATTTTAAGTTCTATGAATGGCTGCAACTGTCTGGTAAAAATCGAGAAAGGCAGAGAGCAGATTGAAAAGGGAGAACAGGTATGGTATATCAGAATATAGCAGGACATCCGGTGCTCTTTGGAATAGCCGGGGAGAAAAATTCCGGGAAGACAACGCTGATGGAATCACTCATCCGGATTCTCACCGGAAGAGGCTTTCAGGTTGCGGCCATAAAGCATGACGGCCATGACTTTGAGGCGGACCGGGAAGGAACGGACAGCTGGAGGCACTATCAGGCAGGTGCCTATGCATCCGCAGTTTTTTCTTCCGGAAAATATCAGCTTGTGAAAAATCAAAGAGGTACGAAACTGGAAGAACTGACCGCATTTTTTCCTGAGGCGGATGTGATTTTGATTGAGGGAATGAAGGACGCGGATCATGAGAAATACTGGTGCTGTGATCCGAAGGAACTGCCGGATGCAGAAAAACTTGCGGATCGGATTGAAAAGAAGATACGAAAAGAGAGGAGTCAGATGATGGAGCTGGAAACATTGATGGAGAAGATTCAGCTTCCGGAGGAGGGAAGGAACTGTGCGGGATCCTTTCCGATGACGGAGACAGTTTATCAGAACTGGAAGAATTTATTTTACGAGGATACAAAGACATTTTTTGAGGAAGCAGATAAAAGGACGGACAAAGAACAGTTCTATCTCTGTCTGTACCTGCGTCTGGCATGCGATCTGTACCCGGCATTTATGGAGAAAGGGATTTCCGACCGCGTTTATTTTGATACCTTTTATGATCTTACGATCTGGTACAGGCGGTGCATGAAAACGAAGGGAATTCCGGGTATTGTGGAAGAACGCTGGCTGTCGCTCCCGTTGCAGATGAAAATTTTCCGGCTTGGAAGACTTCAGTTTGAGCCGGATCCGGAGAATAAGGTTCTGCATGTGCACATTCCGGAAGGAGAGCCGCTTCTGGATGAGGAATGCGGAAAATCATTTGCGGAGGCAGACCGCTTTTTCGGACCGGAGTATACGATGTATGACTGTGAATCGTGGCTGCTCTCGCCGAAGCTTCAGAAACTCTTAAAACCGCAGAGCAACATTCTGAAATTCCAGAACCGGTTTGAGGTGGAAAAGATCATCTATCCTTTCCGCCAGGCGGAGGAAAGGGTATTTGGCGAAATACGGGAAGATAAAGAAAACTATCCGGAACAGACAAGCCTGCAGAGAGCTGTGAAACAGCTTGTGATGACAGGAGAGGACGTCGGAATCGGCTATGGTGTGATTGATAGAAATAAACTATAAAAGACCCCGTATATTTGTAATTTCAATTTGCTAACCCTTCCAGGGAAACAGTATAGTAATAGAAGAACATTATAACCATGGAGGAAAAGTAATGACAAAGCAAGAGACAGTTTATGAGATGAGGCTTGTAAGCTCTCTGGAAAAAGTGTTCCTGGATGAGAGACCGGTTTACCGGCCGGAGTGCATGAAAATGACGGGACTGAAAGGGGAGACCGTGTCCTTTCAGGTAGCCTGTACCTGTACCGGGTTTGCGAAAAACCGTGTGAAAGTGCGAATT
This sequence comes from Drancourtella sp. An57, assembly GCF_002161525.1. NCBI lineage: Bacteria > Bacillati > Bacillota > Clostridia > Eubacteriales > Oscillospiraceae > Drancourtella > Drancourtella sp. An57. The sequence continues at coordinate 39,020 of NZ_NFHY01000005.1, forward strand.
GACTCAGAGCTGAAAGATCAGATTCATGTGCGTAAGGTGGAAACGGTTCCGGTGGGAAGGACCTGCGGACCGGTTGTAGATGATAATTATCTGAGAACGGATTCCGGCGTATACCCGGATCTTCTGCGGGAACTGAAGGATGATGAGGTAGATATCTATCCGAGGAAATGGAGAAGTATCTGGATCGACATCGAGATCACAGAAGAGGTGAAAGCAGGAACGTATCCGATCACGGTAAGTTTGGAGAAAGACGGAGAGACGCTTGTAAGTGCACAAACCGAAGTGACTATCTATGATGCCGTGCTTCCAAAACAAAAGATCATGCATACGGAATGGTTTTACCTGGACTGTCTGGCCGACTATTACCATGTGCCGGTATTCTCAGAGGAACATTGGGAGATTATTGAAAATTACCTTCACGAGTATGTGAAACGGGGCTGCAATATGATTCTTACTCCGCTCTTTACACCGGCCCTGGATACGGCGGTCGGAGCTGAGCGTACGACGACCCAGCTTCTGGATGTCAAGGTGGAAAACGGGGAATATGTATTTGGCTTTGACCGGGTGAAACAGTGGGTTGACCTCTGTCAGTCCTGCGGAATCGAGTATTTTGAGATGTGCCACCTGTTCTCTCAGTGGGGAGCAAAATACGCGCCAAAAGTTGTGGCAATAGTGGACGGCGAGGAAAAACAGATTTTCGGATGGCATACGCCGGCAGTCGGAGAGTATACGAAATTCCTCCATGCACTGCTCCCTCAGCTGACCCAGAAGCTTAAAGAATGGGGCATTGACAAGGTGACGTACTTCCATCTGTCCGATGAGCCAAGAGAGGAGCATCTGGAGAGCTACAGGGCCGCGAAAGAGTCGATCGAGGGACTGCTGGACGGATTCCACACCTTTGATGCGCTTTCCAGCTATGAGTTCTATAAGCACGGTCTTGTAGACAAGCCGATTCCGGGAAATAATGAGATCGAAGAATTCCTGGAGCACGGACTGACCGACATGTGGACCTACTACTGTGTAGGACAGTTCTATGAAGTGAGCAACCGGTTTATGTCCATGCCGTCTCTCAGAAACCGGATCTACGGGCTGCAGCTCTATAAATACAAAATCATCGGAATTCTTCACTGGGGATACAACTTCTACAACAGCCAGTTCTCACTTGAGAAGATCAATCCGTATCAGGTGACGGATGCAGGCGGAGCATTCCCGTCCGGGGATGCGTTCCTTGTATATCCGGGAGAGGACCGGCATCCGGAAGAATCCATCCGTATGATGGTGCACGAAGAGGCACTTCAGGACATGCGGGCATGTGAACTGCTGGAATCCCTGGCAGGACGTGATTTTGTCATGGAGTGTATCGAAGAAGATCTGGCGGAGCCTTTGACATTCAAGCGCTTCCCGAAATCGGATCATTACATGATCGCTCTTAGAAACCGGATCAACAGGGAAATCGCAAAAAGAATATAGAAAGAGGGTCGCGCAGGATGCAGCTACAGCATCCTGCGCTTTTGTAGGAAAAGATATTATCCCGGGGAACCAGCGCTGCCTATCGTAAAGAAAAGAGCAACTCGTCGTAAGTTGGATATGGCAGGTAACTCCCCGGAATGATGGCTTCAGCCTGATCCACGGAGGCACGGAGGGTATCCATGTCTTTCAGAATTGTATCATGATAATAGCGTGCGGTCTCAAGTGGTTCCTCCATCTGTTCTGCCTTTTTTGTGTCCTCGGTGAGAGCGGCCAGAGCAAGTACGATCTGTTCGGAAGATTCGGTCAGCGTCTGGACGATTTTTTCTTCGTAGGACGCGGACAGGGACGGAAGGAGTTTCCGTTTGTCGAGCGCTTCCTTTGTCACATCGGATACATAGGCAAAAAGTGCCGGTGTGAAGTCTTTTTTCACCATGTCCTGCATGGTCAGAGACTCGATATGGATCGTCTTGGAGTAGTTTTCCAGAATGATTTCATACCGTGAGTAGATCTCTTCTTTTGTAAAGATCCTGTGTTTTATAAAGAGATCAATATTCTTTTCCGCGATAAACTGCGGCAGAGCGTCCGGCAGAGATTTCAGGTTGAAAAGCCCGCGCTTTTTCGCTTCTTCCACCCATTCATCGGTGTATCCGTTTCCGTTAAAGAGAATACGCTTATGCTGTGTAATCATGGATTTTAAAAGTTCCTGAATCTGTTCTTCCATCTGTTCTTCCGGGACGTCTTTGAGCACTTCGTAGATCCGGCTCAGAGATTCTGCGACAGCGGTATTTAAGATGACGTTTGGCTCTGCGACGGACAGGGCGCTTCCCGGCATACGGAACTCAAATTTGTTTCCCGTAAAGGCAAACGGTGAGGTACGGTTCCGGTCAGTTGTGTCTTTGGCAAAATGCGGCAGCACTTTTGCACCGATCTCCATAAGAATCTGCTTCTGCTTGAGGAAGTCGGTTCCTTCTTCGATGGATTTCAGTACGGAGGTCAGTTCATCGCCGAGGAAGATGGAGACGATGGCCGGAGGCGCTTCGTTGGCTCCAAGCCGGTGGTCATTTCCTGCACTTGCAACGGAGACACGCATCAGATCTGCGTAATCGTCCACAGCCGCGATAACTGCCATCAAAAAGACAAGGAACTGTGTATTTTCCGCCGGAGTTTTCCCGGGATCGAGAAGGTTCTCGCCGGAATCCGTGACGAGGGACCAGTTGTTATGCTTTCCGCTTCCGTTGACACCTTCAAATGGTTTTTCATGGAGAAGGCAGGCAAGATGATGGGAGTCAGCGATTTTTTTCATCATTTCCATGGTCAGCTGGTTGTGGTCGACCGCCACGTTTGCTGTATCGAATACCGGTGCAAGTTCGTGCTGTGCCGGTGCGACTTCGTTGTGCTTCGTCTTGACCGGAACACCGAGTTTCCAGAGCTCTTCGTCCAGATCATGCATATAGGCAGCCACCTTCGGTTTTAAGACACCGAAGTAGTGATCTTCCATTTCCTGTCCTTTCGGGGCCGGAGCGCCGATCAGCGTCCGTCCGCAGAAAAGCAGGTCCTTCCGTTTTTTATAAAGATCCTTGTCTACCAGAAAGTATTCCTGCTCGGACCCGATGGTCGTATCGACTTTTTTCACTTTTGTATTGCCAAGAAGATGAAGAACTTTCAATGCCTCCTTGTTCAGAGCTTCCATGGAGCGAAGCAGAGGAGTTTTCTTATCCAGGGCTTCACCATTGTAGGAACAAAAGGCAGTCGGAATATAGAGAGAGCCGTCCTTGATAAAAGCAGGGGAAGTCGGGTCCCAGGCGGTATATCCTCTTGCCTCGAAGGTGGCACGCAGGCCGCCGGAAGGGAAGCTGGATGCATCCGGTTCTCCTTTGATCAGTTCTTTCCCGGAAAACTCCATGATGACCTGTCCGCCGCCCACCGGGGAAATAAAGCTGTCATGCTTTTCCGCTGTAAATCCGGTCATCGGCTGGAACCAGTGGGTAAAATGGGTTGCGCCGTGCTCGATGGCCCATTCTTTCATGGCAGCGGCAACGGTATTTGCCACATCAAGCTCCAGGTGTGTTCCGTTCTGTATGGTTTTGTGAAGTGCCTTGTAGGTGTCTTTTGGAAGACGTTCGCGCATGACTTTGTCATTGAATACAAGACTTCCGTAAAGTTCCGGTATGGTTTTTGATACTTCTTTCATCATATAGAGACTGCTCCTTTCATTTCCTGAAGAAATCATGCATGAATCCGCGGATCCATACAACAGAAAAAGGCACTTCGGACAATGTCCAAAGCGCCTTTGCTTTATGCTGTGTAGTATAAACACAAAACAAGAAATCTGTCAATCCTTTTTTTGAAAAATAATAAAAAAAGAAAAAAACCCTTGCAAAACCGAAAAAGACCATTAAAATGTCTTAATATGAACGCGGTAGGTAATAACCACTTTGTTTTTTCTATTACAAGATGATGAGATCAATGGACGGAGGAAGGAAAATGAAGACATGTTTACAATATGATCAGTATCAGGAAACCGGAGTCAGAGAAGAGTGCGGTGTGTTCGGCATTTACGATTTTGACGGGAATGATGTTGCGTCATCGGTTTATTACGGGCTCTGTTCTCTGCAGCACAGAGGACAGGAATCCTGCGGTATCGTTGTATCCGATACAAAAGGAGACAGGGGAAACATCGCATATCATAAGGATCTTGGACTTGTCAGCGAGGTATTTAAGCCGGATACGCTGTCATCTCTCCATGGAAATCTTGGAATCGGACATGTCCGGTATTCAACAACGGGAGGCTCTACAAGAGAGAATGCACAGCCTCTTGTTTTGAATTATATCAAGGGGACGCTGGCTCTTGCGCATAATGGAAATCTGGTCAATGCTGCAAGTCTGAAAGAAGAACTCGTATACGGAGGTGCCATTTTCCATACAACGACAGATTCCGAGATGATTGCATATTATATTGCGCGCGAGAGAGTCCATACCAGAAATGTGGAGGAGGCTGTTCTCCATACAGCAAGACGGATCCGGGGTGGATATGCTCTTGTCGTGATGAGCCCGAGAAAACTGATCGCCGTGAGAGATCCGTTCGGTCTGAAACCGCTCTGTATCGGAAAGAGGAACAATGCTTACATTGTCGCATCGGAGAGCTGTGCCCTTGCATCCGTAGGAGCAGAGTTTATCCGGGACATTGAGCCGGGAGAGATGGTTGCAATTACGGAAAAAGGCATCACGTCCAATAAGGAACTGCAGCAGAAGGAGCGGGCACACTGTATTTTTGAATACATCTATTTTGCGCGTCTGGACAGTGAGATGGACGGCATTAAAATCTATGATGCCAGAATCCGTTCCGGACGGGCCCTGGCAAAAGCGTGGCCTGTGGATGCGGATCTTGTGACCGGTGTTCCGGAATCCGGACTTACGGCAGCAAAAGGATATGCCATGGAGGCAGGACTTCCATTCGAAATCGCCTTTTACAAAAACAGCTATATCGGAAGAACCTTTATCAAACCGACACAGAAAGAAAGAGAATCCAGTGTCAAGCTGAAATTGAACGTTCTGGAATCTGTTGTAAAGGATAAACGGATTGTACTGGTGGATGATTCCATCGTTCGGGGGACCACGATGGCCAACCTGATTCAGATGCTGAAAAAGGCAGGGGCAAAAGAGGTTCATGTACGCATCAGCGCCCCTCCGTTTCTGTATCCATGTTATTACGGAACGGATGTACCGTCCAATGAGCAGCTCATTGCGGCGGACCATACAACAGAAGAAATCCGTGAAATTATCGGTGCAGATTCCCTCGGATACATGAAAATTGAGGACCTGCAGACAATGGTAGGAGATCTGGGGATTTGTAAAGCATGTTTTGACAACCACTATCCGGTTCCTGCGGAAAGCGAAAAAAAGGGATTTACAAACGAAGAAAATTAGAGTATAGTAATGGAATAATAAAAAAAGAAAAGAGCATATGGCAATAAAGGCGGCAAAGGTGTCGATAAAGAAACGCAGGACGAAAGCGGTTTCGGGCACTTTTGCCCCCTTTTTATTTGAAATTCCATCCTGCCGGATGGAGGAAAGTCGTAAGGAGGTAACAGAAAGAATGGTAAAATATGTATTTGTAACAGGCGGAGTGGTATCCGGACTGGGGAAAGGAATCACGGCAGCGTCACTTGGAAGGCTGTTAAAAGCAAGAGGATATCAGGTGACCATGCAGAAATTTGACCCGTATATCAATGTGGATCCGGGAACGATGAATCCAATCCAGCACGGGGAAGTGTTTGTGACGGATGACGGAACGGAGACGGATCTGGATCTGGGACATTATGAGCGGTTCATTGACGAGAGCCTGGATAAGAATTCCAATGTCACCTCCGGAAAGATTTACTGGTCTGTGCTAAATAAAGAGCGCCACGGAGATTACGGCGGAGGCACTGTTCAGGTGATTCCGCATATTACAAATGAGATCAAAGAACGGTTTTACCGGGCGAAAGATCCGGGAGAGGACCGGATCGCCATCATCGAGGTGGGAGGCACTGTAGGGGATATCGAAAGCCAGCCGTTCCTGGAGGCGATCCGCCAGTTCCAGCATGATGTGGGAAAGGAGAATGCGATCCTCATCCATGTAACGCTGATTCCGTATCTGAAAGCGTCCGGAGAAATGAAGACGAAACCGACCCAGGCAAGCGTTAAGGAACTGCAGCGGCTTGGAATCTGGCCGGACATTCTGGTCTGCCGTTCCGAGTATCCGGTACCGCAGGAGATGCGGGACAAAATCGCACTCTTCTGTAATGTGCCGTCAGAAAATGTTCTTCAGAACCTGGATGTGGACTATCTCTATGAAGCGCCGCTTGCCATGGAAAAAGAGCATCTGGCACAGGCGGTTTTAAAATGCCTGCATCTGGAAGACAGAGAGCCGGATCTTCAGGACTGGATCGAAATGACCGAAGCGCTCCGTCATCCAAAGCAGGAAGTCGAGATTGCCATCGTAGGAAAATATACCCAGCTTCACGATGCCTACCTCAGTGTGGTGGAAGCATTGAAGCACGGCGGAATCAGCTGCCATGCGGATATTCAGTTTAGATGGACGGACTCGGAGGAGATTACAGAGGAAAACCTGGAGGAGAAGCTTGGAGGCGTGGACGGAATTCTCGTACCGGGCGGATTCGGAAAGCGTGGTACGGAGGGAATGATTCTTGCGGCGGACTATGCGAGAAGAGAGAATATCCCGTATCTTGGTATCTGCCTGGGCATGCAGATGGCGATCGTTGCCTTTGCCCGGTATGTGGTCGGCTATCACGATGCGGACAGTATCGAGTTCCATCCGGAGACGCTGCATCCGCTGATTGCGCTGATGCCGGATCAGAAAGATGTGGAAAACATCGGCGGAACACTCCGTCTTGGTGCATATCCATGCGTACTGGATGAACATTCCAGAAGCTGTGCGCTCTATGGCAAAACAGAGATTTCCGAGCGGCACAGACATCGTTATGAAGTCAATAACGATTACAGGGAAGTGCTGGAAAAGGCAGGGCTTCATCTGGCAGGACTGTCACCGGACAAACGGATTGTGGAAATGATTGAGATCACAGATCATCCGTTTTATATCGGAACTCAGGCTCATCCGGAATTCAAATCCCGTCCAAACCGTCCGCATCCGCTGTTTGCGGGCTTTGTCAAAGCGGCGGCAGAGCATCAGAAATAGAAACGAAGCGAAAGGAAGAATCAGATGAAAGGAAAACAAGGATTGTACTGCCCGATGCTGGAGCACGATAACTGCGGAATCGGCGCAGTCGTAAATATAAAGGGAAAAAAGACACACCGGGTAGTCAGCCAGGCGCTTGAGATTGTGGAAAATCTTGAACACCGGGCGGGGAAAGACGCAGAAGGAAAGACCGGAGACGGAGTCGGAATTCTGCTTCAGATTTCCCATTCTTTTTTCCGCGAAGCATGTAAAAAAGCACAGATCGATATCGGGGAAGAACGGGAGTACGGAATCGGGATGTTTTTCTTCCCGCAGAATGAACTAAGGAGAAACCAGGCCCGAAAAATGTTTGAGACCATCGTGAAAAAAGAAGGACTTACCTTTCTTGGGTGGCGGGAAGTCCCGGTCTGCCCGGAAGTACTCGGAAAGAAAGCAAAAGACTGCATGCCGAAAATTATGCAGGGATTCGTGGCAAAGCCGGAGGATGTAGAAAAGGGGCTGGACTTTGACCGCAGGCTTTACGTTGTAAGGAGAGAGTTTGAGCAGAGCACAACAGAAACCTATGTGGTCTCTCTTTCCAGCAGGACGATCGTGTACAAAGGGATGTTTCTCGTAGGACAGCTTCGCACCTTTTTCACGGATCTGCAGGATGAGCGGTATCAGTCCTCGATTGCACTGGTACACTCCCGGTTCAGCACCAATACGGAGCCGAGCTGGCAGAGGGCCCATCCATATCGGTTTATTGTGCATAACGGAGAAATTAATACCATTCAGGGCAATGCGGATAAGATGCTGGCAAGAGAGGAAAACATGTCCTCCCCGTATTTTGAGGGCAAGCTTCACAAGATTCTGCCGGTAGTGGACCGGAGCGGTTCTGATTCCGCGATGCTGGATAATGCGCTGGAATTTCTTGTGATGAATGGTATGGATCTGCCTCTTGCGGTCATGTCTGTCATCCCGGAGCCATGGGCAAACAATGATACACTGACACAGGCGAAGAAAGATTTCTATCAGTATTATGCGACCATGATGGAACCGTGGGACGGTCCGGCATCGGTCATGTTCAGTGACGGAGACATTCTCGGCGCAGTACTGGACCGGAACGGTCTCCGCCCTTCGAGATACTATATTACAAAAGACCATCACCTTTATCTGGCCTCCGAGGTCGGTGTGTTAGAGGATATCCGGGAGGACCAGATCCTGGAGAAAGGAAGAATTCATCCGGGGAAAATGCTGGTGGTGGATACAATCGGACAAAGGATCATCAACGATGATGAGCTGAAAGAATACTATGCGAAGAGACAGCCGTACGGCGAATGGCTGGATCAGCATATGGTGGAGCTGAAGGATCTGAAGATTCCGAACAGGAAGGTGGAGCAGTATACAACGGAAGAATGTGCAAAGCTCAGAAAGGCTTTTGGATATTCTTATGAGGAATATCATGATTCCATCCGGACCATGGCATTAAACGGTGCGGAAGGCATCGCGGCGATGGGAGTGGATACCCCGCTTGCAGTGCTTTCAAAAGAGCATCAGCCGTTGTTCTATTATTTTAAACAGCGGTTTGCGCAGGTGACGAACCCTCCGATCGATGCGGTCCGGGAGGAGATTGTGACATCTACAAGCGTGTACATCGGAAAAGAAGGAAACATCTTAAAAGAGCAGCCGGAAAACTGTCAGGTTCTGAAAGTCAACAATCCGATTCTTTCCGACACGGATCTTCTGAAGATCAAGGACATGAAAAAACCGGGATTCTGCCCGGCGGAAGTTTCCATCATCTGTTTTAAGAACATGCCGATGGAAAAGGCGCTGGACCGTCTTTTTATTGAAGTGGACCGTGCCTATAAGGACGGGGCTACAATCCTGATTTTGACAGACCGGGGCGTGGACGAAAACCATGTGGCGATTCCGTCGCTTCTGGCGGTTTCCGCAGTGCACCATTATCTCGTGCGGACGAAAAAGAGTACGTCCATGCCGATCATTCTGGAGTCTGCAGAGCCAAGAGAAGTCCATCATTTTGCGACGCTTCTCGGATACGGCGCAAGCGCGGTGAACCCGTATCTGGCGCATGAGACCATACGGGAGATGATTGAAAACGGACTTCTGGAAAAAGATTATTATGCGGCAGTTTACGATTACGATCAGGCAATTTTGAATGGAATTGTCAAGATCGCTTCCAAGATGGGAATTTCCACAATCCAGTCTTATCAGGGATCCCAGATTTTTGAGGCTGTGGGAATCTCCAAAGAAGTGATCGACAAATATTTTACCCATACCGTCAGCCGGGTGGGAGGCATCACCATGAAGGAAATCGAAGAAGATGTGGAACGGCTCCACAGTCAGGCATTTGATCCGCTGGGGCTGGATACGGACCTGACACTAGAGAGCATCGGACGCCACAGTTTCCGAAGCCAGGGAGAACATCACCGGTACAATCCGGAGACGATCCACCTGCTTCAGCAGTCGGTATGGCAGAACGATTACCAGATGTTTAAGGAATATACCGGGAAGATTGACAAGGAGAAAACCGGGTATCTGCGAAGTCTGATGGAGTTCAACTATCCGGAAAACGGCGTCCCGATCGAGGAAGTGGAAAGCGTCGAATCCATTGTGAAACGGTTCAAGACCGGCGCTATGTCCTACGGTTCCATTTCCCAGGAGGCACATGAGGCACTGGCCCTTGCTATGAATGCGATCCATGGAAAATCCAACAGCGGGGAAGGAGGAGAGTCGCCGGAACGTCTCCTGACCAAGGGGACAAAGGAGAACCGGTGCTCTGCCATCAAACAGGTGGCAAGCGGAAGATTCGGCGTGACGAGCCGGTATCTGGTGAGCGCCGACGAGATCCAGATCAAGATGGCACAGGGGGCAAAACCGGGAGAGGGCGGACATCTGCCGGGAAGGAAAGTGTATCCGTGGATTGCAAAAACACGGTACTCCACACCGGGCGTGAGCCTGATTTCCCCGCCGCCTCACCATGATATCTATTCTATCGAGGATCTGGCACAGCTGATCTACGATCTGAAAAATGCGAATAAGGATGCAAGAATTTCGGTGAAACTCGTATCCGAGGCAGGAGTTGGAACGATTGCGGCCGGCGTTGCAAAAGCGGGAGCGCAGGTCGTGCTGATCTCCGGATATGACGGTGGAACCGGAGCTGCTCCGGGAAGTTCCATCCACAATGCAGGGCTTCCATGGGAGCTGGGACTTGCGGAGGCACACCAGACTCTTCTGAAAAACGGTTTGAGGAACCGGGTGCACATCGAGACGGACGGAAAGCTCATGAGCGGCCGGGACGTAGCGGTAGCAGCGCTTCTTGGAGCGGAAGAATTCGGATTTGCAACGGCTCCGCTTGTGACTCTTGGGTGTGTCATGATGCGTGTATGCAATCAGGATACCTGCCCGATGGGCGTGGCAACACAGAATCCGGAGCTGCGGAAATGTTTTAAAGGGAAACCGGAGTACGTTATTCATTTCATGGAATTTATCGCACAGGAACTTCGGGAATATATGGCAAAACTTGGTGTACGGACGATTGATGAAATGGTAGGCCGCACGGATCTGTTAAAAGCAAAGGAACAGCCGGAAAACGAGCGTGGCAGGACCATTGATCTGAGTGCGGTCCTGGATCATCCGTATACCGGAGAAAACAATATCAAAGGGGAGTATGATTTCGGGCTGGAAAAGACGCTGGATGAAACGGTGCTGATCAGGGAACTTGGAGAAAAGCTTGCCAAGGAAAAACCGGGCCGGGTGGAGGTCCGCGTAAAAAATACAGACAGGACATTCGGCACCATGTTCGGTTCCGAGATTACCAGACGGCATCCGGAAGGGGTGCAGGAAGATATGTATACAGTGGAATGCACGGGAACCGGAGGACAGAGTTTCGGAGCATTTATTCCGGCAGGGCTTACGATCCGCCTGTCCGGGGACAGTAATGATTACTTCGGAAAAGGACTCTCCGGCGGGAAGCTGGCCGTGTATCCGCCGAAAGAAAGTACTTATCGGGCAGATGAAAACATGATTGTCGGAAATGTGGCGCTTTACGGCGCAACTTCCGGAAAAGCATTCATCTGCGGAATGGCCGGAGAGCGGTTCTGTGTGCGCAACTCCGGAGCAACAGCAGTGGTGGAAGGCGTGGGAGACCACGGATGCGAGTACATGACAGGAGGAAGGGTTGCCGTTATCGGCAGGACCGGAAAGAACTTCGCGGCAGGTATGAGCGGCGGTATCGCCTACGTGCTGGATGAGGAGAATTCGCTGTACCGGAACATCAACAAGTCCATGATTTCCATGGAGGAGATTACGTGGAAATCCGAGGCGGAAGAATTAAGAGGGATGATCCGGGAACATGTGGAGGAGACCGGTTCTTTAAAAGGCCGGATGATTCTGGAACATTTTGATGAGTACCTTCCGAAGTTTAAAAAGATCATTCCAAATGACTATAAAAAGATGCTTGTCCTGAGCAAACACTATGAAGAGATGGGACTTGGAAGCGAGCAGGCCCAGATCGAAGCATTTTATGAGAGTACAGGACAGAAAAAGATGGGAGGGAACCAGTAGCGATGGGAAAACCGACAGGATTTTTAGAATATGAAAGGCAGACCGGGAAAGAACGGCTCCCGAAAGAGCGGATTGTTGATTTCCATGAATTTCACGAACCGCTCCCTCCTGCAAGGCAGAAAGAGCAGGGCGCGAGATGCATGGCCTGCGGCGTGCCGTTCTGCCAGTTCGGAGGAAATCTGAACGGGATGGCTTCCGGGTGCCCGTTAAATAATCTGGTTCCGGAATTCAATGATCTGGTATACCACGAGCAGTACGGGCAGGCCTACAAACGGCTTCAGAAGACGAACTGTTTCCCGGAGTTTACCTCCCGGGTATGTCCGGCACTGTGTGAGGCGGCCTGCACCTGCAATGTGAATACAGATCCGGTGGCGACAAAAGAAAATGAGCGTGCGATTATCGACAGAGCATTTGCCGAAGGCCTTGTTGTGCCGCATCCTCCGAAAATCCGGACCGGAAAAACGGTTGCGGTGATCGGAAGCGGGCCGGCAGGTCTCGCGGCGGCGCTTCTTCTGAACCGGAGAGGCCACAGCGTGACGGTATTTGAACGGCATGACCGGATCGGAGGGCTCCTGATGTACGGAATTCCCAACATGAAGCTGGAAAAATCAGCCATCGAGCGCAGGCGGAAGCTTATGGAGGAGGAAGGCGTTGTCTTCCGGACGAATACCGATGTGGGACGGGATCAGGACGCAAAAGAGATTCTGGCATCCTTTGACCGTGTCATCCTTGCCTGCGGAGCTTCCAGGCCAAGAGACATCGATGCGCCGGGAAGAGATGCCAAAGGCATCCGGTTTGCGGTAGATTTCCTCTCAGAAGTGACAAAGACCCTTCTGGATTCGGATTTCGCGAAGGTACCGTATGAGCTTGCCAAAGATAAAAACGTTGTCATTATCGGGGGAGGGGATACCGGAAACGACTGTGCCGGAACGGCCGTGCGCCTGAGCGCAAAATCGGTGGTACAGCTTGAGATGATGCCAAAACCGCCTGAAAAGCGGAGCGAAAATAATCCGTGGCCGGAGTGGCCGAGGGTTTTGAAAACCGATTACGGACAGCAGGAAGTGATCGCTCTTTCCGGAAACGATCCGAGGATTTATCAGACGACGGTAAAAGAATATATCAAAAACGAGGCCGGGGAAGTATGCGCCATCCGGACAGTCCGGCTGGAACCGAAGAAAAACAAGAAGACCGGGCGGATAGATATGGTTCCGGTCAAGGGAAGCGAACAGACGATCCCGGCGGATCTGGTGCTGATCGCTGCCGGGTTTACCGGGGCGGAGGACTATGTGATGGACGCATTTCAGGTCAAAAAGACCGGCAGGAACACGGTAGAGGATACGGGATTTGCATCCAGTGTTCCGAATGTGTTTACGGCAGGCGATATGAGACGCGGACAGTCTCTCGTTGTATGGGCAATCCGGGAAGGAAAGGAAGCAGCAAGGGAAGTAGATCTTTCCCTGATGGGCTATACCAATCTTTCCTGACAGGAGTGAAGATCATAAAAGAATAGCAGGATATGAAAGAACAAGGGCGTTCTTACCGGAATATGAGCGGTAAGTGCGCCTTTTTTCAGTGCTTTGACAGCAATAGAAAAGACAGGGGTGTGAATTGGATGGAAAAGATAACTGGTATGACAAAGGATTCGGCCGGCGCGGCTGCGGCATTAAAGGCCATGGAAGAAGGAGCGCATGTAAAAGTAAAGGGTGCGGTCCATTCCGTCAGAAGGATGGGAGAGATTACCTTTCTCATTCTGCGGAGGCGGGACGGCCTGCTGCAGCTTGTCTGTGAAGAAGGAAAAACAAAGGAAGGGTACCGGGAGGTCCGGGAAGGAGATACCCTGAAAGCAGAAGGAACCATTCGGAAAGAAGAACGTTCGCCCGGCGGACTGGAAATTGTGACAGAAGAAGTCACAAAACTTTCCGAGTCGAAGAAGGCTTTCCCGCTTCCGGTATCCAGAAAAAAACTGAATACTTCACTGGAAGCGAAACTCTCCGTGCGGCCGTTATCTCTCAGAAATCTCAGAGAGCGGGCAAAATTTAAGATTCAGGAGGGGATCTGCCGGGCTTTCCGGGAGTATCTTTTTCAGAACGGATTCACGGAAATCCATACGCCAAAAATCGGAGCAAAAGGAGCAGAGGGAGGAGCCAACCTCTTCCGGCTTGACTATTTTCACAAAAAGGCGGTACTGGAGCAAAGTCCCCAGCTGTACAAACAGATGATGGTGGGGGTGTTTGACCGGGTATTTGAAACGGGACCTGTTTTCCGGGCAGAAAAACACAATACAAAACGACATCTCAATGAATATACCAGCCTGGATCTGGAGATGGGCTATATTGATGATTTCACCGATGTGATGGAAGTGGAAACCGGATTTTTGCAGTATATGACCCGCCTTCTGGAGCAGGAGTACCGGCCGTGGCTGGATCTTCTTGGCGCCCGGCTTCCGAAGACGGATGAGATCCCGTCTGTCCGGTTCGATGAGGCGAAACAGCTTGTTGCGGAAGTTTACCAAAGACCGATGCGGGCACCGTATGATCTGGAACCGGAGGAGGAAGAACTGATCGGCCGTTACTTTAAAGAGACATACGGCGCGGATTTTGTCTTTGTCACCCATTATCCTTCCAGAAAACGCCCGTTCTATGCGATGGATGATCCGGCGGACCCAAAGGTGACATTGAGCTTCGATCTTTTATTTCGGGGACTGGAAGTGACAACCGGAGGCCAGCGGATACATGATTATGATAAGCTGACCGCAAAAATCGGAGAAAAGAAGATGACGACAGAAGGACTGGAAGATTATCTTTCTGCCTTTTTATATGGAATGCCGCCTCACGGCGGGCTTGGAATCGGGCTGGAACGGCTGACCATGCAGCTTCTGGGGGAAGAGAATATCCGGGAGACCTGTCTGTTTCCGAGAGATTTGAAACGGCTGGAGCCGTAGAAAGGAGATAGCAATGAAAAAAATCAGCTGGGATGAAACTATGGAATATCTGGAAATCCTTTCCCAGATCAGTCTCACGGAAGAAGAAAAGCAGGAGACAGCCGGAGAGTTAAAAAAAATCCTTGCCTATATGGAAAAGCTGGAAGAGCTGGATACGGACGGGGTGGAACCCATGTCCCATGTCTTTCCGGTACAGAATGTATTTCGTGAGGATATTGTGGAACGGGAAGATCAGCGGGAAGCACTGCTTGAGAATGCTCCGCAGAAAAAAGAGGGGCAGTATCTGGTGCCTAAGACAGTATAGAGGAGGAATGGTATGGGAGAAGAATATCTGACATGGACGGCCGGGGAGCTTGCCCGAAAGATTCAAAAAGGGGAGATCCGCCCATCGGAGGCTGTGGAAGCTTCCCTGTTACAGATAGAAAGGATGGAACCGCAGATCGGAGCATTCCTGCAGATTGACCGGGAAGGAGCGCTTGCCCGGGCAGAGGAAGTGGAGCAGGGTATCCGATCCGGAAAATATCAGGGGCCATTTGCCGGAGTGCCGGCAGCGGTCAAGGATAATATCTGCACAAAAGGTATGGAAACAACGTGTGCATCCAGGATTTTAAGCGGTTTTTACCCACCCTATGATGCCTGTGCGGTAGAAAAACTCAAAGAGGCAGGCATCATTATTCTCGGGAAGAC
This sequence comes from Drancourtella sp. An57, assembly GCF_002161525.1. NCBI lineage: Bacteria > Bacillati > Bacillota > Clostridia > Eubacteriales > Oscillospiraceae > Drancourtella > Drancourtella sp. An57. Next base: position 54,379 of record NZ_NFHY01000005.1, read on the forward strand.
CAACATGGATGAGTTTGCCATGGGAAGCACGACGGAGACTTCTGCGCGGAAGGTGACAAAAAATCCATGGAATACCGGACATGTGCCGGGCGGCTCTTCCGGGGGTTCCTGTGCGGCAGTGGCGGCGGATGAATGTTTTATTGCCCTGGGATCGGATACCGGAGGATCCATCCGCCAGCCAAGTTCCTTTTGTGGAGTGACGGGAATCAAACCGACCTACGGGACTGTTTCCCGGTACGGTCTGATCGCATATGCATCCTCGCTGGATCAGATCGGACCTATTGGAAAAGATGTGGCGGACTGTGCGCGGATGCTTTCCCTTCTGGCCGGGCAGGACAGAAGAGACAGTACTTCTTTGAAGAGGGAGACGCTGGATTTTGAGGAGGATCTTGCGGGAGATATCCGCGGAATGAAGGTTGGGATTCCGAAAGAATATCTGGACGAAGGAATTGATCCGGAAGTGCGGGATGCTTTGAAGAAGACCATGGAGATCCTGAAAGAACGGGGAGCATCAGTGGAAGAGTTCTCCCTTGGCATGACAGAATATGTCATTCCTTCTTATTATATTATTGCCTCGGCAGAGGCAAGTTCCAATCTGGCCCGGTTCGACGGTGTCAAATATGGATACCGGAGTCCTCATGCGGACTCGCTCCATGAGATGTACAAAATGACCCGTTCGGAAGGATTCGGAACGGAAGTGAAACGGAGAATTTTTCTTGGCTCCTTTGTTTTAAGTTCGGGCTATTATGATGCATATTATCTGAAAGCACTGAAAGCCCGTGCCGTCATCAAGGAGGCATTTGACCGGGCATTTGCCGCTTACGATGTGCTGCTTGGCCCTGCAGCACCTCAGACTGCACCGAAAATCGGAGAAAGCCTTTCGGATCCGCTTCAGATGTATCTGGGAGATCTCTACACAGCGGCAGTCAATCTGGCAGGCCTCCCGGCCATATCCGTACCGTGTACGGTGTCAAAGGCGGGCCTTCCGATCGGAATCCAGCTGATTGGAGACTGCCTGCAGGAGAAGAAGATTATCCGTGCGGCAGCCGCTTTTGAAAAAGAGAGAGGCATATTTCCGAAGGCATATTCTGGAACAAAAAGGGGGAAAATCTGACGATGAGAAAACAGTATGAGACCGTGATTGGTCTGGAAGTGCATATTGAACTTTCCACAAGGACAAAGATTTTCTGCGGCTGTCCGACCGCATTCGGCGGAGAGCCCAATACCCATACCTGTCCGGTGTGCACCGGAATGCCCGGATCCCTTCCGGTTCTGAACAGGAAGGTCGTGGAGTACGCATTGAAGGCGGGACTTGCCATGAACTGTAAAATCCATACTTTCTGCAAATTTGACCGGAAAAACTATTTTTATCCGGACAATCCTCAGAATTACCAGATTTCCCAGCTGTATCTTCCAATCTGCTATGACGGATATGTGTCGGTTGATACGGCACAAGGAGAAAAAAGAATCCGGATTCATGAGATGCACATGGAAGAAGATGCCGGAAAACTGGTCCACGATCCATGGACGGACAGCTCCCTTGTAGACTATAACCGAAGCGGCGTGCCGCTGATTGAGATTGTATCGGAACCGGATATGCGAAATGCCCAGGAGGTCATCGCCTATCTGGAACAGCTCCGGATCATGGCTCAGTATCTGGGAATTTCAGACTGCCGGCTGGAAGAAGGCTCCATGCGTGCGGATGTTAACCTGTCCGTTCGGGAAGCGGGGACAGAAAGCTACGGCACCAGGACAGAGATGAAGAACCTGAACTCCTTTAAGGCCATTGCGAGAGCAATTGAAGGGGAGACCATACGGCAGATTGAACTTCTGGAAGAAGGAAAAGAAGTGATTCAGGAAACAAGGCGGTGGGATGACAATAAGGAATGTTCCTTCCCGATGCGCTCCAAAGAGGACGCTAAAGATTACCGGTATTTTCCGGATCCGGATCTTCCTCCGGTCGTGATTGACGATGCATGGATCGGACGGCTTAAAAAGGAACAGCCGGAACTGCGGGAAGAAAAGAAAAAACGGTTTATCCGGGAGTTTTCTCTTTCGGAATACGATGCCCGGATTTTGACAGAGTCCAGAAATATGGCAGATCTGTTTGAAGAGACGGCAAAAATCTGTTCGCAGCCAAAGAAGGCTGCAAACTGGATGACTCAGGACGCCATGAAGCTTCTGAAAGAAGCAGGAAAAAGTCCGGAGGAGATGAAGTTTTCTCCAGACCACCTGGCAGCGTTGATCCTGGTAGAAGAAGAGCAGAAGATCACTCACAAAGGTGCAAAGGAAGTTTTTGAACAGATTTTTGACCACGATGAAGAGCCGCTCGCCTACATTGAGGCACATCATCTGTCCACTGTGGCAGACACAAACGTGCTGGAGCAGATCATCGAGGAAGTGATCCGTGAGCATCCGGATTCTGTGGCACAGTACCGGGAAGGAAAAGAAAAGGTATTCGGATTTTTTGTCGGGCAGGTCATGAAAAAGATGAAGGGAAACGCGGATCCGGCAGTTACGCGGGAACTTCTGCGTGAGAAACTCAGATAGAGAATTCAGGGAAAATATCTGTCATAGTTCTTGCCCTGAAGTCCTGATGCGGAATATAATAAGAACATCAGGGAATTGAGGCAGTCGAAAGATGGAGGAAATCAATATGGCGAAATATGAAACTTGGGAAATTCTTCAGATGATCGAAGAAGAAGATGTAAAATTCATACGTCTGCAGTTTGTGGACATTTTCGGGACCATCCGGAATATTGCTGTGACGGCGGGCCAGATGGAGAAAGCGCTTGCGGGGAAATGTATGGTGGACGGATACAGCATTGCCGGGATGAAAGAGCTTGGATATGACAGAGTTTATCTGAAACCGGACATTGATACATTTACGATCCTGCCGTGGAGGCCGCAGCAGGGAAAGGTGGCAAGATTCCTCTGTGATCTGATGGATCAGGAAGGGAATGATATTGCGGAGAGTCCAAGATATATTCTCAGACGTGTACTGAAAAAGGCAAAGCAGCAGGGGTACAGTTTTGATCTGGACCCGGAGTGTGAATTTTTCCTTTTCGAGACGGATGAAGAAGGGAACCCTACAACACGGACGAGAGAGAAGGCGGGCTATCTGGATGTGGCGCCTCTTGATCAGGGAGAAAATGCGAGACGAGACATGATTCTGACGCTGGAGGAGATGGGATTTGAGATCGAGTCTTCCCATCATGAGGATGCCCCGGCACAGCACGAGGTGGATTTTAAGCAGGCACAGGGCGTGAAGGTGGCGGATCAGATTGTGACATTCCGCTCCACGGTACGAACGATTGCCCAGAGACACGGCCTGCACGCGACATTTATGCCAAAGCCGAGGACAGACCTTCCGGGCTCCGCATTGTCTTTAAATATTTCCGGATTCCGGGACGGAAAAAACATGTTTGCGGATCCTCAGGCGGAGAACGGATTGAGTCAGGAAGCCTACTCTTTTATTGCCGGACTTCTGTCACATATGAATGGAATGGCTGCAATCGCCAATCCGATTGTCAATTCATATAAGAGACTGAAACCGGGATTTCATGCCCCGACCGAGTTGTTCTGGTCCCTCAATGATTACCGTGCCCCGATCCGGGTAGTGAAAGGGAAAGAAGGAGACACGCACATTGAGTGGACGCTGCCGGACGGAGCGGCAAATCCGTATCTTCTGATTGCGATGGTTGTCGCGTCCGGCCTGAACGGGATTCAGGAAAAGATGATTCCACTGAAAGCGGATGAAAAGGCAGGGGCTCTTCCGGGTACCTTGAAGGAATCTTTGACCGCGCTGGAAAAAGATGAATTTTTAAGAAATGTCTGCGGAGAGAACTACGTCAGAACCTATTTAAAGGAAAAGACAAAAGAATGGGAACTCTATACACAGGAAGTCACTGACTGGGAGCTGAAAGAGTATTTACACAGATTTTAACAGACAGCAGGGGGAAAGAAAATGGGAAGTATTATCATCGCACTTCCGCGGCAGGAAACCGCGAGAAAAATCAAAGAAATACTTCTGCGCCATGGTTTCGGAGATACCATTGTCGTATCAACGGCGGCAGCGGCGCTTCAGGAAATCGGGCGTCTTTCCCACGGAATTGTGATCAGCGGGACGAAGCTTCCGGATATGGATTATACCGATTTGCTGGACTGCCTGCCACGGTATTTTGATCTGCTTCTGCTGGATACGACACAGAATGTCAGTCACAGAAGGCAGCCGGGGCTGGTGGCCGTGACTATGCCGGTGAAAGCATATGAATTTATCGATACGGTCAACATGATGCTCCAGAATCTGGACCGGCAGGTAGTAAAGCGGAAAGATAAGAAGCCAAAACGGACGGAAAAGGAGGAAAACTATATCCGGAATGCCAAGTACGTCCTGATGGAACGGAACCATATGACGGAGGAGGAAGCATTCCGCTACATTCAGAAAAGCAGTATGGATACCGGAAGAAATATGGTAGAGACAGCGCAGATGATACTGACACTGATCTATAATGAGATTTAAAAATGACGAAAAAACGGAAAAAACATAGACAATTATATACAAATGTACTAAAATAAACGTATTGGCATTATGACAAATACGGAGGTAGTAATATGAAAGGAAATGTAATTGTTGGACAGTCAGGAGGTCCGACAGCGGCGATCAATTCAAGTCTGGCTGGTGTTTACCGTACGGCAAAGGACAGAGGGGCAAACAAAGTGTATGGAATGCTTCATGGAATTCAGGGGCTGATGGAGGAGAAATACATTGACCTGTCAGAACATATCACAAACGATCTTGATGCGGAGCTTTTAAAGAGAACTCCGGCTGCATATCTGGGATCCTGCCGGTACAAACTTCCGGAAATTCATGAAAACAGAGAAGTATATGAAAAGATCTTTGAAATTCTGGACAAGCTGGATATTGAAGCATTTATCTATATCGGAGGAAATGACTCCATGGATACGATCAAAAAGCTTTCCGACTACGCGATTGTGATGGGATATCCGACAAGATTTATCGGATGCCCGAAAACAATTGACAATGACCTTGCTCTGACGGATCACACACCGGGATACGGAAGCGCGGCAAAATATATTGGAACATCTGTAAAAGAGATTATCCGTGACAGCTTCTGTCTGGAGTACAGCAAGGGACTTGTCACGATCGTTGAGATCATGGGAAGAAATGCCGGATGGCTTACCGGAGCGGCGGCTCTTGCGAAAGGAGAGGACTGTTCGGGACCGGATCTGATTTATCTTCCGGAGCTGACATTTGATCTTGACAATTTCATGGAAAGAATCAAAGATCTGCTGAAAAAGAAAACTTCTGTTGTTGTAGCGGTTTCCGAAGGAATCCATCTGGAAGATGGAAGATATGTCTGTGAACTTGGAGCAAATGTAGATTTTGTAGATGCGTTTGGACATAAGCAGCTCACTGGAACAGCAGCTTATCTTGCACAGTATGTAGCAAATGAGATCGGATGCAAGACCCGCGCCATCGAATTGAGTACGCTGCAGAGATCCGCGTCTCACTGCGCGTCCAGAGTAGATATTCTGGAAGCGTCTCAGGTAGGCGGTGCTGCAGTAAAGGCGGCGGATGAGGGAGATAACGGAAAGATGGTTGTGCTCAAGAGAATTTCCGATGATCCGTATCAGTGCAGCACAGAAGTAAAAGATGTGCACAAGATTGCAAATGACGAAAAACTTGTGCCGAGAGAATGGGTCAATGAAGACGGTACTTATGTAACAGATGAGTTTGTTGCATATGTTAAACCGCTGATTCAGGGAGATGTATCTCCGGTTATGGTGGATGGTATTCCAAGACATCTGTATAAACCACATCATTAATATTTGAAGAAGGGATCAATGGTGAAGATCGGTGTAACAGGAGCGGACGGATTTCTCGGAAGCAGAATTCTCCGCTTCTATCAGGATAAATTTGATATGACGGGATACCGTCATACGGACATGGACTTTACGGATCCGGAAGAGGCAGAGGCGGTCCTGAAAAAGGACCGCCCTGATATTTTGATCCATACAGCAGCGGTCTCTGATGTGGGCGCATGTGAACAGGATTCGGAACGGTCGGAAAAAGTCAATGTGGACGGAGTCAGAATTCTGGCAAAGATCTGCCGGGAGATCGGGGCGCGGCTGATTTTCTGCAGCTCCGATCAGGTTTATGTGGGAAATGGAGAAAGAGAGCCCCACAGAGAAGAAGAGAGGATCGCTCCACCGACTGTGTACGGCAGGCAGAAGATCCGGGCGGAAGAGCTTGCGCTTAAAGCCCAGCCGGACACGGTGGCACTGCGCTTAAGCTGGATGTTTGCTGTCGACTTCCGGGAGGGACAAGAGCATGGGAATCTGATTTCGACGGTCTGCAAGGCCAGGGAATCAGGAGACCGGATCAGGTATCCGGTCTACGATCTCCGGAGTATCACGGATGTATGGGAAGTAGTTGAAAATCTGGAAATCATGTTTCATGCACCGGCAGGAATCTACAACTTCGGAAGTGAAAACGACAGGAGTACGTATGAAGTGGTGAAAGAGTTTCTGGAAAGTGCCGGAGCGGGATCAGAAAATCTGGAAAAGAATGAGGAAGCCTTCCGGGATCATCCAAGAAATCTGCGGATGAATATCGAAAAAGTGAAAAAACTGGGAGTCCGGTTCCTTACGACAGAAGAAGCATTGAAAAAGGCAGGAACGCGGTGGAAACACGATCCTGCATAAAAAGAAAATCCCCCGTAAAAGGGAGGATGCCGGGTGATCATCGGCTGATCCCCGGCATTTATTATGAAAAAGTTTATTCAAAAAGTATTTACTTGACAGCGTCTTTATCAGTTCTGTTTTGTTTTCTTTTTGATGATTTTAGTATACCTGTTATTCGTGAAAAAAAAGTGTTCTACAAATCAACATTTAAAAAACAAAAAATGAACAAAATATGAACGTAAAGACGGATGTTGTGCAGATTGTACACTTTCTCTTATTTTCTATAGATGAAATGTGGCAGGCCGTCTTTCTGAGGCACTTCCACCTGTCCCTGAATCAGCGGACGGACATAGTTCAGGAACGATTCTGTAACATCGGATCCATCTGCAGTGATCCAGTCGGAAGGAACAACTTTCTCTTCATTGCAGATCTGATTGACATCAGCAGTCCCTGGAACCATCTCGTAGGAATCCCCAGCCTGTCTCTCAAAGGTGATCATAACGCCGGTTTTCCCATCCATGGCACAGTCAACTCCATAAGAACCTGCACAGACTGCTTCTTCCAGATCAGTGCCAGACAGGCAGGAAGAAGAGCAGCGCTGGGAGACATTGAGTTCCACAGAGCGTACTTTAATACCAAGTGTATCTTTTACAAGGTTTTCCAGATATTTTCCGGAACCTGTCAACATTTTGTGACCAAAGGTATCGGTGCCGACTTCGCTTGCGTATTCACAGATAAAGGTGCCTTCGGCATCGTGAATTCCTTCGGAAATACAAACGACAAGGTTCGTAGTCTTCTTCAGGGCATCCTGTACCTGGGAAAGGAAACGGTCTTTGTCAAATGCAGTTTCCGGCAGGTAAATCAGTACCGGATTGTCTCCTTCAAACTTTCTTGCAAGAGCAGAAGCGGCAGTCAGCCATCCCGCATGTCGTCCCATAATCTCTACGATCGTAACGGAAGGCTTGTTGTCATATACTGATGCATCGACAGCGATTTCACGGACTGTGGATGCCACATATTTTGCAGCGCTTCCAAAGCCTGGTGTATGGTCTGTCATGACGAGATCATTGTCGATGGTTTTCGGAATACCGATAAAGCGGATGCTGCTTTCATTTTTGGCTGCATAGCGTGAGAGCTTGCTGACCGTATCCATGGAATCATTTCCGCCGATATAGAAGACGGACTGAATCTCATATTCCGCAAATTTTGCAAACAGCTGCGGATAAACCGGATCGAAGAGATCTTCCGGAAGCTTGTAACGGCAGGAGCCAAGATAGGCACCCGGTGTTGTCTTCAAAAGAGGAAGCGTGCCGTTTTCTTCCAGAGTACGCATATCCATCATGTTTCCATTTAAAAATCCCTCAATTCCATTGACCATTCCGTAAATATTGTCAATCTGCGGTGTCTCCAACCCTCTCTTAACGACGCCGTAGAGACTTCCGTTGATAACAGCGGTCGGCCCTCCGGACTGTCCTACCAGTATGTTATGTTTCATATTTCATATCCTCCAGTTTTTTTCTCATTTTGTAATTTAGTATAACGAAAAAATGGAAGAGAAGCAAATTTTCCTTGGAAAATCAGTAAAAAAAGATTATACTGTAAGCAGTAACTGCAAAAAAGCAGGAACGGGGGAAGAACATGAAGTATATAACATTTGCAATACCATGCTATAACTCACAGGACTACATGGAGCGCGCGATAGAGTCTGTCCTCAAGGGAGGAAAGGACATCGAGGTCATCATTGTCAATGACGGATCCAAAGACGGAACCGAGGAGATCGCGAGACGGTACGAGCGGGAATACCCGGATATCGTACGAGTGGTCAGTCAGGAGAACGGCGGACATGGAGAAGCGGTCAACAGCGGTCTTCTGCATGCCCAGGGAAAGTATTTTAAGGTAGTGGACAGCGATGACTGGCTGGATGAAGAAGCGCTTCTGAAGATCATGGAGACGTTGCGGAGATTCGAGGAGAACGGCGAAGAAGTGGACATGCTGATTTCCAATTATGTATATGAGAAAGTCGGAGCCTCCCACAAGAAAGTGATTCATTACAGGAACTGCCTTCCTCAGGATCAGGTGTTCGGATGGAGTGATCTCGGGCATTTCCGGATAGATCAGTATATTCTGATGCATTCGGTTATTTACAGGACAGAACTTTTGAAGCTTTGTCAGCTGCATCTTCCGAAGCATACGTTTTATGTGGACAATATTTATGTCTATTATCCGCTGCCGCATGTCAGAACGATTTACTATCTGGATGTGAATCTGTATCGCTATTATATCGGGCGGGATGATCAGTCTGTCAATGAGAAAAACATGATCAAGAGGATTGATCAGCAGTTGTATGTCAACCAGTCCATGATTGATATGTACCAGATGAAGATGATCTCGAATAAAAAGCTTCGGAGCTATATGATCAAATATCTGGCGATCATGATGACTGTTTCGTCCATTATCTGTATCCGGTCCAAGAAAGAGGAAAATCTGAAAAAGAAAAAGGAACTGTGGACCTATCTGAAAAGGAAAGATTATAAAACCTATTTCAAAATTCGATATGGAATTTTAGGACAGACCATGAATCTTCCGGGAAGATCAGGAAGAAAGATCTCGTCCATGGGATACTCTGTGATGAGAAGAATCATCGGATTTAATTAAATACGAATAAAAAGACGGCCATGGTGCATACTACTCTTTAAAAGAATGGAAAGGAGCAGTAAGTAACATGGCTGTTGAATTTTCACAGAGCAGAACAAAAGAAAATCTGATGAAAGCATTTGCCGGAGAAAGCCAGGCGAGAAACCGGTATACAATTGCGGCAGAGGAAGCGTGCCGGAAAGGTTTTTTCGCGCTCAAGGAGATCTTTCTTTTTACGGCGGATCAGGAGAGAGCGCATGCGGCCCGGTTTTATGAGCTTCTGAAGACGGAAGCGGGAGAGAACATCCGGATCGAAGGAGGATATCCGGTGGATCAGTCGGAAAGTCTGGTTGAACTTCTGATGATGGCAGCGCATAATGAGCAGGAGGAACATCAGGAGGTGTATCCGGCCTTTGCAAAGACAGCGGAGGAGGAAGGCTTCCCGGAAGTAGCATATGCATTCTCACAGATTGCGGAAGTGGAAAAAATTCACGGGGAGCGTTTTGCAAAGATTGCAGAAATGTTAAAGAAGGAGACTTATTATGAGTCTTCGGGACAGGGAGAATGGATGTGTCTGAACTGCGGCCATATTTTTAAAGGAGAAAAAGTCCCTCCGGTCTGTCCGGTGTGCAGACATGAACGGGGATATTTTATTCCGGCATGCATGGCTCCGTATCTTGGATTTTCAGCATGCAGGTAATACGAGGAAAGGGGAAAGAATGACCAGCCAGAAAATAGAAAATCTTTTAAATCTTGCACTGGACGCGACCGGGACAGAACGGCTTCGATCTGTAAATCTTCAGGTGGGATATAATGAAATGACAAACACGTGGGACGTCATTATTCTGTATTCTGGTACGCTGGAACGTGTGTCGGAGACTGCGGAGTCGGTGACGCCGCTTTTGAAAAATTTTGCTATTGTGCGGATACGGGAGGAAAATATTGAGAAGCTTGCTTCGCTGGAAGAAGTAATCTATATTGAAAAACCAAAAAGACTTTTCTTTGAAGTGGCAGACGGAAGAAGGGTGTCCTGCATCGATGCGGTGCAGACACCCCGTTTTCGTCTGACAGGAAAAGGGGTTTTGATCGGAGTGATTGATTCCGGGATCGAATATGCAAATGCAGACTTCAGACAGGAAGATGGCGCGACGAGAATCCGTTTCCTCTGGGATCAGACCGTGGAAGGGACACCGCCGGAAGGGTACCGGATCGGTTCGGAATTCTCGGCAGAGCAGATCAATGAGGCTCTGCAGCAGCCGAACAGGACGATGCGTCTGCAGAAGGTGCCAAGTGTTGATATCTCCGGTCACGGGACTGCCGTTGCCGGTGTGGCCGCAGGAAATGGAAGAAACAGCGGCGGACGTTACCGGGGAACGGCTCCCGACGCGGAATTAATCATTGTCAAACTGGGGAATCCGGGAGGTGTGGGATTTCCGCGGACAGCGGAGCTGATGCAGGCAGTAGACTATATTGTACAAAAGGCGGAAATGCTTCAAATGCCGGTATCGGTCAACATCAGCTTTGGGAATACATATGGCGCTCATAACGGAACATCACTGCCGGAGCGTTTTCTGGATGCGGCTGCGCAGATCGGCAGGACTTTAATCAGTGTGGGAACAGGAAATGAAGGGGCAGAGGCCGGACATACATCCGGATTTGTAAGAGAAGGAGAAGAAACAAGTGTACCGCTTGGAGTACAGGAACGTCAGGGAGCATTCAGTCTTCAGATCTGGACGGATTACACGGATGTGATCGGCGTGACGATTAAGACGCCGTCAGGAGAACGAGTCGGTCCGATTCGGGAAGTGATGGGTACCCAGCGTTTTCTGACCGGAAAAACGGAGATTCTGCTGTATTACGGGGAGCCGAGCCCCTACAGTGGTCTGAACGAGATTTTTCTGGAATTCCTGCCGGTGGCTGATTATGTAAACAGTGGAGAATGGAATATTATTCTCGTGCCGGAGCAGATTGTCACAGGGCGGTTTGAAATGTGGCTTCCTGTCAGCTACACGCTGAATGAAGGGACGGCCTTTTTTTACCCGACCGAAGAGCTTACGCTCACGATCCCTTCGACAGCATCCAGAGTACTGACAGTGGCAGCATATGATGCGGACACCATGTCCTACGCTGATTTTTCAGGACGGGGCCGAAAAAATCAGAATAATCAGAAACCGGATCTTGCCGCACCGGGAGTCAATGTCGTTTCTGTACAGGGAGAGGAAGGGTATGCATCTTTTACCGGAACATCCTTTGCGGCTCCGTTTGCATCAGGCGGAGCCGCACTTTTGATGGAGTGGGGAATTACAGAAAAAAATGATCTGTTTTTATATGGGGAGAAGGCAAAGGCGTTTCTGAGAAGAGGAGCCAGAGAACTTCCGGGATATGATTCGTGGCCGAATAATCAGCTTGGATATGGAGCCTTATGTATCAGGGACAGCATCCCGGAAACAAGAGTTTCGTGATTATAGACAGTTTTTTAACAAATATTTTATATATAGTAGACAAAAAACTCCTTGATAAGAAAAAAATATTATCCATTTTGATACCTGCTGTAGGATTTTGAAACTTATAGGTTATATTTATGACAGATAAAAAAAGAGGAAAAACATCTATAAGACGGCATGTAAAGGAGGAAAACATTATGATGACAATCTTATCAGGAGTTGGGATGCTTTTGCTTACACTGGCAATCTTCTCTCTCTTCAGCATGAAAATGCCGAAAGGGTCTTTGGCCATGAGCGGTATGGCAAATGCAGCAGTAGCAACGTTCCTTGTGGAGGCCATTCATAAGTACATTTCAGGGGATCTCTTTGGTATCTCCTTTTTCAAATCAGTTGGGGAAAATGCAGGCGGATTCGGCGGTGTGGCAGCAGCGATTGCGGTACCGCTCAGCATGGGGACCAATCCGGTACTGGCAATTGCAGCCGGTGTCGTTCTGGGACAGTTCGGTATCCTTCCGGGATTTATCGCGGGCTATGTAGTAGGGCTGCTTTCTCAGTTGATTGAAAAATATCTTCCGGAAGGTGTCGATGTCATAGCAGGAGCACTGATCGTAGCACCGATCTCCCTGCTCGTAGCTACAGCGGCAGACCCGCTTGTTAATATGACGCTTGCAAGAATCGGTGGTACTATTACGGCGGCGGCAGAGCAGTCTCCGCTTGTTATGGGATTCCTCCTTGGAGGAATCATGAAGATGATCTGTACATCACCGCTCAGTTCCATGGCACTGACAGCCATGATCGGACTGGACGGACTTGCGATGGGTATCGCGGCAATCGCATGTGTGGGCGGATCATTCACAAACGGTATTGTATTCAAACGTCTGAAGCTTGGTGATAAGAGTAATATCATTGCGGTTATGATGGAACCTCTGACGCAGGCACCGATCATTACGGCAAATCCGATTCCGATTTATTGTTCCAACTTCTTCGGAGGAGGACTTGCAGGTGTATCCGCAGCAGTATTCCATATTATCAATAACGCGCCGGGTACCGCATCCCCGATTCCGGGCCTTCTGGCACCGTTCGCGTTTAATGATCCGGTCAAAGTCGTGCTGGCAGTAATCTTCGCAGCGGTTGGCGGATCTTTGGCAGGATATGTAGGAAGCCAGGTTTTCAAGAAGAGTTATGAGAAAAAAGCAGAAGCAAGGCAGAATCTGACTATCGAACCGGCAGCAGAATAAAGCAGATAAAAAGGATCCCTGGGGCATTTTGAGCCCGGGATCCTTTTTGATTGATCATCGATACACGGTTACACGTTCTCGCAGTAACAAAGCAGTGCATTGAGAAAGTTGCGGATTTTTACATTGCCGTGCCGGTCGGATTTTCCGCGGATATAATCCATTTCACGTCTGACCTGTTCAAAATTATAAAGCGTGTTGGAAAACTCGTTAAACACATCGTTCGAATAATCTTCCAGACCCAGATGGGCAAGATTGACCAGTCCGGTTGAGGCGGCCCGGCGGATTCGCTGCTCTACAGATTTCGGATTTTCGCTGAAACGCGAGAGAAGACTGCCAAGAGTCTGCTGCTCGAGAGTCTCATCCTGATCGTGCAGAAAGGTGATCAATGAAATGATATCCTTGCTGCCCAGCTCGCCGATGATGCCCAGTTTCTGAAGAACACCGGTAAGTCTGCCCTGAAAACTTTCAGACTGTGAAGAGGAGTCTGACGTTTTTCCCCGGGTGGAAAATTCCGCCTCAAAGAGAGTCTGAACCTTTCCGATTTTGCGGTGCATGGAAAGGCTTTTGATGACATTACGGATTACAGCCTCGACCTCGATGGCGTTGATTGGTTTCTGGATGAAAAATTCCACGCCTGCCTCATAGGCTTTGGCTATGAGATCCTTGGAAGCGACCTGGGAAATCATGATGCAGACAGAATCAGGAGAGATATCTCTTACTTTTTCCACAAAACTGATTCCGTCCATATCCGGCATGAGAAGGTCGACAAGGATGATGTCAGGATGAAGGGCTTCCACATCTTCCAGAGCGTCGTAGCCGTTGCCGGATGAACCGCAGCATTTGCCGAGCTGTCTGTCAGTCACAAGAATTTTCAGTATGTTTCGTACATTCTTATCATCATCTACAAAATAAAAGTTCATTTTTAACCCTCCAGTGTTTCTTTTGGCAGACGGATGGAAAAACAGGTATTCCCCGGACGGGAGTCTGCATGGATGCGTCCGCCAAGATTTTCTTCCACAATCCCTTTTACGATATTGAGGCCCAGTCCGCGGCTGATTTCCCCGGTCTCATAGTTGATTTTTGTGGAAAACCCCGCGTCAAAGATCTGTGAGAGCGCATCCGGGGGGATTCCCTGTCCATGATCTGTGACCGTACAGAGAATTTCGTCTGTTGTTTCTTCTAGTGTAACCTGAATAAAAACCTGATCATTTTTCGAAGCTTCTACCGCATTTGTAAAAAGATTCCGAAAAACAGAAAGCAATTCGTACACATGTCCGGTGCGGAATGAGGAGCGCCCTTTCACTTCAAAAGAAAGCGTCTTGTGAGCGGCTGAGGCAATCTGCTCAACCGGGCTGCGCAGAAGGGAAAACAGTTCACCGAATTCCAGGCGGAGAGGGCCATCTTCTGTCTGCAGCGCATCGGAAAGTCCACGCAGGATCAGATAGTATTCTTTCTTGATTTCATGAATATCATTCGCGATAATCAGGGCATCTTTGGCTGCATCCTTTGTACTTGAATCCGAACGAAGACGCTCAAAGAGCTGATATGCAGAATGCATGGTCGACTCTACCAGGGAGGTGTTTTTCTCCATCCAGATGACTTCCTCCTGAAGGCGGGCTGTCAACAGAGAAAGATTCCGGTAGTAGTCCTGCTGCTCCTTTTTCAGAAGTACCAAATGGTATCTGCGGAACACCGTCATGAAAATCAGAATCAAAGCAGTCCGGAACATAGCGGTCATCAAGATTCCGGATTGCGAAGAAAGGGAAAATGCATTAATATTAAGACGTAGCATCAGTTCCCCGAAATTTGCCGCATAGTCACAGAAAAGCAAAGCGGCGGTGTCCATCAGGACCGAGGATTTTCGGATTTTCACGATATAGACAGTCAGAAGGACACCATAAAAAAGATAAAAAAACAGTTCCGGGACTGCCAAAGAAAAGGAAATATTGAAAGATGATTCCCTGAAGCTGCCCAGAAAAGCCCGTGAAAACAGTACAAGGACGCCTGAAAGAGCAGACACCGGGAGAACCGGAAAATCCGGGGCAAGCATGGCAAAGGATGCCAGAAAGACGATTCCCAGTGAAACGCTGAATTCAGGAGAAAAAATATTGATGTAAAACTGTGCTGCCGCCACCGTGATCAGGCTGTAAAACAAGGTGTGCAGAAAAAGATCAAAATATTTCGGAGATTTCATTGATGCTTTTCCTCCGTTTCGTTATTCTGTCATAATTGACAGGATCAATGATTGGCATGAAAATATTCTATCATAAAAAGGGAGAAAAGAACATGGTAAAACGGGAAGATTTGTATGGAATCGCATATTATAAAAAAGCTGTGTATTACGGAAGTACCAAACCGGATCTTCGATTCCGGATCGCCTGGAACAAAAAGGACGATACACTGGAGGCGGCGGTATGGAAGGAGCCGTACTGTTATGATGTGACGCCGGAAGAAGAGATCGAAAGAAAAGTGTTTTCCGCAAATGACGAAGGACTGTGTCAGATTACAGACTGGATCAACGAAAAAGCAAACTAAAGGCTTTACTTTTCGGAAAGCTGTGATATAGTAAAAAAGATGTGAAATGAGCGTAAAGGAAGTTTGAAAGATGGCAGAGAAAACAGGAGTAATCCACGGCAGGTTTCAATGCCTGCATCTGAAACATATGGAGTATCTGCTTGCGGCAAAAAAGCAGTGCGACAGACTGATTATCGGAATATCCAATCCGGATGCAGGTTTTATCAGAACCAATATTCATGATACAAACCGTTCCAGACCGGAGAATAATCCGTTTACGTATTTTGAACGGTACGAAATGATTCGTGAGGCAATGCTGGAGTTTCACGTTCCGCGGGAAGAGTTTGAGATTGTTCCGTTCCCGATCAATACGCCGGAGCTGATTTTCCAGTATGCGCCGAAAGATGCAGTGTACTATATGAGTATCTGCGACGGATGGGGCGAGGACAAGTACCGGACACTGACCGGACTGGGACTTCAGGTGGAAGTTCTATGGAACCGCCCGCTTGAAGAAAAAGGAACGACCGGAACGGAAGTGAGGCATCTTATTATTGAAGGAAAGCCATGGGCACATCTGGTTCCAAAGAGTGTGTATCGGTATATTACGGAACATCATCTGGATGAACGGATCATCCGCCTGGCCAGGGAAGCGGAAGAAAAACAGAATAAAACGAAATAGTACAAGCCGGACGGGCAATGCAGAGAATGCATTCCTTCCGGCTTGTTGCAGTTTACGGACAAAACCGTCCGTGATTACGTGATGAATTTTCTAATCCTGACAGATCACGGTTCCGGTGCGGCCTTTCAGAGCATCGCGGAGAGATTCCTGGCAGGTGATAAAGGCACGGCGTCCTTCTCCCTTCTCGATGAAAGAGACAGAAGCACGGAATTTCGGAAGCATATTGTAGATGCCGAAATGTCCCTCTTCCATATACTGTTTTGCCTGGGAAACCGTAATTTCTCCAAGCTGTTCTTCCTGGTCAGTTCCCCGGTTGATAAATACCTTTTCCACGCTCGTCAGAATGATCAGAGCATCGGCACCGAGTTCTTCCGCAAGCTTTCCGGCAGTCAGGTCCTTCTCAATTACGGCACTTGCACCTTTCAGATGATGATCCTGTTCCAGAACCGGAATACCGCCGCCGCCGCAGGCAATAACTACCTGATCTGCGTCGGAGAGAGTGCGGATCGCATCCATCTCTACAATCTTTACCGGATTCGGGGCAGATACGACACGGCGGAAACCTTTTCCAGGCTCCTCTACAACGTAATTGCCTTTTTTACGCTCAATGGCGGCATCTTCCGCGGACATGTAACGTCCGAGTACCTTGGTAGGAGTATAGAACGCCTCATCGTACGGGTCTACCGTTACCTGGGTCAGTACTGTGCTGACCGTGCGGTAGATTCCACGTGTCAGAAGCTCCTCGCGGATGGCATTTTGAAGGTCAAAACCGATATATCCCTGTGTCATTGCAGAGCAGACTGACATCGGGGCCGGTGTATAGTCCGGATGATTCTTGCCGAATTCGTTCATGGCAGTGTGGATCATGCCAAGCTGAGGGGCATTGCTGTGTGTGATGACAACCTGATAGCCGTCCTGTACAAGATCCGCGACGGACTTTGCCGTTTGCTTGACCGCAACCTGTTGCTCCGGCAGAGTCGTTCCCAGTGCCCGGTGTCCCAATGCTACAACCACTTTCTTTTTCATACGCATTACCTCTATTTCTCTATGATGTTTCGTGTCTGTGATACAGAAATTATATAATTTTTCCATGGAAATTGCAACCTTCAAAGGGGCCGCAGACCTTGATTTTACAGGGAAAAAGAAATAGTTAGAAAATTGTATGAAATACCATATATAGTGGAATAATAGAAAAATCACAAGATATGGTAGAAAAAACGGTTGCACTCTGCTATAATGTGGATTGTTGCTGAAAAGATGAAAAAGGCAGCTTTGAGAAATTTACTGATACAGCGAGGTATAAGATATGAAAGTGATAAAAAGAGACGGACGGGAAGCTGAGTACGACAGAAACAAAATCGTCCATGCAATACAGAAAGCGAATAATGAGGTGGAGAAAGAGGACCGGATTTCCGAAGAAAAAATTTACGACATTGTTGCGTCCATCGAAAACAGAAAGCTGGAGAGTATGGCTGTGGAGGATATCCAGGATATCATTGAGCAGAAGCTGATGGAAGAGGAAAAATATCATCTGGCCAAGAAATATATCATTTACCGTTATACAAGAGCCATGGTGAGAAAGTCCAATACAACGGACGATTCCATCCTCCGGCTGATCCGCGGAGAGAATTCTGAATTAAAGACAGAGAATTCAAACAAGAATTCCACGCTGGCATCCACCCAGAGAGATTATATTGCAGGGGAAGTGTCCAAAGACCTGACAAAGAGGGTGCTTCTTCCGGAGAAAATTGTAAAGGCTCATGAGGACGGTGTGATCCATTTCCATGATATGGATTACTTCCTTCAGCCGATTTTCAACTGCTGTCTGGTCAATATCGGCGATATGCTGGACAATGGCACAGTTATGAACGGCAAACTGATTGAGTCTCCAAAAAGCTTCCATGTCGCATGTACTGTTATGACGCAGATTATCGCGTCTGTTGCGAGCAGCCAGTATGGCGGACAGTCTGTCGATATCCGCCATCTTGGAAAATATCTGCACAGAAGCTATGAAAAATATATGAGAAAATACAGAGAAAAATATACAGGCATCATTTCCGAGGAAATGATGGAACAGCTGGCCAACGACAGACTTCAGGATGAGCTGAGATCCGGTGTACAGACGATACAGTATCAGATCAATACCCTGATGACAACAAACGGACAGTCTCCGTTCGTGACCTTGTTCCTGAACCCGGATAAGTCCCATCCGTACGCAAAGGAAAATGCCATGATTATTCAGGAGATTCTGCGCCAGAGAATCGAGGGAATCAAAAATGAATCCGGCGTCTATGTGACACCTGCATTCCCGAAGCTTGTCTATGTTCTGAATGAAGATAACAATTTAAGCGGCGGCGAGTATGATGATCTGACAAGGCTGGCAGTGAAATGCTCAGCCAAGAGAATGTATCCGGACTATATTTCCGCAAAGAAGATGAAAGAAAACTACGAAGGAAATGTATTCTCACCGATGGGATGCCGCTCCTTCCTCTCACCGTGGAAAGATGAGAACGGAAATTACAAATGGGAAGGACGCTTCAATCAGGGCGTTGTCAGCCTTAACCTTCCTCAGATCGGAATTCTGGCCGAAGGAGACCAGGAGAAGTTCTGGCAGATTCTCGATGAAAGGCTTTCCCTTTGCTTTGAGGCTCTGATGTGCCGTCATAAAGCGCTGGAAGGAACAAGTTCCGATGTCAGCCCGGTACACTGGCAGTACGGAGCGATCGCCCGTCTGGAAAAAGGCGAAAAGATCGACAAATATCTGCATGGAGGATACTCTACATTAAGCCTTGGATATATCGGACTTTATGAAGTGACAAAACTGGTGACAGGAGAAAGCCAGACGACAGAAGAAGGACAGAAGTTTGCTCTGAAGGTGATGAAGAGACTCCGTAATGCGACCGATACATGGAAAGAGACAACAGGACTTGGATTCGGACTTTACGGAACACCGGCAGAGAGTCTGTGCTACCGTTTTGCCGAGATTGACAAGAAAAAATTCGGAAGCATCACAGATGTGACCGACAAAGGATACTATACGAACTCCTATCATGTGGATGTACGTGAAAAGATCGATGCGTTCGACAAATTTACATTTGAAAGCCAGTTCCAGACAATCAGCACCGGAGGATGTATTTCTTATGTAGAGATTCCGAACCTGAATAATAATCTGGAAGCGGTGGCGGAAGTTGTGAAGTTTATCTATGACAACATCCAGTATGCAGAGTTTAATACGAAGTCTGACTACTGTCAGGAATGCGGATACGATGGAGAAATCATGATCAATGATGATTATGAGTGGGAATGTCCGGTCTGCCACAATAAAGATCAGGCAAAGATGAATGTCACAAGAAGGACCTGCGGATATCTGGGAGAAAATTTCTGGAATCCGGGAAAGACAAAAGAGATTAAAAGCAGGGTAATGCATCTGTAAGAATCAGGCGGTAAAGGAGTATTTGCGGTATGTATTATGCAGATATAAAAAAATGGGATGTGGCAAACGGACCCGGTGTAAGAGTATCCCTTTTTGTCAGCGGATGCACGCACCGGTGTAAAGGCTGCTTTAATGAGGAGGCGTGGGATTTCCATTATGGAAATCCCTTTACCGGAGAAACAGAAGACGAAATTTTGAAAGAGCTGGAAAAAAGTTATTATCACGGATTTACCCTTCTTGGAGGGGAACCTTTTGAGCACGAAAATCAGAAGGTTCTGGCACCGTTTTTAAAACGGGTCAGAGAAAAGTTCCCGGGGATCTCCATCTGGTGCTATTCCGGGTATGTCTTTGACAAAGAGATTCTTGCGGACATGCTCCCGAAATGGGAAGAGACAAAAGAAATGCTCCGCTATATTGATGTCCTTGTGGATGGAAGATTTGTGGAGGAGTTAAAACAGGTCAATCTTTTGTTCCGGGGTTCCGCAAACCAGCGCCTGATCGATGTGAAGAAGTCTATGGAGAAAGGCAGCGTGGTTCTCTGGGAACAGCCGGAATATGTTCATGTGGAAGTGAAGGAAAATCCGAATGCTGTAGGAATTCCGCCGGAAGTCAGCGGGAAATAACAGAAGATAAAATACAAAGAAAACAGGGGATGTCATCCGGACGGTTCACGGAGAACCGGGGAGCATCCCCTGTAGTGCGTAGGAAACAAATCCTATCAGGATGCGTATTTCAAAAGAGAGTATTTTTACCGGACTGAACAATTTGAAGGTACACACGATTTCAGATCCCCGATATGATGAGTACTTCGGATTCACCAGTTCGGATGTAAAATCACCTTACCACGCACACACAGGACAAAGATCGAGGACAGGAAGTGAGATGTGATATTGTTTCTTGACATCCTCTTTTTTTACTCTTATAATAGTCTGTGGACATACTATTATGGTATAAAAAACGAATGATTAAAAATAAATGTTTTGAACGGAGGGAATGCTATGAATGTCAATGCGCAGTATTACGCAGCCTGGGCCAAGGGGAACGGGCTCTATGTACAGTGGGCGGCCAGAGAGGGGATCGGTTATCCGGAAATGATTGTCCTGTATTCCCTGTACACCATGGGACGTCTGACTCAGAAGCAGATCCGGGAGGATTTTGGGCTGCAGAAGCAGACGGTGAATACTGTGATCCATGATCTGAAAGAGAGGGAGCTGGTGATGCTGACAGCCAGTGAGATGGATCGAAGAGAGAAATGGGTGGATCTGACAGAGAGCGGCAGACGGTACGCCGGGGAGAAAATCGATCCGCTCCTTCATACGGAGGAGGAGATTTACCGTAAAATCGGGATAGAACGGATCCGGCAGATCAGTGAGACGATGGAGCTGTTTAATCTCATGTTTGAAAGGAAGTTGAAGGAGGACAGGAAACATGAGCGATAGAAGAGTTTTTCTCAAGTATGTCATTCCGGCGGTACTGTCCTTTGCCCTGTCCGGCGTCTATTCTATCGTGGACGGCTTTTTTGTCGGGAACAGTATCGGTGATATGGGACTTTCGGCCATTAATGTGGCCTATCCGATCGTGGCAGTTATTCAGGCGGCCGGAACAGGGATCGGCATGGGCGGTGCGGTGTATTATTCGATCTATATGGCGGAAAAGAAAGAAAAACGTGCGCGTGAGTTCAGTGCCTGTGCGCTTTGGATGCTGATTCTGGGAAGTATCCTTCTGACGGCCCTGACATTTCTGCTGACAACGCCGCTTCTCAGGCTTCTGGGTGCGCAGGGGGAACTGTTAAGACTTGGTGAGGACTATATTTCTGTCATTGCACTGGGAGCGGCTTTTCAGGTGCTTGGTACGGGGCTGGTACCGTTTATCCGCAATCATGGAGGACCGTTCTATGCGATGATTTCCATGGTTGCAGGATTCGGAAGCAATATTGTACTGGATTATCTTCTTGTATGGGTTTGGAATGGAGGCATCACAGGGGCGGCGCTTGCGACCGTCATAAGTCAGGGCGTGACGATGCTGATTGCGCTGATCTACCTGATCCGGAAGAAGAAGCTTACGGTAAAAATATCCCGTTCAGGTGCGGGGTCTGCAGCCGCAGCCATAGTGAAAATCGGGATTGCTCCGTTCGGACTTTCCATGACGCCGAATATTTCTCTGATCATCATAAACCGGTTTTCCATCCATTATGGCGGGGACGAAGCAGTGGCAGTGTATGCCTGTATCGCCTATATCATCTGTATTATTTATCTGATTTTACAGGGAGTCGGTGACGGAAGCCAGCCATTGTTCAGCCGTTATTATGGAGAAGGAAACAGGGAAAAGATGAAAAAGATGCGGAGATACGCCTACGGATTTGCCATGCTGCTGGCGCTGGCAGGCTGTGTGGTCATGTTTGCTGTCAGGGGGAGTGTTGGAAATATGTTTGGATCTTCCCGGGAAGTAAACCAGGAGATTGCGAAGATTATGCCGGTCTTTCTTGTTTCGGTCCCGTTTGTGGCGGTCAGCCGGATTACCACGGCTTATTTTTATGCAACGGAAAAGACGGGAATGTCTTATGTGCTGACGTTTATGGAGCCGGCGCTGATGCTTGTACTGATGCTGATTCTTCCGCCGCTGCTGGGAGGGCAGATCATGATCTGGTGGAGCACAGTATTTGCAAGAGTGCTGTCCGCATGTCTTGCGCTGCTGATGAAGCAGCATGAAGATCAAAGAAACATGCCGCCTCAGATGTTTTGAGGCGGCATGTTTCGATGAAAAGGTATTTATCGAAAAGATGTCTGGTTTTTGAAAAACTGCGGAAGATATTCTTTGTGTGCCTCCAGAAGTTCATCCACAACGATATTTGCGAGTTCATCACTCGGACAGAGCGGATTTAAGTTCAGGGCAGCAACAGCAAGGTTCCGGTCACCTTTTACGGCGGCTTCAATCGTCATGCGTTCGAACGCTTTAATCATATGCACATAACCGCTGATGGAAACTTTCAGTTTCCCGGTTGCAAGCGGTTTTGGTCCGTCCGCTGTGATACGGCATGCAACTTCAACTGCGGAATCAGCAGGGAGATCCAGGATTGCTCCGTTGTTTCTGACGTTGACATACTGGATATCTCCGGTGTCATTGTAGATAGACTGAATCAGGTTGCATGCTGCATCGGAGTATTTTGCGCCGCCGCGCATTTCAAGCTGTTTCGGCTTTTCGGCAAGTTCTTCATGGCTGTAGAGTTCGAACAGCTCTTTTTCTGTCTCACTTACGACTTCGCCCCGGACCGTTCCGGTCTTAAATTGCTCCAGTTCTTCCTCCAGCTGCTCTTTGGTAAAGAAGTAGTAGTTGTGGTACGGACACGGAATGGCTCCAAGACCTTCAATAAATGACGGAGAGTACGGAATGCCTTGAACATGCCGCCTGCGCCGTTTGTCTCCTGCCCGATCATGCCGTGGCTTAACGGAATTCTCTCATCAAGAATCCGGGCCGGAAGACGTCCGATCCTCATCTGGGTAGTAACAAAATCTGCATCCTTTAATGCTTCCCGTCTGTCATAGCTTAAAATGATTTTCATAGGAACGCCGGCTTTTGCAACCATACGTTTGGCGAGAGCACCGACAGTTTCCA
Organism: Drancourtella sp. An57; assembly: GCF_002161525.1. Taxonomy (NCBI): domain Bacteria; kingdom Bacillati; phylum Bacillota; class Clostridia; order Eubacteriales; family Oscillospiraceae; genus Drancourtella; species Drancourtella sp. An57. The sequence continues at coordinate 77,641 of NZ_NFHY01000005.1, forward strand.
GTTTCTCACGTCCTGCTTCAATATCCACGAGCCAGAGTTCGCGAACCGGCAGTGTATCATAACGTTTAATAAATCCTTCAACCAGCTCCGGAGTATAGCTTGAGCCGCCTCCGATTGTAACGATTTTTACGGAATCTTTTTTCATAAGAGAAGAACACCTCCAAAATTCTGAAATCATAGAAAGCGGTTAGACCATATTGTAGACCATTCCAATATAGAGGAAATCTACTATCCGTATGCCAGAGTCCATACGATGGAGATGAAAGATCTGGATGAAATGCTTGATATGACCGGTTATATAGAAGAAGGTACTGTAACACAGAGGTTTATTCCGATGATGGTACCGCCGGAATACAGCAATCTTCTGAATCTGGAGATGGGAACTCCGATTATTATGGTAGAGTGTACGATACGTGATATGGTAGGAAAACTGGTTGCGATTGCCAAAATGTACCACAATCCCAAAGAAAAGATTATTGAAATGACACTATAACTACAAATGGAAGAAGAAAAATTTCAGATGCCGGTCAGGCGGAGAAATTTTTCTTCTTTTTTTAATCTTTTTTCTCTTCTGATTCGTTATACAATATGTAAGACGTTTTATAAAAATGAGGCTATAACCATGACAGACAGAGAACGAATACGGCGTATTCAATCCGGGGAACCGGAGCAGATGAACGAGTTGATTGAAGCATATTATCAGGAAATATTTCAATATTGTTATTCCAGAACAGGACGGGAAAGCGCGGCATATGACTGCGCGCAGGAAACGTTTCTACGTGTCATCCGGTACCTGAACCGCTATGTGGAGCAGAAGAAATTCCGGGCGTATTTATTTGGAATCGCAAGGAGTGTCTGCATTGATTTTTTCCGGAAAAAGGCGGAGGCTGAATTAGGATATGAGGACGGTTACGAAGAACGGCTCCGGGAGGAAGACTTTGCCGACCAGGTATCAGAGCAGGTGATGCTGCAAAAGGCAATGCAGTGTCTGAAGCCGGAACAGAGAGAAGTGCTGGATCTTTCGTATTTCCATGGGCTGAAAGCAAGAGAGATTGCCTATGTGACGGGAGAAAAGACAGCAACCGTGAAGAGCAGGATCCGCCAGGGACTGAAAAATCTGAAAACTATTCTGGAAGAGGAGGGATACAGATGGAACGGATAAAAGAAGTAGAGAGGCTTCTGAGACAACAGAAAAAACCGGAGCCGGAAAGGGAAGCACTTGAAGCGTGCAAGATGCAGATGGCAGAAGAGTTAAGGCAGAATGTAATTCTGCCGTCCCGTCCGATTCTTGTGAGACTTTGTGAGACGGCCGCATATTGTTCCAGGTGGACATGGGGAGCGTTGCTCTTTTTCTGTGCGGCGGCGGTCTTTCTGATGTTTGAGGTACCATATGAGAATGCCCTTGTGGTATGCTCCCTTCTGACTCCGCTTCTGGGAGCGCTTCTTGTGCCGGAACTGGCAAGGAGCTTTTCGGAAGGAATGTGGGAGATGGAGCAGGTATGTTTTTACAACCTGGGCGAGATCATGGCGTTTAAAATGGTAATTCTCGGAGGGGTATCCGGAATACTGATTGCATTCGGTGCAGCGGCAACCCGGATGGAAACCGGAAGCTTTCTGGACTTTGAACTGTGGATCTGTCTTCCGTTTCTGACAGTCAGCTCTCTGAGCTTTTTTCTGCTTCGGAAAATCAGGAACAGACAGGCAGAGTACGGGATTATTGGAATCGACATTATGGCAGCAGGGATCATTGTCTGTATGTGGAGCGCGAAAGAAGATATTTACCGTCTGATGGAAAAACAGCAGACAGGGATGATTTTACTTTTGATTCTGGCGGCTCTTTTTGGGAGTCTGATTATAAATGGAATGAAATTTTTCCGGTCAGTACAAAACGGTGAACTGTTGTGGGAAGAAAAGATTGGTTAGAAGGGAGAAGGCATGGAACTGAAATTACAGCATGTGACAAAACGATATGGGACAAAAACAGCAGTGGATGACATAAACATGACGCTGCGGGAGGGGATCTATGGTCTCCTTGGAGCAAACGGAGCGGGCAAGACTTCTTTGATGCGTCTGATCTGCCTGATTCAGAACCGGAGCGGCGGGGAGATTACCCTTGACGGAAAAGAAATCATGGAACTGAAAGAAGAATACCGGAGCTTTCTTGGCTATCTCCCGCAGAATTTCGGCTATTATCCGGAATTTACCGCACAGAAGTTTTTGCTTTATATGTCTGCTCTGAAAGGACTGAACAAACATGCGGCAAAGCGGAGAATAGAAGAACTGCTGGACGTGACGAGCCTTGAGGGAGATCGAAATAAAAAGATCAAAACCTTTTCCGGCGGTATGAAGAGAAGGCTTGGAATTGCCCAGGCAATGCTGAACAATCCGAAAATCCTGATTCTTGATGAGCCAACAGCAGGGCTGGATCCAAAGGAACGGGTGCATTTCCGAAATCTGATCAGTTCTTTTTCAAAGGATAAGATTGTTCTTTTGTCTACTCATATTGTGTCGGATATCGAATATATTGCGGATGAGATACTGGTGATGAGAGAAGGAAAATTGATCCGAAACGGAGAGCCGGGAAGATTGCTTGCGGATCTGCGAGGGAAAGTCTGGGAGTGCCTTGTGCCGTTTGAAGAGGCAGCAGAGATGGAACGGCGCTTTACGGTAGGGAATCTGAAAAATGAGGAGAATGGCTGTCTCCTTCGGATTGTGTCGGAGACGTGCCCGGTTAATGGCGCGAAAGAAGTGACGCCGTCACTGGAAGATATTTACCTTTATGATTTTCAGAGGGAGGAAGAAAAATGATTTCGATTGTGAGTCTGGAAATACAGAAAATACTGAAGCGTAAGTTTATTTTGATTCTGCTTGCTATTTACAGTGCTATCCTGCTTTTTATGGCGTATGCAGGACATCCGGACCGTTATACACCGATTCTGACGTCGGATGGGAAGGTGCTGGAAGGAACGGAAGCTGTGCAGTATGAAAAGAAACTTGCGGAAAAATACGACACGCTTTCTGATGCGGATGTGCAGGAAATTCTGGCGGAGAATGCAAGAATTCTCGCAGAATACACGGATGAAAATCAGATGATAGGCGATGACTACTATCGGTACGCCAACGGATTTTACGGCGCTGTGGCGTCTGTTTTTACCGATGAAAATGGAAACTACAATCACCTTCCGGCGGATCAGGTCTATCCGGGCCAGGACGGGCTGATGCTGGGCGGTTTTACAAATGGAATGGATATGCTGCTGAGCTTTCTGGCAAGCTTTCTTCTGCTGGCCCCGCTCCTTTTGATTGTTATGATTTCTCCGGTGTTTGCGGAAGAATATACATCGGGAATGGATTCGCTTATTTTGTCCTCGCGTTTTGGGAAAACACGGTGCGCAAGAGCGAAGATCCTGGCGTCTTTTCTCTGCTCTGCCGGGATCTTTGCAGTGACAAGTCTGTATTTGACGCTGCTTACGATTGGCTATTTTGGAACGGACGGACTTTTTGTGGACGCGCATCTTTGTGCAACCGGAATGATCGGAAATGCACCGTTTGATCTGCCTTACTGGAAAGCAGTTCTGATTCTTGCGGTTATGGGATTTGCAGGCCTTCTGATGATCACCGGATTTGCGCTTGCGGCATCGGCGCTTGGAACGTCTTCTTTTGTCAGCGTTCTTGTCACTCTCGCGTTTTTTGCGCTTCCAATGTTTTTGTGGGGCGTATGGGATATTCCGTGGCTTAACCACATTCTGGAAATGTGTCCGGTTAATCTTCTGTCTCCGGCCAAGATTTTCAATCTCCCGGCCTATGAGATCGGAACAACGAAGATACAGGTTTATCAGATGGGAATAATTGCTGCTGTCTGCTTTACGCCGGTCTGTGCAGTCTGTTCCTATTTCGGATTTCAAAAACATCAGGTGCGCTCCTAGGAGACACCTGATGTTTTTTGTTTTAACAGGAAACGTCGTTCCCTGTAAAAAATGTTAAGACTGAAAACGGACATCAATCATACAGATTTCGCTTTTGGTAGCAACCCGCATGTTCGGACCAAAGACTCCCACACCGGAAGTTACAATATTATGCATGGAGCCTTTTTGAAGGTAACCACAGGAATTTTCCCATACAAGGTTTGTGATCAGATTGACCGGAAAGATCTGGCCGTCATGAGTATGGCCGCACAGATCCAGATCAACACCGGCATCCGAAAGCTCAGACAGTTCCCGCGGTTCATGATCGATGACGATAACCGGCTTATTCGTATTCAGATCCCGTGTAATCTCTTCCGGTGTTTTCCGGCTGGTTATACCGCGCCCGGGACGTTCATAATCCGGTCTGCCATAAAGATAAAAGGCATCATCAATCAGAACACTCTCATCCCGAAGCAGGGTGATCCCGGCTTTTTCAAGAAAAACATCCATTTGAGGATCGCTCATTTTTTTACCATCCTGAGGAAAGGTAAATCCGGCCAGAATCGGCTCCTGAATATCGTGGTTTCCGTAGCAGGCATAGGTGCCGTAAGTACTCTGAAGTCCGGAAAGGATTTCAGCCAGTTTTTCCGGCTTGTCAAGCGCTTCATATTCGTTGTCAAAAATATCCCCTGCAATGACAACCAGATCCGGATTCTGGGCATTGATTTTGTCAACCATCTGACGCATCTGGGAAGTGCCGACACTGTATCCGAGATGCAGATCTGCCACAAGGGCGATCTTAAGAGAATCCAGATTCCCGGCCTTCTTATCAATCGTCACCTCATACGGAGTGATCCGGATGAAACGTGCATTGAACATTCCATAAATGCTGATCGCGGCAATCAGAAAAAAGCAGATCGTTCCGGCAAGTGCAGGGCGGAGACGGTGAAATGTTTTTTTTCGTACTTTTCTGACAATGAGACGTATCAGGTCGGCTGCAATGACAATCAGAGCCGTATAGAGCATGATGCCCATCCAGTAGTAACCGAGCCCTTTTAGAATTCTCTGAGCTGTTCCGGCAGGAACAAGGAATCCGATCCCCGGAGAAAACGCGACAAAGAAGTAGCAGATCCCAAGTACGATCCGCACCGCGCGTTTTTCAAAAAATGGATGGATATCGGTAAGCCATGTAAAGATCCGGTGCAGAAGGTACAAATTGACTGCAAGGTAGAGGGGGCTTAAATAAACTGCAAGCATAAAAACTTCTCCATTCTTTTGTAAAATCCCTTTTCATAATCGCGAAACATGTGGCTAAAGGCGCACAAGTGTCGGGCGGTGTCCGGTATGCTTCAGAAAAACATTCAGAATATCGGCTGTCCGGATTTTGAGTGTCGAGGTGTTGATACACGGGTGACATCCGATATATTCGTCTTTGAGAAGATCCTCATCGATCAAAAGATTGACTTCCCGATCCGGATCATTCATCAGTCCAAGGACACTTGCAGATCCCGGTGTCAGGTCCAGATACTCCTCCATGAATTCCGGCTCCGCGAAGGAAAGACGGGAGATTCCAAGCTGTCCGGAAAGATCCTTTGTTACAAATTTCTTATCTCCCGGCATCATGAGAAGATAGAAAGTCGTCTTCTGACGGTTTCGCAGGAACAGATTTTTACAGATCTTCACACCAAGCTCCGCCTCAACTGCCTCACAGTCTTCGATCGTATTGGCAGTATCGTGGTCAACTCCTTCGAAGGAAATGTGGAGCTGCTCCAGCAGATCATAGACACGCTGCTCCTTTTCAAGCCGTCCGGTGCAGTCCGGCCGTTCGGTAAAATGGGTTGTATGTACAGTAATACTCATTGTAAAACCTCCTGAAAATGATTTCTTATAGTATAAAAAGAATTGAAAAAAAAGACAAGAAGGTTCAAAAAGAATTAAGAGAATACATAGAAAACTGTGTTCATACTTGCGGGGACAGATCCAAGACCTTATAATAAAGAAAGCATCGAATAGGAGATCAAAGAAATGAGAAAATTGTTGAAGTATCTGAATGATTACAAAAAGGAGAGTGTCATCGGTCCGTTGTTTAAGCTTCTGGAGGCCTGCTTTGAGCTGGTGGTGCCGCTCATTATGGCGAACATGATAGACATTGGAATCCGAAATCAGGACACAGGATACATCCTGCGGATGGGGAGCATTTTGATTCTGTTTGCGGTACTTGGACTGGCATGTTCGCTGACAGCCCAGTATTTTGCAGCAAAGGCATCCGTCGGATTCGGAACGGCCCTGCGACATGATATGTTCCGGCATATCCAGAGCCTTTCCTATGCGGAAATTGACCGGGCAGGGAGCGCGACTCTGGTAACAAGGATCACGAGTGATATCAACCAGGTGCAGTCCGGGGTCAATCTGGTTCTGCGGCTCTTCCTTCGTTCCCCGTTTATCGTTGTCGGTGCGCTGATTATGGCGTTTACCATCAGTGTGAAGCTTGCGTTGATTTTTGTAGTTGCGGTGCCGCTTCTGGCGCTGGTGATCTACGGGATCATGGTGGTATCGATTCCGCTTTACCGGAAGGTACAGAAACTGCTTGACCGGATTTTACTTTCTACAAGAGAAAATCTGGAAGGAATCCGCGTCATCCGGGCTTTTGGCATGCAGGGAAGAGAACGGGATGAATTCAAGGCGGAGAATGCAAAATTTCTGGCAGCACAGATGCTGGTCGGAAAAATTTCGGCTCTTTTAAATCCGGCAACCTACATTATCGTCAACGTGGCGACCATAGCCATTGTCTGGTTTGGAGGCCGGGAAACATACGCGGGCGGCATTACACAGGGAGAGGTCATCGCCCTTGTAAACTACATGACACAGATTCTCACTGCGCTGGTGGCGTTGTCCAATCTGATTGTCAGCTTTACAAAAGCGCTTGCCTGTGCCAACCGTATCAATGAAGTATTTGCACTGGAACCGTCCATTCAGGATGGAGACGGAGTTAAGAAAGTGACAGATAAAGAGGGGGCAGAGCAGGAGCAGACAAGGGAAGCGGCAGCATTCCATCAGGTGTCATTTGCCTATCCGGAGAGTAAGGTCTATGCGGTCACCGGTCTGGATTTCTCTGTGAAAAAGGGAGAGATGATCGGGGTAATCGGAGGAACCGGTTCCGGAAAGTCTACGCTTGTACAGATGATTCCGCGCTTTTATGACGTGGCGGAAGGAAGTGTGACCGTAGACGGAGAGGATGTCCGTAATTATAAGATTGAAGAACTAAGAAAGAAGATCGGTATGGTTCCGCAAAGGGCAGTTCTTTTCCGCGGAACGATCCGTGACAATATGAAAGTTGGAAATGAAGATGCAGATGATGAGCAGATCATGGAAGCGATCCGCACTGCCCAGGCACTGGAGGTTGTGGAAGGAAAGCCGGACGGTCTGGACACACTGATTAATGAGGGAGGAAAAAATCTTTCCGGCGGACAGAAACAGAGACTGACGATTGCCCGTGCTCTTGTACGAAAGCCGCAGATCCTGATCCTGGATGACAGTGCATCTGCACTGGATTTTGCAACGGATGCCAGGCTTCGGAAAGCTGTCAAAGGCCTGAAAGATATGACGGTCTTTGTTGTATCACAAAGAGCGGCATCTGTCATGCAGGCGGACCGGATCATTGTCATGGATGATGGAAAGATTGCCGGAATCGGCACACATGATGAACTGATGAAATCATGCGAGGTTTACAGAGAAATCTGTCTCTCTCAGCTTTCAGAAAAGGAGGTGGGCCAGCATGCATAAGCAGGACAGTACATGGAAAAAGGTACTTTTTTATATCAGACCATATTCGTTTTATGTGATTTTATCGCTCCTTTTCGCAGTCTTGACAGGAGTGCTGACCCTGTATGCACCGATTCTGGTTGGTGATGCTATTGATTTTATTCTAGGAAAAGATCAGGTACTGTTTGACCGGATTCTTGATATTCTGAAAAAACTTGCCGTTATCATTGCGATTACAGGTGTGGGACAGTGGCTGATGAATCTGTGCAATAATCAGATTACCTACCGGGTAGTAAGAGACGTACGGCTAAAAGCATTTAAAAAACTGGAAAGACTGCCCCTTTCTTATGTGGACAGCCATGCAAATGGAGATACCATCAGCAGGATCATCACAGACGTGGAGCAGTTTTCGGACGGACTTTTGATGGGATTTACCCAGTTTTTCTCCGGAGTAGTAACAATTGTTACGACATTGATTTTCATGCTGACCATTGATGTGAAAATTACTCTGGTTGTCGTGCTGCTCACACCATTGTCCTTCTTTGTTGCGGGATTCATTGCAAAACGGACATACCAGATGTTTAAAAAACAGTCGGAAGCAAGGGCGGATATGACATCGCTCGTTAACGAGATGGTAGGAAATCAGAAAGTAGTACAGGCATTCGGATACGGAAGCACCGCTTCCGAACGGTTTGACGAAATCAATGGAAAACTGAAAACCTACAGCCTGAAAGCGATTTTCTTTTCGTCCATTACGAACCCGAGTACTCGGTTTGTCAATAACCTTGTCTATATGGGGGTTGGAATCACGGGGGCGTTAAGCGCGATGTCCGGGATCATCAGCGTCGGACAGCTTTCCTGCTTTCTGACCTATGCGAATCAGTATACAAAACCGTTTAATGAGATTTCCGGTGTCGTGACGGAACTCCAAAATGCACTTGCCTGCGCAAAAAGGGTGTTTGATTTTATCGAAGAAGAACCGGAGCCGAAAGATGATAAGGACGCCGTGGTACTGATAGATGCAAAAGGAAACCTGGATCTGGAACACGTAAGCTTTTCTTATAAGAAAGAAGTACCGCTTCTGAAAGATCTGAATCTGAACGTAAAGCCGGGGCAGAAGATTGCGATTGTCGGTCCGACAGGATGCGGAAAGACGACTCTCATCAATCTTCTCATGCGTTTCTATGATGTAGATGCAGGGGTTATCCGTATGGAAGGTGAGGATATCCGGCATATTACAAGGGATAGCCTGAGAGAAAATTATGGAATGGTACTTCAGGAGACCTGGCTGAAATCCGCGACGATTGCAGAAAATATTGCCTACGGAAATCCGGATGCAACGAGAGAAGAGATCATTCATGCGGCGAAAGAAGCGCATGCCCACGGATTTATCACAAGAATGCCGGATGGATACGATACGGTAATCTCTGAAGAAGGCGGCAATCTTTCACAGGGACAGAAACAGCTTTTATGTATTGCCAGAGTCATGCTCAGACTGCCTCCGGTACTGATTCTTGATGAGGCCACCTCTTCCATCGATACACGGACTGAGATCCGGGTGCAGCAGGCTTTTGAGAAGCTTATGGATGGACGAACCAGTTTCATCGTGGCACACCGCTTATCCACGATCCGCACGGCGGACCGGATCCTCGTCATGAAAGACGGAAATATCATTGAGCAGGGAACACACGAAGAACTGCTGGCGAAAAATGGATTTTATAAGCAGCTGTACGAAAGTCAGTTTGCATAAAATATGTGAAAACAAATCAATTACTCCCGGTTGACAGAAGATCAGAATCTCTGTAAACTGGGAGTATCATTTCATAGACCGCAAAATTATAATCAGCGGTCAAACACATTTCTGAACAAAATCAGGGCTGATCAGCCGGAGAATCCAGAAAATGAATGAAAATACTTGACAAAAAATTATCGGGGGAGGGTAAAATTGTCATAAGATTTTACTTGACAGAAGGCAAAAGAGATGCAATTATGATAAAGAGTCAAGAAAATTCATGACATTGAATGACAGATGGAGGAAAAGGCTATGAATGAGAGTGTTCAAATTGAGATTCATGACCTGACAAAGATTTACAAGCTGAATAAAAAGCAGATGCAGGAATCTCACACAAAGAATCCGAAAAAGACAGCGGTGGATCACCTGACGCTGACTGCAAAATCAGGGGAGATCTATGGGCTGCTCGGTCCGAACGGAGCGGGGAAAACGACGACGCTCCGGTGTATTGCGACGATTATCAAACCGTCGTCGGGAGAGATTTATGTAAATGGCAATGAGGTACAGAAGAACTCAGAAGCAGTCAGAAAGAGTATTGGATTCCTGACAAGCGATATTAAGCTGGATCCGCAGTTCTCGGTAGATTATCTGTTTGATTTTTTCGGAGAACTCAGAGGGATTGCACCGGATCAGATTAAAAAGAGAAAAGAAGAGTTATTTACATATTTTGGAATTAATGACTTTGCGCATAAAAAGATCAAAGAGCTTTCCACGGGTATGAAACAGAAAGCGGCCATTGCAGTCAGCTTGATTCATGATCCGGAAGTGGTGATTTTTGACGAGCCGACGAACGGACTTGATATCATCACAGCGAGAAGTGTAACTGACTATCTGAGAAAACTGAAAGAAGAAGGAAAGCTTGTTATAATCTCTACCCATATTATGTCCGAGGCAGAAAAGCTCTGCGACCGGATCGGGATTATTATTGACGGGAAAAAGAGAGCAGAGGGAACGCTTGCCGAAATTCTGGAGGAGACAGGTACTCACGATCTGGAAGATGCTTTCTTCGAATACTTTAAAAGTGTAAAGGGGGAAGCGTAAGATGAAAACGATATACAAAAAAGAACTTGCACGTATTTTCAAAGATAAAAAGATGATTTTTTCTGTTTTTCTGCTTCCGGTCCTGATTATGGTAGGAATTATGGCACTTGTGGGAAATCTTGCAACACGTCAGGCAGAGGATATCCAGAGCCATAAGTCGATTGTATACATGATCAATAAGCCGGACAGTTTCAGCGCATTTCTGGAAGCTGCTGATCTGAATATGGAGGTCAATACCATAAAAACAGACAGTGAAAGAGAAAATGTTATGGATCTTCTGCGGAACGGAGATGCGGATCTCCTGATTGAATTCCCGGAAAATTTTGATTCCATAATTCAGGAATATCAGACAGGAGATGAAGTGCCGCAGATCAAGACATACTACAATCCGTCCGAGGACTACTCCTCAAGTGCTTATGAACTGATTTCCAATCAGACGCTGGAAGCATACCGTCAGACCTTGCTGTCCCAGAGAGTGGCAGATATGAACGGGCTTCAGATCTTTACTGTCAACAGCGACAATAAAGATATGATTGTCCAGGATGACCAGAAGGCAAGCGGCAAAGCACTCGGCATGATGCTTCCGTATTTCATCACGATCCTGCTTTTTGCAGGCGCAATGGGAATCGGAACTGACATGATTGCGGGGGAAAAAGAGAGGGGAACGATGGCAAGTCTTCTCGTGACTCCGGTCAAAAGAAAATCCATCGTACTCGGAAAAGTATTTGCCTTGATGACAATTTCCGGAATATCTTCGGTCATCTATATTGTTGTGATGGGTGCGACATTCCCGAAGATTCTGGGAGGAGACAGCGGGCTGGATATTGAAATTACACCGGAACAGATTGCCATGATCGGTGTACTTCTGGTGGCAATTTCGTTCCTTTACTCGGCGATTGTCATTCTGATCTCTGTGTTTGCGAGAGACCTGAAAGAGGCCAGCACCTATATAACGCCGGCATACATGGTGGTTCTTGTGATTGGTATGATGACCATGTTCACGACAAGCGAGGCCGGAATGAAAGATTATCTGATACCATTTTATAATACTGCGCTCGCTTTAAAAGGGATTCTGACATCGGAAGTGACGATGGCACAGTACGGTGTGACTCTTGTTATGACATTAGTGCTTGGCGGCATTTTGACGGCAGTGATCGCAAAAGCATTTGAAAGCGAAAAAGTAATGAATCTGTAATAGATTTTGATATGTAGCAAAAGAAGAATGGACGCATATGCTGGTGATAAGACCGGTGTATGCGTCTTTTTTGTCCGAAAAGGCGATAGACGTTCTGCGCCGCAGGATTCCGGGTAACGGGAGGGAAATAAAATGAGGCTTTGTGATCTGAGAGAAAAAGAGGTCATCAACACAGTGAACTGCAGACGCCTTGGCTGTGTGGCAGATCTGGTGGTGGATATGAAAAAAGGCTGTGTCCAGGCGATTGTTGTACCGGGGCCTGGAAGACTGGGAGGCCTGTTTGGATATGACAGTGAATATGTGATTCCATTTGAATGTATCTGCAAAGTGGGGCCGGATATCATTCTGGTGGATATTTGCGAGGAAAAATTCTTGTGTGAGTGCAGATAAAACGGAGAATATGTTGACCGCCTAAAATGGTAATGGTATACTGATACCAGATTTTGGAGAAAGGATGGTACATGAGATGAAATGTCCATACTGCGGCAATCCGGATACAAGAGTGATTGATTCCCGCCCTGCTGAGGATGGATCTTCAATACGCAGGCGACGCTCCTGCGATTCCTGTGGAAAGCGGTTTACGACCTACGAGAAAGTAGAGACAATCCCTCTGATTGTCATTAAAAAGGACAATAACAGAGAGCAGTACGACCGGGAAAAGATCGAAAAGGGCATTCTTCAGGCGTGCTATAAAAGACCGGTTCCGGCTGAAGTGATTGAAAAGACGGTTGAGCAGATCGAGAATGAGATTTTCAATCGCGAGGAAAAAGAGATTCCGAGCAAGGTGATCGGTGAGATTGTTATGAGAAGACTCAAAGATCTGGATGAGGTTGCCTATGTGCGCTTCGCATCTGTTTATCGTGAATTTAAGGACGTCAATACGTTCATGGAAGAATTGAAAAGTATACTGGATAAAAAATAGGAGGATCCGAAAGGATTCTCCTGTTTGCGTTATGGAAAGAGTGTGAGCAGCAACATCCAATGACAGAAATTACGGAAAATACTTGACGAAAAAAGAAAACACCCTTATAATAACTAATGTTATATAACGTATGATATTAAAAAGAAGGGAGGAACTTTTCATGCCGCCGAAAAAGAGAATTACAAAGGAACTGATTTTGCAGAAGGCATTTGAGATCATTCACGAGGAAGGGATTGAAAGTCTGAATGCCAGATATCTCGCGAAACAGCTGAACTGCTCCACAATGCCGATTTTTCAGTCTTTTCAGGATATGAATGAACTGAAAGCGGAGGTAAAGCTCAGAATCGACGAGTACTACACTGAGTTTATCAATCAATATATTGATAAGGCAGACTATCTGTTTACGATCAGTTTTGCCTATATCAATTTTGCCAGAAAAGAGCGGAATTTCTTTGGAGCTCTCTTCGTAAATCCGCTTCTTGGGTCTCGTACAGTCCGGGAGGTCATTGATTCTCCGTGGAACCGGGAGACAATCGAGTGTACAGCCGAACAGTTTAAAATTTCCATTCAAGAAAGCGAAGGCTTGTACCGGGATGTCCGTTTTTATGCCCACGGAATTGCGACGCAGCTTTATGGAGGGAACATGAGACTTTCTGAGGAGGAAATTCAGACACTTCTCAGAAATGTGATGGAGAAGTTCTTGAAAGGAGAGTCAAGGATATGAGAACATATAAACTGACAATCTCCTATGACGGTACCCGTTACCAGGGATGGCAGCGGCAGCCGGGAGCAGAGAATACGATCCAGAATGTGATAGAAGATGCCATTTGCAAATTGACCGGATATGAAGTGAAAATCCAGGGATCCGGGAGAACGGATGCCGGAGTCCACGCCAGAGGACAGGTGGCAAGCCTGAGGCTTTCAGGGAAAGTGGAGGAAAGAGAATTCTTAAGAAAACTCAATGCAGGTCTTCCGGAGGACATTCGGATCCGCAGCATGGAACTGGTCCCGAATACCTTTCACGGACGCCGGAGCGCCAAAGGGAAATGTTACGAATATCATGTAGACTTGCGGGAAAAGCAGCAGGTATTTTCCAGAAGGTATACGTGTCATTATCCGGAAGAACTGGATATCGAGGAAATGGAACGGGCCGCAGGATATCTGCTCGGAAGACATGATTTTTCCAGTTTTACCGACCGGAAAGATGAGAAGGGCTGCACGAGGCGGATCGATGAGATCCAGATAGAAAAAAGAGGAGACTCCCTTTGTATGTCCTTTCGGGGAAACGGATTTATGTACCATATGGTGCGGATTCTAAGCGGGACTCTTCTGGAAGTGGGAAGCGGAAAGAAGAGTGCCAGGGACATACCGGAGATTCTGAAAGCGAAAAGCCGGGCCTGCGCCGGATTTCTGGCTCCGGCACAGGGACTGTTTTTAAAAGAAGTTTATTATCAGGAAGAACAGAGATAATGGGAAGGAGGCTCATGCCGCACGGCAGGATCCTCCTGTGTTTTTACAGTTCTTTTTTCAAATAGACCATATCCACGAGTTGAATTCCGCATTCGAAAATCGGATGGTCGTAGTTGTCGGTAAAGAAGTTTTTCACCCGGTGAGACTCGGTGAAGCCGCATTTTTTATAAAACGGAACAGTCAGCGGGCTGTCTCCGGTTCCGACATACATGGTATGATACTTTCCGGAATAAAGTCCGCAGACATAATCGATCATCTTCCTGCCATATCCAGATCCCTGACAATGTTCGTAAACCGCGATATTTTTCAGCTCGCAGGTGCCGTCATCACTGCATGTCACGACACAGACGCCTTTGAGATCTTCATCATAAAGCGCATACATGTCGCCGGCTTCCAGATAACGGTCAATCATGCTTTCCTGCTCATCTGCAAGCAGAAGCAGATCCAGAAACTGCTTTTTGTTTTCTGTGATTTTTTTGATTTTCATGATAACTTTCCTTTCCTGACAGAAGTAGTTATAGTTTACCACATGGATTCATGGTATACTAGTCTGGTAATGATGAATTTAAAATGAAAATCAGATAAGATACAGGAGGAAAGTTACATGAAGTTTATATCATGGAATGTAAATGGAATCCGCGCATGTGTGCAGAAAGGATTTCTGGATTTCTTTCAGGAGGCGGATGCAGATATTTTCTGTATTCAGGAGACAAAGATGCAGGAGGGACAGTTGGATCTGGAGCTTCCAGGATATCATCAGTACTGGAACTATGCGGTACGGAAAGGATACTCCGGAACTGCTATTTTTACGAAACGGGAGCCGGTTTCGGTACAGTACGGCATCGGCATCGAAGAGCACGATCAGGAAGGGCGTGTGATTACTCTGGAGTTTGAGGACTTTTATTTTGTCACGGTTTATACACCGAATTCCCAGAGTGAACTTGCAAGACTGGATTACCGGATGCAATGGGAGACGGATTTTCTTGCATATTTGAAGCGTCTGGAAGAGAAAAAACCGGTTGTTTTCTGCGGAGACCTGAACGTCGCAGCCGAAGAGATTGACCTTAAGAACCCGAAGACCAACCGGAAAAATGCCGGATTTACCGATGAAGAGCGGGACAAATTCCGGACGCTGAAAGCTGCTGGCTTTATCGATACTTTCCGGTATTTTTATCCGGATCAGGAAGGAATTTATTCCTGGTGGTCCTACCGGTTCAGCGCAAGAAAGAAGAACGCAGGCTGGCGTATTGACTACTTCGTAGTGTCAGAAGCGTTGAAAGACCGTCTGGAAGATGCGAAGATTCTGACGGAGGTCATGGGAAGCGATCACTGTCCGGTGGAACTGGATATGAAAGGATAGGAAGAAGCGATGTTTGATCTACAGCGATTTTTAGAAGGACTGGATCTGCTCTATGCATCCGGGAAAGGCCGTGAAGCAGAAGGGTACCTGAAACGGGGACTGAAAGAGGCGGCATCCTGCGGGGATGACGGAGCGATCCTTGCAATTTTGAATGAACTGATGGGATATTACCGGGCGGCAGGAAGATATGAGGAATGTCTGCTCTGCACCAGACAGGCCATGGAGCTTGCGGACGAGCTGGGGCTTGACGGCACGATGCAGTATGGCACGATGCTGTTAAATGCTGCGACGGGATACCGTGCCGCAGGGAAATATCAGGAGGCGGAAACGCTCTACGGACAGGCATACGAAATTTACCGGAGGTATATTACAGGGCCGGACTACCATATGGCATCGCTTCATAATAATCTGAGTCTTCTGTACAGTGAAACGGGACGTCTGAAAGAGGCGAAACGGGAGCTGGAGCGGGCAATGGAGATTGTCAGAAAGCTGGATGATGCAGACGTAGAAGTGGCAATTACCCATACGAACCTGGGAAATCTCTGTTTCCAGATGAACGAGACGGCCGAAGGAAAAGCGCATATGGAACAGGCGGTCCGGATTTTTGAAAAGATGCCGGACGGGAAGGATTCTCACTATGCGTCAGCGCTGTCCGGACTTGGCGAAGCGTATTTCCATGAAGGAAATCTGGAGGCATCTCAGGCATGCTATCAGAAAGCCCTGGATGAAATTTTCCGGTTCTACGGTGAAAATGAGTACTATCAGGTGACAAAACGGAATCTGGAAATTGTCTCGGATCTGCTGAGAAGACGGCAGGCGGCCGAGAAGAGCCAGATGAAAGGTCTGGAACTTGCAAAAGCTTATTATGAGGAATATGGAAAAACGATGATCGAAGAGCAGTTCCCGGAATATGCCGGGCGGATTGCGGCCGGGCTTGTAGGAGAAGGCTCGGAATGTCTGGGGTACGACGATGCCTGGTCCACGGATCACGATTTCGGTCCGGGATTTTGTCTGTGGCTGACGAAAAAAGATTATCGGAAAATCGGGCAGAAGTTGCAGGAAGCCTATGACGCGCTTCCAAAAGAATTTATGGGCTATGCGGCAAGAAATACGACGGAGCAGGGAAAGCAGCGTGTCGGCGTCTTTGAGATCGGGACATTTTTCCGGAATCTGACCGGATATAAAAAAGCACCGAAGGAAGACAAAGACTGGCTTCCCATTTCTCAGGAATCTCTGCGGACCGCAGTAAGCGGCGAGATCTTTGATGATCCGCTCGGGAAATTTACGAAGAGAAGAGCGGCGTTTTCCATGGAACCGGAGAGCGTCCGCTTGAAACGGCTCTATGTTTCACTTGGAAAAATGGCTCAGGCGGGACAGTATAATTTCCCGCGTGCCAAAAAGAGAAATGCTCTTGGAGCCATGTATTTTTCCCTGTCAGAGTTCCTCTCTGCGGCGGTGGAGACGGCATATCTTCTGAACAAAACCTACATGCCGTTTTACAAATGGAAAATAAAAGGCATGGAGGAATTTCAGAGGGTTCCGGAGATCAGGGGGCTGCTGGAAGAACTGATGGAAAAAGAGACGACGGACAAAGATATAGAAGAGAAAATCGAACAGATCTGCCGGATTGTGGCAGGCGAGCTGAACGGGCAGGGGATTTCCGACAGGGAGGATGATTTTCTGGAAGTCCACAAGGCGTCAGTGCTGGAAAAGTTGATGGAAATAGAAAAGGACAAGGGACATGATGGACAAAAACCAGTTGATTAAAGAGATTGTGGAAATGGAATGGCAGCAGTTCCAGAATGTTCACAATGAGGGCGGCAGGGCCTCCTGCCAGGATGACAAAGAGACCTTTGAGATTATGAGAAACAGCCAGTTCCTTGTGTGGAATGAGGAAGTATTGAAGAGTTATCTTGCGGATCTTCAGGATGCATGGGCGGACGGCTGGAATCTGCTGACGGAAAAGTACGCCAGAATGATGGAAAGTACAGCGCCAAAAGAATATGAAGCTTTCCGGGATATTCTTCCAAAGCGGAGTGAAGAACGGATTTGTCTGCAGGAAGAAGTGATCCGGCAGGAAATTGCGTGGGCGGAGGACTTCGCCCGGAGATATCCGAAGCTTGGCAGTACCGGAAGAAAGATCCATACCTCGGAAGACACACCATGGGATACTTCCCAGGAGACTTATTTAAGAGGTGAAATCGGCACCTTTTCGGACCGGACCATCAAACTGTATGCACGGATGATTCGGGAGATGGCCGAAAAAGGGGAAAACCTGACGGAGAAGAATCTCGGATTCATGGTCCGTTTCTATGGATACCAGTCTCTGGAAGAAGCGGAGCAAATGCAAAAATAACAAATAGAACCATAAAGACAGAAGAAAAGGAGACAGAGCAGATGTTGATGAAACGGGAAGATATGGCGGCAGTAGCGGTAGACTATCAGGAACGGCTCATGCCGGTTATGTATGAAAAAGAGGAACTGCTGGCACATTCAGTGATTCTCCTGAATGGACTAAGAGAACTTGGAATTCCGATTTATATCACGCAGCAGTATACAAGAGGACTTGGAATGACAGTGCCGGAGATTACAGAAGCGGCAGGAACCGGTGACTATCTGGAAAAGATCAGCTACAGTGCGGCTGAGGAAGTCATTCCGAAACTTGGAGAGAAGCGCACGGTAATTATCTGTGGAATCGAATCACACATCTGCGTGCTGCAGACGGTGATCGATCTGAAGGCAAAAGGATATACGCCGGTTCTGGTGACGGACTGCATTTCCAGCAGAAAGCCGCGGGATATGGAGATGGCTCTGGAGCGGGCAAAGATGGAAGGTGCCGTTCTGACCACCTACGAAGCGCTGCTGTTTGAGATTCTTGGAAAAGCAGGAACGCCGGAGGCAAAAAAAATACAAAAACTGATTAAATAAAAAACGATGCTTTTGGCAGACTGAAAAACTCCCCGCAGAAATGCATGGTACATAGTAGTACGGTGATTTCTGTGAGGAGTTTTTTGTTAGAAGTTCTTTTCCGATGCCTTTCCTGTAGAATTTCTCACCATCAGCTTTGCGTGAAGCAGCAGCGTTCCGATGGAAACATCGTTCATCAGGCTGTCCAGTGCATAGTAGCCGCATTTTCCGCCGATGATCTTTATCGGTGCGCTGACGATTCTGCCGTTGATCTTTATGATCTGTATGGCATTTACGAACTACAGTAAAATCGACAATCATCTGATGCTGTTTGACTGGGTGGGACTTGACAACTTCAAAGCGCTGTTTGATTCCAGCAGTATCCTGGGAAGCACGTTCTGGTCTGTACTTGGATGGACACTTGTGTGGGCGTTCTTCGCAACATTCAGCAACTATATTTTCGGTATGATTCTTTCTATTGTAATCAACCGGAAAGATACAAAGGCAAAGGGATTCTGGAGATTCTGCTTCGTACTCTCCTGTGCGGTTCCGATGTTCGTTTCTCTTCTGATTATGAGAACAATGCTTCAGCCGGAAGGCGCGGTCAATGTCCTGCTTCGTAATCTGGGACTGATTGCGCAGGATGCAAGCCTCCCGTTCTTTACGGATCCAACGTGGGCAAGAGTAACGGTTATTGTAATCAATATCTGGGTTGGTGTACCATATACACTGCTTCAGCTGACCGGAGTCCTTCAGAATATTCCGGGTGAACTTTACGAGGCCGCCAGAGTGGACGGCGCCAATGCAGTGCAGATCTTCTTTAAGATCACACTTCCGTACATGCTGTATGTGACGACACCATACCTGATTACAACATTTACAGGAAACGTCAACAACTTCAACGTTATCTACCTGTTGTCGGGAGGAGATCCGGTTACCAATCTGGAATCCACGGCAGGAAGCACTGACCTGCTTGTAACATGGCTGTACAAACTGACCGTAGACAAACAGTACTACAACATCGGTGCGGTTATCGGTATCCTGACATTTATCATTCTGGCGATTGCGGCGCTCCTTACTTACCGCAACAGTAAATCATATAAAGAAGAAGGGGGATTCTAGATCATGGCTGCGAAAACAAAAGTACGCTCAGCTAAAAAGAGACGTTTTATCAATAATACGATCGTTCATGTCGTACTTGCCATACTGGCGTTTATCTGGGTATTCCCGATTATCTGGGTAATACTGACGAGCTTCCGGGCGGAAAAAGGATCCTATGTTTCCACCTTCTTCCCGCAAAGCTTCACACTTGACAACTATGTGAAACTGTTTACGGATACATCAATCCTGAACTTTCCGCAGATGTTCATGAACACGCTGTTCATCGCAGTATGTTCCTGTATCTTATCTACCTTTTATGTTCTGGCAGTTTCCTACTGTCTGTCCAGACTGAAATTTAAACTGCGGAAACCATACATGAACATGGCGATGATTCTTGGTCTGTTTCCTGGATTCATGTCAATGATTGCGGTGTACTTCATCCTGAAGGCAATTGGCCTTACAGAAGGCAATCTGATCAAACTGGCTTTGATCCTGTGTTATTCAGGAGGAGCAGGCTTAAGCTTCCAGATCGCAAAAGGATTCTTTGATACGGTTCCGATTGCGGTGGACGAGGCGGCGCTTCTCGATGGATGTACAAGGTGGCAGATTTTTACGAAGATTACACTGCCGCTTAGTAAACCGATCGTTATTTACACGGTACTGACATCTTTCATGTCACCATGGCTGGATTTCATTTTCGCAAAGGTAATCTGCCGTGCAAACTCCGACCAGTATACAGTTGCGATCGGACTTTGGAATATGCTTCAGAAAGAATATATTGACAGCTGGTACACAAGTTTCGCTGCAGGAGCGGTGCTGATTTCAATTCCGATCGCGATCCTCTTCCTGTTCATGCAGAGATACTACGTGGACGGTATGTCCGGTGCTGTAAAGGGCTAAAACAATCAGATTTGAATGAGGGACAGACAGATGAGAAAGACAGCAAAAGAATGGAAAACATTTTATTCAGATCCGGAATTTGAACAGAACTATACCTATGAAGGGCATGACCTCGGGGCAGCCTGCACGGAGGATGGAACTTCCATCCTCCTGTGGAGCCCGGTGGCCGAGTCTGTAACAGTCCGCTTCTATCATGATGGAGAATCAGAAGATTCATACCGGACGGAAGCGATGGTAAAAGAGGGCAAAGGTGTCTGGGCATACCGGACAAAAGAAGTGCTTCACAAAGTATACTATGATTTTGAACTTTCCATAGAGGGAAAGATGATATGCTCGGCGGATCCTTATGCGAAAGCCTGCGGGATCAACGGAAAGAGGAGCATGATTGTAGATTTAAAAAGAACAGATCCTAAAGGATGGGAGGAAGATGTTTCCCCCGCTTATCAGCAGGAACAGATTATTTATGAGCTGCATATCGGGGAATATTCCTGGGATCCGTCCGGAGGATTCCCGGCAGCTTTCCGGGGGAAGTATAAGGCATTTACCTGTGAGAATACGACACTAGACCACGACGGCGTGCATCCCACGGGCTTTTCTTATATGAAGAAACTCGGTATCACCCACGTGCAGCTGATGCCGGCCTACGATTATGGATCTGTGGATGAAAGCAAGACAGAAGGGGAGTTCAACTGGGGATACGATCCGGTGAACTATAACGTTCCGGAAGGCTCCTACTCGACGGACCCAAGAAACGGAGAGGTCCGGATCAAAGAATTCAAGGAGATGATCCAGTTTCTGCATAAAAACGGGTTCCGGGTCATCATGGATGTGGTTTATAATCATACCTATTCCCTTGATGCCTGGTTCCAGAAAACGGTGCCGTGGTACTATTACCGTGTCCACGAAAACGGGGAGACCGCAAACGGTTCTGCCTGCGGGAACGATGTGGCGAGCGAGCGGAGCATGTGCGCAAACTACATTCTGGACTCCGTTCTTTACTGGGCTGAAGAATACCACATCGACGGCTTCCGGTTTGACCTGATGGGGCTTCTGGATACGGGACTGATGAACCGGATTGAGAAGGAACTTGCGCTCCGGTATGGTAAAGGGGAAAAGATGGTATTCGGAGAACCGTGGTCTGCAGATGAAACTCCGATGGAAAAACAGGCGGTTCCGGCACTGAAATGCCATGTGGACCAGCTGGATCCGCATGTAGGCTTCTTCTGTGATGATACACGGGATGCGGTAAAAGGTCATACATTCGAAGGGGAGGAGCCGGGATTTGTCAATGGGGGAGAAGGCCTGGAGGAGGAAATTCTTGCTTCCGTCCGCGCCTGGTGCGGCCCGGAATCGAAGGTGAAAGCACCTTCTCAGGTCATCACCTATGTATCTGCCCATGACAACTGGACATTGTGGGATAAACTCTCCCTGACAATCCCGGATGAGAAAGAACGGATGCAGGCCAACCGCATGGCAGCGGCCATCTACATGACCTGCCAGGGAAATCTGTTCTTCCTATCCGGAGAGGAATTTGCCCGCACGAAAGACGGACTGGAAAATTCCTACAATGCGCCGATTGAGATCAACCGGCTGGACTGGAAACGGGCTTATGAACAGTATGAACTTACAGAGTATTACAGCGGACTGATTCATCTGAGAAAACAGCTTCCGGGACTTTGCGACAAATCCAGGAACGCATGGAAAAGGATTCAGAACCGGTGGAAAACAGACGGAGCAGTTGGGTTTACGGTGGATAATCGAAACGAAAGAGCACCGTCAAGATGGGAAACGTTATGTATTATTTATAATAGTAGAAATGAAAAATTTGCGGTTGAGCTTCCGGAAGGAAAATGGGAAGTCCTTCTGGATGGATACAGCAGCAATCTGTGGAGAGATCCATTTGTTACAGAAGGAACGGTAAAGGTGGACAGCCACAGTGTATTAGTACTTGGACAAACAGGAAAGTGAAGACAGATTTATGAAATGGATATACGGAAAACAGGATTTTAAAACACTTTCAAGAGGACAGGAAAACTGTTATCTTCTGACAAACGGACTGGGAGGGTTTTCCTCTCTGACGACGACCGGTTCGGTTACGAGAAATGACCATGCGCTATTGATGGCATGTACGAAGGCACCGAATCATCGATACAATCTGATCCATCGTATGAAAGAAGAGATCCGGATCGGAGAAGAGAAACAGATTCTCTCGGCGCAGGAGTTTGCGGACGGGACAAAAGAAGAAGGATATCAGCATCTGTCCGCATTCTCCTTTGAGGATACTCCGGTCTGGCGCTGGGAGACAAAAGGTGTCCGGATCCGGAAAGAAATTGGTATGACCCAGCAGGAAAATACGGTGGCAGTTGTCTATGAGATGAAAAATCAAAGCCTGTTTGATGCAGAGCTTGTCGTTACACCTTTTTTACAGTTTGTAAGAAAGGGAGAGGATCTGGTGGAGGAGCAGGTGTTTGAACGAAAAGGGAATACCGTTTCTTCAGACGGATTGACTCTCTATTTCGAGACGAACGGGGAAATCCTCCCGGAGGAGCAGACAGAGACGTATTATTACAGCTATGATGCCTGCGACGGCAGAAGGGAGAGCGGAACGGCAAAAGCGGTGCTGAAGATCCGGATGCAGGTTCCGGCAGGAGAAAGAAGGACACTTTCTATCGTCTGCTCGATGGAACAAGGCAGAACCGATGCGCAGGCAGTGATTGCGGAGACAAAGAAGTACAGAAAAGCGCTGGAGGAAAAAGCCGGATTTGCGGATCCGATGGCAAAGGTTCTTGTAAAGAGTGCGGCACAGTTTGTAGCAGACCGGGAATCTACAGGAGGAAAAACGATTCTTGCAGGCTTCCCGTTCTTTGAGGACTGGGGCCGGGATACGATGATTGCTCTTCCGGGTGTCTGCATTTCCACCGGGCAGTATGAGACGGCAAAAGAGATCCTGAGGACCTTTGCAGCAAACGAGCGTGACGGTCTGATGCCGAATCTGTTCCCGGAAGGAAAGAATGAGCCTAGGTACAATACAGTGGATGCAGCTCTTTTGTTTATCAACTGTGTGTATCTGTATTATCAGGCATCGGGGGATATGGACTTTGTCAAGGAAGTCTGGCCTGTGATGGAACGGATCATCACAAAATACCGGGAGGGAACGAGACACGGCATCCGGATGGAAGAAGACGGCCTGATCCGGGCAGGAGAAGGCCTGGACCAGGTGACCTGGATGGATGTCCGGGTGGGAGAAATCCTTCCGACGCCAAGACATGGCAAACCGGTGGAGATCAATGCCTACTGGTATAATGCACTTCGGATTATGGAAATATTTGCATCTGAACTTGGATTGGAATATACTAGGTATGGGGTGCTTGCGGACAGGACACGCACTTCTTTCCGGGAACAGTTCTGGAATGAAGAGAGAGGATGCCTGAAAGATCTCGTATCCGGAACAAAGGCGGACATGCAGATCCGGTGCAACCAGATCTGGGCCGTATCCATGCCGTTTACCATGCTGGAAAAAGATCAGGAACGGCAGGTGGTGCGCACCGTCTATGAAAA
The DNA here is from genome assembly GCF_002161525.1 of Drancourtella sp. An57. NCBI lineage: Bacteria > Bacillati > Bacillota > Clostridia > Eubacteriales > Oscillospiraceae > Drancourtella > Drancourtella sp. An57. Next base: position 101,551 of record NZ_NFHY01000005.1, read on the forward strand.
ACTGTACACCCCTTACGGACTGCGCACGCTGGAAGAAGGGGACGAAGAGTTCCACCCGTTTTACGGGGGAGAGATGATAGAACGTGACCTGGCATATCATCAGGGAACGGTCTGGACCTTCCCGCTTGGCGCTTATTATCTGGCATATCTGAAGGTATGCGGATACAGCGAAGAGGCGAAAGAAGAAGTCAAAGAACAGCTGGAAGTCATGGAAAGCGCCATGAGGGAGGGCTGTATCGGACAGCTTCCGGAGATTTACGACGGAGGAAATCCATCCTCGTCTAAGGGATGCTTCGCCCAGGCGTGGAGCGTAGGAGAAATTCTGCGTGTATATGAAGCAGTCAAATAAGAACACACATCGAAAGGAGAACAAAGATGGAACAGTTATTACAGGAGATGTTACAGAAGAACTATGGAAAAAGCATCAGCGATGCGTCCAATGAAGAAATTTATACAGCGCTTTTATGCATTACAAAAGAGAAAATGGCAGGAATGAAGAGGAATGAAGGAAATAAAAAACTCTATTATATTTCCGCGGAATTCCTGATTGGAAAACTGTTATCCAACAACCTGATTAACCTTGGCCTGTTTGATGAGACAAGAGAGGTACTGAAAAATCACGGCAAAGATATTACAGAAATCGAGGAGGCCGAGCTGGAGCCGTCCCTTGGAAACGGAGGACTTGGACGTCTGGCAGCGTGTTTTCTGGATTCCATCGCGACACTGGGACTGCCGGGAGACGGCGTGGGCTTAAACTACCACGACGGATTGTTCCGTCAGACCTTTGTTGACAACAAGCAGAGAGAAGAGAAAAACCCGTGGATCACAGACAACAGCTGGCTGACAAAGACGGAACGCCATTTTGAAGTGCCGTTTAAAGATTTCACTCTGACTTCCACAATGTACGATATTGATGTGCCGGGTTATAAAAACGGCTGCAACAAGCTGCATCTGTTTGATCTGGATTCTGTGGACGAGTCCATCATCCATGACGGTATCCAGTTTGACAAAGAGGATATCAAGAAGAACCTGACACTCTTCCTCTATCCGGATGACAGTGACGAGGCAGGACAGCTGTTAAGAATCTATCAGCAGTATTTCATGGTCAGCAACGCGGCACAGCTGATCCTTGCAGAGGCGGAGGAGAAAGGATACAACCTCTATCAGCTGTATGATCATGTGGCAATCCAGATCAACGATACCCATCCGACGATGGTCATTCCGGAGCTGATCCGTCTCCTGATGCAGAGAGGATTTAACATGGATACCGCTGTGGATGTTGTAAGAAAAACCTGTGCGTACACGAACCACACAATTCTGGCAGAGGCACTGGAAAAATGGCCGATCCATTATCTGGAGAAGGTCGTTCCGCACCTGATGCCGATCATCCGGGATCTGGACGCACGTGTCAGAAGAGACTTCCACGATGAAAGAGTGTACATCATCGATAATCATGACCGGGTACACATGGCGCACATTGACATTCACTTTGGCTACGCAGTCAATGGAGTAGCGGCTCTTCATACCGAGATTCTGAAAGAATCCGAGTTAAAGCCGTTCTACGACATTTATCCGGAAAAATTCAACAATAAGACGAACGGAATCACGTTCCGCAGATGGCTCGTACACTGCAACCATGAGCTGTCTGATTATCTGGCAGACCTGATCGGACCGGAATTCATGGATGACGCTTCCAATCTGGAAAAGCTTCTCGTATACAAGGACGATGAGAAAGTGCTTGGTGATCTGAGAGCGATCAAGAAAAACGCAAAAACTGCACTGAAGAATTATCTGATGCAGACACAGGGAGTGGAAATCGATGAGAATTCCATCTTTGATATCCAGATCAAACGTCTCCATGAGTACAAGAGACAGCAGATGAACGCACTGTATGCAATTTACAAATACAAAGAAATCAAGAAAGGCAATCTGCCAAAACGCCCGATTACAATGATCTTCGGTGCAAAGGCAGCGCCGGCTTATACGATTGCAAAGGATATCATCCATCTGATCCTCTGCCTGCAGAAACTGATCGAAAACGATCCGGCGGTACGTCCGTACATGCGGATTGTCATGGTAGAAAACTACAATGTTACCAAGGCGGAAAAACTGATCCCGGCATGTGACATTTCCGAGCAGATTTCCCTTGCTTCCAAGGAAGCATCCGGAACCGGAAACATGAAATTCATGCTTAACGGTGCCGTGACACTGGGAACGGAAGATGGAGCAAACGTGGAGATTCACGAGCTGGTAGGAGATGAGAACATCTACATCTTCGGCGCAAAATCAGAAGAAGTCATCAAACTTTACGATACAGCAGGATACAACTCCGGCGAGATTTATGACAACGATCCGATGATCGAGGAGCTGGTAGACTTTATCATCAGCAAAGACCTGATCCGCATCGGTGATCCGGTGAGTCTTGCAAGACTGTACAAAGAGATTGTATCCAAAGACTGGTTCATGACCCTTCTGGATGTGAAAGATTACATTCAGACAAAAGAGCAGATGCTCGAAGATTATGAGGATGAGAAGACATGGGCAAAGAAAGCGCTTGTCAACATTGCGAAAGCCGGATTCTTCTCTTCTGACCGGACTATCCGGGAATACAATGAGGACATCTGGCATCTGTAGGCCGGATGTGGTATGAAAGGGGATCAATCATGAGAGAAACAGGAATATTGATGCCGGTATCCGCACTCCCGTCCCGTACGGGAGTGGGGGAACTGGGTGCATACGCATATGAGTTTGTCGATGCCCTGAAGGAAAACGGTGTGAAGATCTGGCAGATTCTTCCGCTCAATCCGGTGGGATACGGGAACTCTCCGTATCAGCCGTATTCCTCCTGCGCAGGAGACGAGCTTTACATCAGTCTGGACCTGCTTTATGAGGGGGGGCTGTTGAAAGAGAAGGCGCCTTCCTTCAGGGAAAACGCAAAAACCGTTGACTATGATGCAGTCCGGGCATTCAAAGAGCCGTATCTGAAAGAAGCGTTCGCCAATTTTCAGGAGACGGAAGAGTACCGGGAATTTACAAGACAGACGTGGGTGTACGAATACGCGGTATTCCGTGCCCTGAAAAAGGCAAACGGCAATGCCTGCTGGAATGAATGGAAAGCAGAAGACAAAGCCTGGCCGGAAGTGCCTGCACCGCTCGCAAAGGAGCAGGAAGACGAGGCGGCCTATCAGATGTTCCTTCAGTATGAATTTTTCACTCAGTGGATGGCAGTGAAAAAGCATGCCAACGAAAACGGCATCCAGATCATGGGAGATGTGCCGTTCTATGTGGGTGTGGACTCGGTAGATGTCTGGGGCGGAAAGGATAACTTCCTTCTGGACACAGACGGACGGCCGATCTTCATCGCCGGAGTACCGCCTGATTATTTCAGCGCTACCGGACAGCGGTGGGGCAACCCGATCTATAACTGGGACTATATGAAGGAGCATGGATATCAGTTCTGGACCGACCGGATCGGATACAACCAGAAGCTGTTTGACATCATCCGGATTGACCATTTCCGGGCGTTTGACACTTTCTGGAAGATTCCGGCAGAGTGTCCGACAGCCATTGAAGGAGAATGGATCGAAGCTCCGGGATACGAAGTCATCGACACACTGAAAGCAAAGATTGACGGACTCAATCTGGTGGCTGAAGACCTTGGGGAACTCCGCCCGGAAGTACTGGAATTAAAAGACCATTATCATTTGAAAGGGATGAAAATCCTTGTCTTTTCCATCGAAACAGGTGGAAAATATGCCTACGACAGTTTCCACGATGTGGAAAACATGATCATTTATACCGGAACCCACGACAACGATACGCTGATGCAGTGGTATGAGGGATTAAGCGTGGCAGCAAAAAGAAAGGTACGCCGCTTCCTCAAACGTCAGGGCATCAAACAGGGCTCCGTGAAAGGCCGGCTCCTTACCTATACATTCCGGAGCAGGGCAGAGTACGCGATCATTCCGATGGCGGACATTCTGGGACTTGGAGAAGAAGGGCATATCAATACGCCGGGAACAGTCGGCTCTCCGAACTGGGAATGGAGAATTACGGATTTTACACAGGCAAAGAAGGAACTGAAACACTACCGGAAAACAATGACAGAAAGGGCCTGATGACAGATGGATTTTACAGGAGTTTACCATAGAACAACCGAGCAGATGAGCTACTCGTTAAATGAATCGGAACTGATTGTCAATCTGAAGACAGGATATGATGTGAAGCGGGTGTTCCTCTATTATGGAGATCCCTTTGAAGCGGGAATTCTTGGAGGAAACGAAAAGTGGACCGGAGTCCGGGAAGAGATTGTCTACAAAAAACGGCTGAAACATCAGATCTGGTGGACTACGACTCTCGTACCGAAATACAAGCGCTGCAAGTATTATTTTGAACTGCACACAGATGATGAGGTCTGGTATTATTTTGAAGACGGATTTCTGACAAAAGAGCAGATGGAGATGGACGGCCGGATGCTTCAGTGCTTTACGGTTCCATGGATGAATCCGGCTGATGTGAACCGGACGCCGGACTGGGTAAATGATACGATCTGGTATCAGATTTTCCCGGACCGTTTCTGCAACGGGACGCCGGGAGACGACCGGGAGGGAATTCTTCCGTGGAAAAATGAGGGAGAAGTCAAAAACGAAGAGCGTTACGGCGGAAACCTGGAAGGAATCCGTCAGAAGCTTCCTTATCTGAAAGAACTCGGCATCACCGGAATTTACCTGAATCCGATTATGGAGGCAGACTCCAACCATAAATACGACACAAAAGATTATACAAAAATCGATCCGCAGTTCGGAGACTCCGAGACGATGAAACGCCTGGTAGCAGAGGCGCACGAACATGGAATCCGTGTGATGGTGGACGCAGTCTTTAATCATTGTGGAAAAGACTTTGCGCCATGGCTGGACGTGAAGAAAAACGGGAAAGATTCCGCCTACGCAGACTGGTTCATGGTCAACGACTGGACGATGCTGAACAAAGAAGCAAGTACGAGAGACGGGCGGTATTATTCCTTCGCCTTTGCGGACAAGATGCCGAAACTCAATACGAACAGCGAGTCCGTGATCCGATATTTCCAGGATGTCTGCGAAAGCTGGATCCGGGACTATGATATTGACGGCATCCGTTTTGATGTGGGAAATGAAGTGTCCCACCGGTTCCTGAAACGGATCCGGGATCATGTGAAAGCCATCAAACCGGATATCTATCTTCTGGGAGAAATCTGGCATGACGCCAGCCAGTGGCTGATGGGAGACGAATACGACTCCGTCATGAACTATCCGCTCATGAGCGGTATCCACGATTTCTTCATCGATCCGACAATGAAAAAGGAAGACTTCGAGTACATGATCAACCACTGCTACACGATGTATATGCAGCAGTCCAACAATGTACTGTTCAATCTTCTGGATTCCCACGATACGGAGCGTCTTATGAACCGCTTCCACGATCTGGACCTGTTCTACCAGCAGCTGGCGATTCTCTTTACCATGCCGGGAAGTCCGTGCATCTATTACGGCACGGAAATTGCCATGGAAGGAAGTTTCGATCCGGACTGCCGCAGATGTATGCCGTGGGATCAGATTCAGACCGAAGAAAACCAGCAGAAGATTCATGAAATCCAGAAGCTGATTCATCTTCGGAAGACGGAACCGGCGCTGCGAAGTCTGTATTTCCACTTCCCGGAAGCATATGACGAGCCGCGTCTGGTACAGTATATTAAACTTGATCAGGAGCAGAATAAGATCGAAATCCTTCTGAACTGCACGGAAGAACCGGTGACAGTGAAAGGAGAAGGAGAGATCCTGTTCCAGAGACAATATCAGGATGGACGCCTGGAACCGAAAGGAGTACTGATTCGGAGAATCGGGCGGTAAGAAAATGTCAGTAGCCGGACAATATTTTACTGTAATATCAGGGGAGGTAGTGACTCATATGAGCCATTACCTCCCCTGAGTTTATGTTAAATTGGTTTTTGTATGATGTAAAAACCTAAGGGAAAACAGAGTGGAAACCATATGTAGAAAAAATGTTTTCCAAATAGATCTAAAATACTTTTGCGGTCTCTTACTCAATATAGCGCATAGATGACTAAACATACATGGTGAGCCAATTATTGATATTCCAGAAGAATATTTTCTAGTCGTCCAATGGCATCTTTATAGCTGTAACAACAGTCATCCTTTAGATAGGAACAAAAATCATAAAAATCTGTCAAAAGCCCTGGCTCTGATAAATCAAGAAAGATCTGGCTGTATTCCAGACTCTCATTTGCGACAGGAATCATCAGATATCCATTATTCGGTGTTATATAAATATAGATACCGTTTCGAGCGGGAAAGGAATGATCTCGGAGCAGATACATCTGGGAAGGATCGCATGTTTTCATAAAAAGCCGTATAAGATATAGTCTGTCCTTCGTGGAAAATGGAGCGTAAATATTAGAAGGATATTCTTCAATACGTCCTGTTTCCAGAAAATTACGTATCCCCTGTTCTGTAAATATAAAACTTGTTTTACTGTTTTTGAAATTTTCCTTTGCCTGCGAAAAGAAGAGCGTGAGTAGTTCCAAGGTAGAGGATCGAAAATCAGAATCCTTATAAACATATTTTTCAAGGAAGGATTCTGGCATAAAATACGTCATGCATGGAACAGGTTCAAACATCAAAGTATTTTTTGTTTTTAAATCTAGCTTCTGTAGGTAACAAAGCTGAGACATTACATCAGGAATTTTTGTTGCAAGTGGCAAAACAGTCTGTATACATTTCTGGAAAACCTCCTGATATAAACTGACTGAAGCAGTATTATGAAACAAAATCCCCTTCATTAGTGATTCTGAAAAAATAAGGGCATTTTCGGAGGTCAAAACCAGATATGGAAATAAGCTCAGCAAAGATTCGTCGGGAGGCGAATCCTTGTAATAATAGTATGAATTATAAGAGCAGCCGCATACATACAATGGCAGGATTTTACGGAGGCACTCCAGATTATAAGGCTGTTCATGGTGAAAAGACTGCTCTGCGTTGTTCAGACAAAAAATATGTTCAATTTTCAATGTATGCTCATGGTATCCCAGAGATACGAGGTATTCAATAACAGCTGGAAAATCCGGGGGCATTAAAAGTCGAACATATCCATTTTTCTTTGAGGATTCCAGCATCAGGATATCAAATATATACTGGAGAAGCTTTGTCTGACCGTTTAATACGGTGACTTCCGCTAATGGGATAGAACGAGAAGGAGGAACAGTGGTTAAAGAAGACTCCGAAATCGTATAATTTTCAAAATTCGTAAGTAGATTTAGAATTGCTTTTCTACGGTAATATGTTTTTGCTCCTACGGAAGCAATATTATAGGCTTCGAGCAGGGAATCACATTCATTAGGGGTAAGTTGCATGAAAGCAGACATTTTCCGAACAAGTTCGAGTGACGGAGGTTTGCGATCTCCGCTTATATATTTGTACATATTTGCACGGTCAGCTCCGCAGAATTGTGCCATAGAATATACATTGATATCTTTGCTATGAATATATTTTGTCAATAATTGTGAAAAAACAGTTTCCATAACATCCCTCCAGATAAAATTATAGCTATATTATTATAAGAAATTATGGGCAAAAAAACTATATAAAAAGTAGAAAATAAATTGACTACAAACGATGACACATATTGATGAAAAACGATAGAGTGAATAGACTGAAAATGTATATGTTGGAATATATAATATATACAAAAAAGGCAAGGAGGAAAACAAAGGGTAATGAAAAGAAAAGTCAGAAAAATTCTGGCGTTTGTCATGGCACTGACCCTACTTGTAGGAGCCGGATTCAACATGCAAATGGTAAAAGCTGCAGATGTGCCAAAGCCTGCTTTTCAGGTGACAACGGACAAAACGTCAGTAAAACCAGGGGAGGAACTAAATGTAACTGTAAAACTGAAAAGTGATTCAAACTTATCCAGTTTTATGATAACAATGCCGTACGATACAACATCGTTGGAATGTAAAACAGTTGCACGTGGAGATGTCGAAAATAACGGTGGCATCATGGAAACAGCAGATGTGGATGGTAAAATCAGAGCAGGATACATGGGAACAAGAGGAATCGAGAAAGAAGCTACGATTTTTACTGTTACATTTAAGGTAAAATCGGATTATAAAAATTCGACTTTAAATTTTGTGCCTGAATTTTCAGATTTTGTATTCGGATATGGTGATGATGAAGTAGAGATTGACAATCCAACTGAAAGTCAGGTAAGTGTAAATAAACTGACAGTAAATGTTACGGTTGATTTGGACAGTATTTCTTTAAACAAGACAGAATTGAATTTGGAAAAGGGTGTTTCTGAAACATTAAAAGTAACATATAATCCGGAAGCAGCAGGAAAAGGAAAGACAGTGACATGGTCCTCATCAGATGCAAAAGTTGCTACGGTATCAAAAGATGGAAAAGTTACCGCAATGGCTCCGGGAACAGCCAAAATTACGGCCTCTGTTGATGGAAAGACGGCTGTATGTACAGTAAATGTAACTGCTACATTGAAAGGAATTTCTTTAAATAAGTCAGAATTAAACTTAAAGAAAGGACAAAGTGAAAAATTAGTTGTTTCTTATGATCCGGCGGATACAACAGACAAAAAAGATGTTGTATGGGCAAGCAGTGATACATCTGTCGTATCAGTAGCAGCAGATGGTACAGTGAACGCATTAAAAGGGGGAACTGCAGAAATCACTGCAAAGGTTAGTGATAAAACAGCAGTTTGCAAAGTAACTGTAAAGGAAATCCATCTTAATGAAATTTCTCTTAGTAAAGCAGAAACAACGATTGCTAAAGGGGAAACAGAAACATTAAAGGTTATTTACAATCCAGAGGATACAACAGACGACAAAACTGTTATATGGAGCAGCAGTAACCCTGAAATTGCATCTGTGAAAGATGGTGTTGTTACGGCAATCAAAGCGGGAACAACTGAAATTACTGCAAAAGTTGGAGACAAAACAGCGGTTTGTAAGGTTACAGTTAATATTCCGCTCGAAAGTATTACGATTTCACCTTCGGAAATGAGACTGGAATCTGGTGAGACGAAATCATTTAAGGTTACATATAATCCAGAAGATACAACGGATGATAAGACAATCAGATGGAATGTAGAGGATAATACAATCGCCTCTGTTGATGAAAATGGTAATGTGACTGGATTAAAGGGAGGAGTTACAACTGTATCTGCAACCTCGGCAAACGGTTTGACTGTATCAGCACAAGTAAAAGTTCTGATTCACACAACAGGACTTGAAATGAGTGCAAAGGAGGCAGAAGTCAATAGAGGAGAAGAAATTCAGCTTGGTGTGAATTTTATTCCGGCCAATACAGATGACTCAAAGGACGTAATCTGGTATTCAACCGATCAGGAAGTTGCAGTAGTCAATCAGAATGGCCTTGTAACTGGTAAAAAAGCAGGAACAGCTGTTATTCGAGCTGTCGCAAAAGATGGAGGCTTTACGGCAGAATGTACAGTAACAGTAAAAGAAATTCCTTTGGAAGGGATCAAATTTGAAGAAATGTTCCCTGAGATGCAGGAGGGGGATAGTGTACACCTGTATATAGTATACATTCCGGAAAATACAACAGATGTAAAAGACGTGGAATGGAGCAGCTCAGACGAAAAAGTAGCGACAATCGAAGATGGAATTGTAAAAGCGGTAAAGGCAGGAAAGACAACGATTACAGCAAAGGTTGGAGAATTTGAGATTTCCTATGAGCTGACAGTTATGCCGAAGGAAGAAAACTCATCTGATATGGATAACAACAGTCAGCCTGCAAAACCAGGACAGAACAACAATGACACAAATGGTACAGTTCAGACTAATCAGTCAGTAAAAAAACCGGGAAAACGTCCTGTAAATTCAGCAAGTTCTAAGGCGGTTAAGACAGGAGATACTGCAAATGTAGCAGGATATTTTGGGTTAAGCGTGGCAATGCTTGGAGTTATTGGAGTTTTCATCCGAAAGAGAAAATAAGTGTAAAGAATGAGGAATGAGCAGAAGAGGCTTTTACAGGAAACGCTGTAAAGCCTTTTCTGTTTTTGGAGGAAATTATGAAGGGAAAGTATAAGCAGATAATTAAATCAGGAATGATAGTAGTTCTTATGATTCTGACATGTGGTAGCTTTTCGGTTTCGGCAAAAGAAAATCAAGGGTTCCATTTTGAACAGATCAATATGAATGAAAACGCAGAATCTTATGAGGCGGTATTGACGGATGGGAAAGGAAATTTATGGCAATTATATCCGAATACAAAGAAGCTGGCGGATCATGTTCAGAAATACGGAAGAGAGGGGGATGAAGGAAGCTTTTTCATAGATACAGACGGAGCGCTCTATATGTATGGGAAAAAATGGATGGAGAATGTATCGGAATGTATTTGGAATGGAGAATATACTTATATTTTGAAAAAGGACGGAGTACTTCTGGAAAAAACAGCAGGAGATAACAGTAACTATAGACAGGTTAAGACAGGAATTCGTGAAATAGATACACAACGTTACCTGACGCAAAGCGGAGAGTTGTATTCTTACTATGGAAATATAGAAACAGGAGAAAAAGAGGCAGAAAGGGTAGCAGAACTATCGGATAGTGAATGGATTTCATCGGTCCGCTTTATAGAAGCGGGATATCAGGATGAGGACGGATACTATCATAGTGAGGTATTAGATGGAGAAAAGATCGGTGATCAGCCAATGCGTGTAAAAGAAGTATATGAACCGTCTTCATGGGAAAGTGAAGAACATTACATTTATCTTTTTACAGAAGATGATGAACTATGGAAAGCAAAAGAAGAAAAAACATCAGAGTATCCGTATCGGACTTTTCCAAAAGCGGAACTGGTTTCCAGGCAAGTGGTATCCTGCAACTGGATGGGGGAATTGTTCAGAACCGAAAATGGAAAATATTATACGTTGGACGGATCGGAAATAAAAGCACCATCTGAAGAAAATCCGATTGCGGTAAAAGACCTTGATTTTCAAGGACTGGGCGCCAATCTGCCATCTTATCAGCTGATTGATACAGGCAGCGAAAGTCTGAAAGCAGTAAAAGATGGAATGGAAGTATTGGATCATGTGTCAGATATTTACGTGTTGCTGGATTATTCATATACACTAAATCCGCCATACCGTGTTTACGCATTGGATGAATACAATAAGGTGTGGGAGATTACAGAAAGTCCAAAGCAAATTTTGAATTTAAATGAAAATGCACCTTCCGGGGGCTTCGGAGATATCAACGAGGATGGAAAAATTAATATGAAAGATGCCAGAATTGCGCTGAAAGCGGCAGTTGGGAGTGAGACACTAAATGAAGAACAGCAAAAGCTTGGTGACGTGGACAATGATGGAAAAGTAGGAATGAAAGATGCTCGGCTGATTTTGAAATATGCAGTTGGAAGTATTACAGAATTTTAAAGTAAAAATTATCAAGAAAAGGAGAAGAGAGTATGAGAAAAAGAATGACTTATATTGCAGCAGCGGCAGTTGGGGCAGGAGTACTGTTATCGGCTGGAAGCATGAAACATGGAGAAATGACCGTGCATGCGGCGGAAACACAGAGTGTCCAGGCGGAAAATCCAGAAGGGAGTGTAGAAGACGGACGCCTTATTGAATCCGGACATGATTCTGGAGGGACTGTTCATTTCAAAATATATGAAAATGGTCGAATGTATGTATATGGATACGGAGAAATGGACTATTTAAAAGAATGGATAGGAGAAACTGATATCGGTATAGATGGGGAATCATTGGTAAAAGAAATCATTGTTCAGGACGGAATAACAAAAATCAGTGATTTTGGATGGTTTGAAAATCTAGAAAAAGTTGTATTACCAGAAAGTTTAAAAGAAATTGGAGAAACTACATTTTACGGATGTGAAAAATTAAAGGAAATTTCCTTGCCAAAGAATCTGAAAGAAATTGGTGAAGGAGCTTTTGGAGAATGCATAAGTTTAAGCAAAATTGTTATTCCAGAAGGGATTACAAGTTTAGGAAGAGAAAAAGAAAAGGACAATCCAGCTATGGGAATCTTTCAATATTGTACGAATCTTTCAGAGGTTGTGTTACCAGACAGTTTGGAGATGATAGGAAACAATACTTTTTTAGGGTGTTCAAATTTGAATAATATAGATATGCCTAATTCAATCAAGAAGATTGAAGATGGTGCATTTGCAGAAAGTGGCCTTGAAACAATTAAACTACCAGAGGGCATAACGAAACTTAGTCCACGTACATTTGCAGAATGCAAAAATTTAACACAAGTCTCTTTGCCGGCCAGCTTAAGAGAAATTAAGCATGCAGCATTTTCTAAATGTACAAATTTAAAAAAGATTGTGATTCCAGAAGGTGTAGAGAGACTGGGAGAAGAAGAGAATACGGTAGAGGGAGTCTTTTATCAGTGCAAAAATCTTTCAGATGTTACATTACCGGAAACATTACAATTCATAGGATGTGACGCATTTAGCGAATGTACAAGTTTATCCCAAATAGAGATACCGGATAGCGTTACTTATATCGCTTATGATGCTTTTTCAATAAGTGGGATTGTGGATATAAAATTGTCAAAAAATATTACGGAAATTAATGGTGGAACATTTTATTGGTGTACGAAATTAAAAAAGATTGAAATACCGGAAGGAGTAACCAAAATTGGAAGCAGAGCCTTTTATGCTTCTTCACTGGAAGAGGTAAGCTTACCGGACAGTGTAACAAGTATTGAATTTGGTGCATTTGAATGTAACTTGAAATCTCTTGAACTTCCAAAGGGATTGCAGGAAATTGGAAGAGATGCGTTTGTTGGTAATACGTTGTTAGGAGAAGTAACCATGAATGGGGATGCACCAAAATGTGAAGAAGGCGGTATGTTTGAAAATGGACCATTTAGTGAATGTGCTGAGAATTTAACAATTTATGTTCCGGAAAATGCTAAAGGGTATGATGTAAAACCTTGGACAAATTATAACATTATTTATCAGGAAAGTTATGCATTGGGAGACATCAATAAAGATTCTAAAGTGAATATGAAAGATGCCAGAACTGCACTGAAGGCAGCGGTTGGAAGCGAGACATTAAATGAAGAACAGCAAAAGCTTGGAGACGTGGACAATGATGGAAAAGTAGGAATGAAAGATGCCCGGCTCATTTTGAAATATGCGGTTGGAAGTATCACAGAATTTTAGAGTAACAATTATCAGGAGAAGAGAGTATGAGAAAAAGAAGGATCTATATTGCGGCAGTGGCAGTTGGAGCAGGCGTACTACTGTCGGCTGGCAACATGAATCATAGAGAAATGACGGTACATGCGTCAGAAACGAGTGTACAGGCGGAAAATATGGAAAGAAGCGCAGAGGACGGGCAAGTGATCTCAACCGGGCAGGCAGGAAAAACAGCGCAGTATACACTGTATGAAAACGGGAAAATGTATGTTGTCGGAAGCGGAAGAGCAGAAGGAGCCTATATTGATATAGCAGACCGGGGAAAAACAAAAGAAATCATTTTCCAGAAAGGAATTACGAAAATTGAAGGTTTCGGAGGCTATGAAATAGATGAAAACGGCGAAATTGTTTATTATTGGGCCAATCTGAAGAAAGTTGTATTTCCAGAAGGGATAACAGAAATTGGTACAATTGATGAAAGTTCTTTTGAGAGAGTTTTTGACAGTTGCCCGAATCTGGAAGAAGTTATTTTCCCGGAAGGACTGAAAACAATAGGGGGATATGCATTTCAAAACTGTTGGAAGCTGAACCATATAACACTACCGGAGAGTCTGGAGGCGATTGGGACTTATGCATTTGAAGCATGTCATTTAAAAGAAATTCATATTCCGGAAAACGTACATACAATTGAACAAGGAGCATTTTTGGGAAATGATTTTAAAGAGGTTGTAATACCGGACGGAATTACGGAGATTGGAACGGTTGTATTTGCGTCATGTACAAATTTGGAAAAAGTAACTATTCCGGATAGTGTAACGAGTATTGGATACAGAGCTTTTGCATGGGATGAGAAACTTCAAGAAATTACAATTCCTGAAAGCGTAACTTCATTAGGTTTTGAAACATTCGTTTCGTGCGGATTAAAAGAAATCATATTACCTTCAAATTTAAAGGACATAGGAGTCAGTGGTACTTTTGCAGATAACCGAGAATTAGAAAAGGTTGTATTAAACGGAGATGCACCGGAATGGAAGAGTCTATCTGAAGGAATAGAAATGTATGGAGGAGGTGACGTGATAGGTGATTGTGGACCATTTGATTATTGTTCAGAAAATCTGAAAATTTATGTTCCGAAAAATGCTAAGGGTTATGATGTAGAGCCTTGGACAAAATACGAGATTGTCTATGGAGAAGAATACGCTACAGGTGACATCAACCAGGACGGCAAAATCAATATGAAGGATGCGAGAACCGCATTGAAAGCCGCAGTCGGAAGCGAGGCATTAAGTGACGAGCAGAAAAAGCTTGGAGATGTAGATGCTGATGGCAAAGTGGGGATGAAAGACGCAAGGATGATTTTGAAATATGCGGTTGGAAGTATCGAGGAATTTTAGGCAGAAAAGGGAGACGATATGAAAAAAATAGTAAAAAAAATGACAGTATTCATACTGACCATGGTTGTGGCCGGAATGCTGTGGAGTACAGGGATGCCGCAGACACAGGCGGCAGAAAACACTTCCGTATTTAAAATCAGTATGGACAAAACTAAGATAAAAGCCGGTGATAGTTTTCGGGTAACGCTCGAATTAAAGGAAGGGGCAGATTTATCAAGTTTTATGCTAACGCTTCCGTATGATAACTCCCTGTTAAAATGTAAAAAAATCAAGAATGGGGATCTGGAAGAGAAAGGATTATTGGAATCTGCGGATGTGGACGGAACGATTCGCGCTGGATTTATGGGAACGAAGGGACTTAATGAATCGTCAGAGATTTTCAGTGTTCAATTTCAGGTCATGGATAATGCAAATGTAGCAGACCTCAAATTTACACCGCAATTTTCAGATTTTGTATTTGGATATGGAGAGAACGAAAAGGAGATAGACAATCCATCCTCCAATCAGGTGAAAACAGAAGGAGCATTAACGATTTCTATTATAGAAGAAGGGAACGAGGGGAAAGTAGAAGGCGGCAATTCTTCATCTGAAAATGACAGCATGTCACAGGATAAAAATTCTGATGCAACAGACCAAAGCATGGCAGATAATCATCAGGATACAGACAAACAGAATGAGATAAAAGAAAATTCGAAATCTTCTTCTGCAAAAAACACTGAGGCAAGTGAGAAAGTAAAAACCGGCGATGAATCCCATGTCGTAATTTATGCAGCCATCGGCATAGTTGCACTGATGATAATATTAGGAATGGGAGTAGTGGCTTACAGAAAGAAAAGGCAATAAATAGTGAAAAATCTGAATATGTAAAAGGAGAATATGAGAATGAGGGACAGGAAAAGATGGAAAAAAGTGATTTCCTTATGCTTGGCATCAGCAATGTGTATAACATTAGTTGCCCCGGCATCTGTGCAGGCAGCTGAGGAAAACAGTACATTAACTGTCGAAGAAAGTACACAGGAAAATTCCGAAGAAAAGCAGACTGAAACGGAAGAAAAAGTTGTCGAAACAACAGTGGACGAAAAGGGGAAAATAAAAGAACAAGAAGCAAGTAAACAGACAGAAGAAAAGAATAGTGAAGATACTCAGGAGACAGAAAAGAAGACTGCACTGACCAGTCAAACTGAAGAACCGTCAAAAACAGCAAAGAGTAGATCTGCGGAAGTAACGAGTGGACAGTGTGGAGAAAATGCGTACTGGAACTTTGATAAAACAAGCGGAACATTGACAATCTCTGGAAGCGGAGCGATAGAGGATTATGATACATATTATGATAATGGGGGACCATGGCATAGCGATGAATTGAAATATGCCATAATTGAGGAAGGAATAACAGAAATCGGAGAGTATGCGTTTTACTATTGTGTGAATTTAGAAAAAGTAGAACTACCACAAAGCTTAAGAACGATTGGAAAAGGAAGCTTTTTTAGCTGTTCGTCATTAAATAATGTTAAATTTCCAAATAAAATCACGAATATTGAATATGAAGCTTTTTATGGGTGTTCAGATTTAGAGGCAATTGATTTACCGGAAAGTATTGAAAAGATTAATGAAAGTGTCTTTGGTTCTTGTACATCTCTACAGCAAGTAGCATTACCTTCTGGATTGAAGAATATCAGAGAGGGTGCTTTTAGCGGTTGTTCAGCTTTAAAAAGGATTGATATCCCAAAAGGAATTACAGGCATTGACAATGGAGTTTTTAGTGGGTGTAGCTCACTACAGCAAATCAATTTACCGGAAACACTGACAAGTATAGGAGAATCTAGTTTTTCCGGTTGTGAATCTTTAATAGAAATAAAATTACCAGACAGCCTGACAAGTATTGGAGAAGGAGCATTTTCTGGTGATAGCAGTCTGATGGATATCCAATTGCCACAGAATTTAAAAACGATAAAAAAGGAAGCATTTAGAGATTGCGATGCATTAGTAACTATAGAAATTCCTAAAAGTGTAACATCAATCGGAGAAGGAATTTTTTATAATTGTAGCGCCTTGGAAACAGTCTTATTGCAAGACAATCTGACGGAAATAGCAGAAAACATGTTTGAAGGATGTGCCTCACTGAAAACAATAGAAATTCCAGAATCCGTAACTATTATAAAAGAAAATGCATTTAGAGGAAGCGGGATACAAGAGATTCAGATACCTGGAAATGTAAAAAAAATAGGAAATGAAGCTTTTAGATATTGTTATGATTTGAAAAATGTAAAATTTGATGAAGGGATTACACAAATAGATGAGAGCGCTTTTGATTTTTGTAAATCATTAGAACGGGTAGAATTACCAGAAACACTTACATATTTAGGCGACACTGTATTTTATGATTGTAATAAACTGAAAAAAATTGTAATACGAGAGAAAGTCTCACATATTGGGGAGAGTGTCTTTGTGCGAAATGATAATATAACCATCTACGGCATTCCGGGTAGTTATGCCGAGACATATGCACAGGAGCATGATATTCGGTTTAAGCCGTTGAGTAGTTTCTATCAGGCGACATTTAAGAATCTGGAAACCGTTGAATTTTGGCAGACCTATTATAAGAATCCATTCCAGGCATTATGTAAAAGTGGAAATTTCCCGCATTATTTATATATGGTTGCAAATGATACAAGTTTCATCGGGAAAGCAGAGCTGGCATCAACAGCTATTTACAATGGTTCAGATGGCGTAAGGGATATGCTTAGCAGTTCCACATCTGTAAAGCAGGCAGAAGAGATTCTGGTTGCGCTTCTGTATGATCAGGAAGAAGAACAGAACGAACTGGCAAATGTCGAGGTCGCACAGGAATGGGGAAGCGTCCTTTCGAGGTCATATGAACAGATAGCGATAGCAGAAGGCTCAAAAGGAAGTCTTGATAACTATGGGCTGATTCAAGAGTATTTCGATTCCAATGAATTTGCAGATACTATGAAGAAATCAGGATATGAAGGAGTGAAGAAAGAACTGTTAAAAAAGCTTCCAGCTTCCTCTAAGAATGCTGTTGGGGATATGCTTGATAAGCTGGAAACAAGTGATATACTGGCGGATTCCCTTGATATTATTGATGTCGGAACAAAAATTATTGATCTTCAACAGATGACTCTGGATAACATTTATCAGTATAATCTAATGGTACAGTTAGATCAGAATTATCAGGATATCCTGAAATATTTATCTGAATCTTGTATTTATGATGTTGTGAAACAGGCAGCGGGAAAATTGTATAAATTAGCAAATTCGAATCTGGAAGAAGCTCAGGAACAGTTATTTCAAGAATCAGCGATTGAAGCAGGTGTATGGCTTGGAGAAGAAGGCTATAATAAATTAGTAGATTCGGTATGGTTTCTGAAATTGTTTAAGCTTTCAAAAGATGCTGCGGTTACATTTTGTAATACATTTTTCCATACTGGAGAAACGATTGAACGGAAAAATGCAATGCGCTCCATGACATACATCGGAATGGCAATGTCTCAATATGTTCTTGACAATTTGGCGACTATGCAGAATTTGAAAGGTGAAAATCGTTTGGACGAAGCAGAAGAATACGCGAAAAAGGTAGTTGTTAGTACAAGGACACTTTGGAAAGCGCGTGTTGAGGGAGAAAAATGTTGTCAGGAGATTACGTCCGCATTTATGCCGGGAGAGGCAAAAGTATATGAATGCTCTAAGCGAGAAACAGTAATGTTAACCGGTTTGCAAGAACTGCTGTTTAATCCGGCAAAAGTATATAAAGAATATTGGGGAGTGACTGCTTCTTTTGCATGTCCGGTCGATGTTGAAGTATACGATTCAAACAAGAAATTGGTACTGACTTTGGAAGATGGAAAAGAAGCAGATGGAAAAATGGAAGGTCTGTGGTATGAGACGTATTATAATCCAATTACGAAGGACTATGGAAAAATCCTTTATACAGACGGAAGCAAGAACTATAGTTTCAAATGTATCGGACAGGATGCAGGCAATGTAAATGCATTTTTCGATACACTGACAGAAGATGGGAAAGTGACAACACAGAAATTTAACCAAATCGCTGTTTCTAAAGGCGATGTGATTACAGTTCCAACAGTTACAAATAGTGATTCTATATCTTATACCGTTACAAAGAAAGATGGAACGGTCACAAACAGTCAGACAGCACTGGAGTCGCTGGAAAACGGATACTATAAAGCAGTAGAAGGAATTGCCCTTGCGGAAACGGTAAAAACGCAGATGAAAACAGGAGAAGAGCAAATTCTGTCTGTTGTATATACGCCGCAGGATGCGACCATACAGGAAGTGGACTGGACAAGTTCGGATGAAAAAGTTTTGACTGTAAGTGGAAGCGGACTGTTAAAGGCAGTAGGAGCAGGGAAAGCAACGGTGACAGCAGTATCCAGAGATGGGCAGAAAGAAGCTTCTGTTCAGATTACAGTGACTAAAAACGAAGAGACATCAGGAATTTTAGGTGATGTGGACGAAGACGGAAAAATCGGCATGAAGGATGCGCGTCTTGTCTTAAAGGCAGCCGTTGGCAGCGAAAAGTTAACGGATGTGCAGAAAAAGGCTGCAGACGTGGATAAGGACGGGAAGGTCGGCATGAAAGATGCAAGACTGATACTGAAATATGCAGTCGGAAGCATTCGTGAATTTAAGAAAAGTCTATAGAAAAAATAATACAAAAAATGTTTACAATATAGGGAGATGGCAAACGCAAGTTGCTGTCTCCCTATATGTAATGATCCTATTCTTTATATGATTTGAGAAAAATTTTATCTTTCTTTTCCTTGCAACTTTTGACTTTTCATGCTATTCTTTGCTCATCGGAAAAGTACTCTGCTTTTTCATTTTCAAGGCGTTCGCCGTTTTATCCAAGTATTTGACAAGGGAATTATGAGGGCAGCTTTCTGTCTGGAAAATATGTTTTCTTTGGGACGTCTCTTTTCTGGTACCCGGAAATATGGTAGACTACAAGAAACAGAAACAGTTTTCTTATGTCAGAGGCATTGCCGTCACAGAAAGGAGACTGTTTATGGAACGAAACAAAATGGCAAATCGAACTACCGCTGCAATTTCAGAAGAAGAATTTATTATGAAGCCTTACATCGACTGGTGTTTCAAAGAACTGATGCGGAATCCGAATACAAGGAGAGGCTTCATCGCTGAATTGTTGGAGCTTTCACCTGAGCAGATCGGGAATACTATTATTCTGGAAAATGAACTTCCCAAACGGTCGGAGGAGGAAAAGAAGGGAGTGCTGGATGTTCATGTTCTTCTGGAAAACGGCACTCAGCTTGATATTGAGATGCAGGTTGTATATATGGAATACTGGGACGACAGGAGTCTGTTTTATCTGTGCAAGATGTTTTCCAGCCAGCTTTGCAAAGGTGAGGAATATGATCGGCTTCAGAAATGTGTACATGTCAGTGTTTTGAATTTCACCTACTATAAGAAGGATGACATCTGCTACCGTAAGGCACAGGTTTATGATAAAGCGACCGGAGAACTGTACAGCGATAAGCTGGAACTTCAGATTCTGGAACTTCCCAAGATTCCAGAGGAGTATCACCATCCAGATGGCATCATTGCATGGATGAAATTCTTCCGCGGCGGTAAAAAGGAGGATTTAAAAGAGATGGCAAAGGGAAATACCTATCTGGAAGAAGCATATGAAGATCTGATGGAAATGAGCCAGGATGAAGAGAAACGCCGAGCATATGAGGCAAGGGAACGTGCACTTCGCGATCAGCTGTCTCTGCAAAGACAGGCTGAACGGGCTTTTCAGCGGATGACAAATGCACAGGAAAAGCTGGAAGAGATTCAGGGGAAACTGGATGAGACGCAGGGGAAGCTGGATGAGACGCAGGGGAAGCTGGATGAGACGCAGGGGAAGCTGGATGAGACGCAGGGGAAGCTGAATGAGACACAGGGAAAGCTGGATGTAGCTCAGGATAATCTGGCTGATATGCAGGAGCGTTTTTCGGAAAGTCAAAAGCAGCTTGAGAAAGCCAGGGCCGAAAAAGATGCCGCACATGATCAGGGGAGGAAAGATGCCGTGATAGAGTTATATCAGAAAGGTTTTCTGAATCTGGAGCAGGCGGCATCCGAATATGGGATATCGATCGAAGATTTTCGAAAACTACTGGTTTAACAGATGAATGATCATCTCGGCAATGTTTTATCGTAAAGAAAGGATGGTATTCGTCGGATGAGCTACAAAATTCTTCTGGTGGATGATGACCAGGATCTGGTAGAGATGCTGTGCCGGTATTTCCGGCTGAAGGGATATGAAATGCTGACAGCGGTCAATGGGCTGGAAGCGGTAAAGAAGTCTGGAGAAGGCCCGGATCTCATTCTTCTGGATATCAATATGCCGGGAATGGACGGCCTGGAGGTGTGCCGGAGAATCCGGGATCAGGTGTCCTGTCCGATTTTATTTCTGACCGCACGGGTCGAAGAGCAGGATCGTGTGAACGGGCTGATGATGGGCGGAGATGATTATATTGTAAAACCGTTCAGCCTGAAGGAACTGGAGGCGAGAGTGCTGGCTCATCTGCGGCGGGAGGAACGGCATCAACAGAAGACGCAGTACCGATTTGGAAACGGAATGATGGTGGACTATACAGCAAAGACAGCCTCCTTTGACGGGCAGGTGCTGGATCTGACGAAAGACGACGCTGATGCGGGTACTGACGACGGTTCTGACTCCGTCCGATGGTGAGGTGTATCTGGACGGAATCCGGTACGGGACTGGAAAGGACGAAGTCATCAGGCAGAAAATCGGGTATCTGCCGCAGGAGCTCAACCTCTATCCGGGGCTTTCCGTGCAGGACTGCCTGGAATATCTGGGAGAACTTTCCGGTATCCCGAAGGAGGAATGTAAAAAGCGTATCCGCTATTATCTGGAAAAGACAGGGCTTACGAATCACCGGAAAAAGAAAATGCGTCAGCTTTCCGGAGGAATGAAGCGAAGAGTCGGACTCATTCAGGCACTTCTGAATGAACCGGAATTTCTGATTGTGGACGAACCGACAACGGGGCTTGATCCGGAAGAGCGGGTGCGTATCCGTAACCTTCTGGTGGATTTTTCGGAGGGGCGGACCGTTTTGTTTTCCACTCATGTGGTGGAGGACATCGCGGCTACGTGCAGCAAGCTTGCGGTGATGCGGAAAGGTTCATTCCTCTATACAGGTACGGTACAGGCGCTCCTTTCCCGGGCAAAAGGAAAGATCTGGACAGCAAATGTAGCAGACGACACAGAAGCAAAAAGACTGGAAAAGCAGTACCGTACGACTTCCAAGCAGTACACGGAAGAAGGAATGACGGTGAAAATTATCAGCGATGTGAAACCGGATATTGACTGTACACAGCCGAAGATCACACTGGAAGATGCATATCTGTATTTGATGATGGAAAAGAAGAAGCAATGATCCGGCTTGTGAAATTGCGGAGAAACAGGTATACTGTAGGTAGAAGGAAGAGGATGACCGGAAGGGGGAAGGCGTATGAAAAGACGAATGAAGCGATTACTGGCACTTGGCATAGGAATCCTGATGATTGGAGTGAGCGCCTGTGGCTCCAGGACACCTGCAGATACCGGCGAAGAGCCAAAGACAGAGCAGACTGATCAGGGATCATCCACAAAGGAACAGGAAGAACCGGACGAGACGGATAACGGGGAAACGGAAGAGCAGGAGAAAGAACCGGAGACGGAAGATCCTGAGAATTCAGAGACGGAAAATAACAAGGTGGATCCGGGACAGCCGGAAAACACAGGAACACAGCCGGCGGATCAGAATACGGAAGTAGATGAGGAAGCATTTGGCGAGATGATCCAGTCCCTTTCCCAGTACGAGGAAGGAACAGCAGGAGCAAGTTTGAAGAGGCTGAAAGCAGCTTTCGGTGTGTTGAATTTCTCAGAGCAGTATGAGAGCAGCCAGAAAGAATCATTTACTCAGAAGCTTCAGGCTTATTTGACAGAGAGCGAAGCGATGAGTGCGGAAGATATGAAGCTGAAACTGGAAGGAGTGGATCCGACAGTACAGCAGGTCTTTACAGAGGGAATTGCCTCCATGCAGGATCAGCTCTCGGATGCGGGAAATCCGAACCGTTATGATACCTATACACAGGAAAAGTATCAGAATGTGGTCAAAGCTATGGAAGAAGTGCTGAATGAAAAATAATAATCGGTGACGAAAAAATCCCGGAGAACGATGTGAAATCACATGTGTCTCCGGGATTTTATTTTTTACTATATATTTTACTCCTGTTATACGGTGTGGAATCCGCGTCCGATAATCTCGCTGGTGTTGGAGATCAGGATAAATGCGCCCGGCTCGGTTTCCTTGATGAAGTTACGGAGCCGCACTGCCTGCGGGCGGTTCAATGCTGTCAGAACAATGTATTTCTTCTGTCCGGAGAAGACACCCTGAGCGGAGTAGACAGTAGCCCCCCGGTGCAGATCCCGGATAATGAAGTTACAGATCGGCTCGGGACTGTCGCAGACAACATTGAAACATTTGGAAAGATTGAAACTTTCGATAAAGTTGTCTGTAATGAGTGACCGAAGAACAAGTCCGAGAATCGAAAACAGACCTGTCTCCATGCCAAATACAAATACGCCTGCCACAGCGATTGCCACATCGGAGATCATCAGGACACGTCCGATGTCGTAACCGGTATATTTTTTCAGTATCATCGCCACGATGTCGGTTCCGCCGCTGGATGCGCCCATATTAAAGAGAACTGCCGATCCGAAAGCGGGAACAGCGATGGCAAAAATCAGTTCCAGGACAGGCTGGTTGGTAAGTGGTCCGTCCATCGGGTAAACACGCTCCAGGATAGACAGGAGAAAGGAAAGAAGCATGCTGCAGTAAAATGTTTTTGCTCCAAAGCTTTTTCCCATGATCAGGAATCCCAGAACCAGAAGGACAATGTTGCAGACAAAGTTAAAATCACTGCTGCTGATGGTTCCGGTCTTGGCGACAAGGACCGCAAGACCTGTAATACCGCCGAATGCAAAATTATTTGCAAATTTGAAAAAATAAATACCGCATGCCATGATGGCAGTGGCGGCCGTCATGACCACAAAATCCCGGATTTTGGATTTGGGTTTGATTTTGGATGATGGTTTTGGGATAGAATACTTCATATCCACATGATGTTGACCGTTCATTTTTTCTTCCTCGTTTTCTTTCGTTTTATGAAGAATTTATCTCCAAAATTGTAACCCTCCGGAAAGAAAAAGTCAACGATCCTGAAAGGAAAAGTAAAGGAAATAATATGTAAAGCTTTCTGACGGGTATGCCGGATTTTTTTTTGGGAGATACTATGCCTGGAAGGAGGAAAAAACAATGCATCACTGCAACGCAATTCGAGATATATACGCAAGAGAAATCCTCGATTCCAGGGGAAACCCGACGATTGAGACACAGGTACTTCTGGCGGACGGCACGATCGGAACGGCAAGTGTCCCGTCGGGAGCTTCCACCGGGAGATATGAGGCGAAAGAACTTCGGGATAAGGAAAAGCAGGACCGCTACTGCGGCCGTGGCGTGGAGAGGGCTGTGAATCATGTCAATGACCGGATCGCAAGAGAAGTCATTGGAGTCAATGCGCTGGAACAGACTGAACTTGACCATCTGCTGATCCGGCTTGACGGAACGGAAGATAAGAGCAATCTTGGTGCCAATGCCATCCTGAGTGTGTCCATGGCAGCAGCAAGAGCGGCGGCGATGAGTCTGCATCTGCCGCTTTACCGCTATCTTGGCGGTGTGCATACCAGACGGATGCCGGTGCCGATGATGAATGTTCTGAACGGCGGAAGACACGCGGACAATATCATTGACTTTCAGGAATTTATGATCATGCCGGCAGGGGCCTGCTGCTTCCGGGAAGGACTTCGGATGTGCACAGAAGTCTATCATATGATTAAGGCGCTTCTGAAGGGAAGAGGATATCATACCGGAGTGGGCGATGAAGGAGGATTTGCCCCGGACCTTCCGGATACCGGGAGTGTCTGTGACATTCTGATGGAGGCCATTGAGACGGCAGGATACCGGGCAGGAAAAGACATTGTACTCTGTCTGGATGCGGCAGCCTCGGAAATTTATGACAGAGATTTCGGGAAATATGTGTTTGTGGGAGAAAGCAAAGGAAAAGAGAAAAAGGTAGTTCGCACCGCGGAAGAACTCATTGACTACTATGCAGAACTAATCGAAAAATATCCGATTGTATCTATTGAGGACGGTCTGGAAGAAGAGGATTTTCCGGGATGGGAACTGATGAATACAAGACTCGGGCTTCAGACACAGCTGGTAGGTGATGACCTCTTCGTGACCAGTACAAAAAGGCTGAAACGAGGGATTGACTGCCGGGCAGCAAATGCGGTTCTGGTAAAGATCAATCAGATCGGTACACTCACAGAAGCCTTTGATACCATCCGGATGGCCCGGGAGTACGGGTATCGATCCATTGTTTCCCATCGCTCCGGTGAGACGGCGGATACAACGATTGCTGACATTGCGGTGGCTTTTGGAACCGGGCAGATCAAGACCGGGGCTCCATGCCGATCAGAACGGGTGGAAAAATACAACCGCCTTTTGAAAATAGAAGAAGAACTTGGAGATACTGCCATCTACAAGAATCCATTTTCCTGATCAGGAAGATCTCGAAAAGAAAATAAGGGGCTGAAAAGAAGCGAAAAACTGCTTGCGCAAACCGGAAGGATATGGTAGTATTATATATGGTTTATGCGCAGGAGGTGTAGAAGTTGGAAATTTTGAAAATCGTGATCACAATTTTATTTGTAATAGACTGTATTGCTCTTTCAGCAGTTGTATTAATGCAGGAAGGAAAATCAGCCGGTCTGGGAACGATTGCCGGTATGGCGGATACCTACTGGGGACAGAACAGAGGACGTTCCATTGAGGGAACTCTCGTGAAAGTCACAAAGATCCTTGCCGCACTGTTTCTTATCCTTGCTGCAGTATTGAATTTAAAAGTATTTGCTTAATGAAAGAAGATGCAGAACACTCTATTTCAAAAGATAGAGTGTTCTTTTTTTACCATATCAGATAGAATAGAAGGGAGTATGTGAGGTACAGATAATGGAAAGACAATATGAGAAAAGAAAGAAAATGGTATACCAGTTCATCTGTGACGATTTCTATGTCCCGATGAAGATGAAAGAAATGGCCTCCGTCCTTCAGGTGAAAAAGGAAGAGAGGCAGGAGTTAAAAGAAATTCTGGATGCTCTGGAATCCGAAGGAAAGATCCACAAGACCCAGAAAGGAAACTATGTAAAAGGTCAGGGGAACAGGCTGACCGGAATCTATCAGGCCCATGCCAGAGGATTTGGTTTCGTATCCATCGAGGGATCGGATGACGATGTTTTTATCCCGGAAGAGGAATCCGGCGGTGCCCTGCAGGGAGACGAAGTGGAAATCCAGATCACAAGAGGTGCAGGACCAAAGACAGGACAGCGGCAGGAAGGGAAAGTCATCAAGATCCTGAAACGCGGGATGTCCCGGATCGTCGGCTATTATCAGAAAAATAAATCATTCGGATTTGTTCTTCCGGATAATCAGAAGTTTTTACAGGATGTGTTTGTGCCTGAGGAAAAATCAAAAGGAGCGGTGACCGGACACAAGGTCGTTGTAAAGCTCACTTCCTACGGCGGAGACGGGAAAAAGCCGGAAGGTGAAGTCGTGGAGATTCTCGGACATGTTAACGATCCGGGAACCGATGTGCTGAGCATCGCCATGTCCTACGAACTTCCGATTGAATTTCCGGAGAAGGTAATGAACCAGGCGGAGCGTGTGGCAAAGCCTGTCAGCGAAGCAGACCGCTTTGGAAGAAGAGATCTGAGGGATGTCCGGATGGTGACGATCGACGGCGAGGACGCCAAGGATCTGGACGACGCGGTTTCCCTGGAAGTACGGGACGGAAGTTTTTTTCTGGGCGTTCACATCGCGGATGTGACCAATTATGTGCAGGAAAACAGTGCCCTGGACCGGGAAGCAAAAAAACGCGGGACAAGCGTTTATCTGGCGGATCGTGTGATTCCAATGCTTCCGCACACCCTTTCCAACGGAATCTGTTCCCTAAACGCGGGAGAGGACCGGCTGGCGCTGAGCTGCCTGATGAAGATTGATGAAAACGGTACGATCGTGGACCATGAGATCTGCGAGAGCGTGATACGGGTTGACCGCCGTATGACATATACAGCGGTGAAACAGATTCTGGAAGACGAAGATGAAGAACAGTGCCGGAAATATGAGGAATTCATTCCGATGTTTCGGGAGATGGCAAGGCTTTCCTCCATTTTGAGAGAAAAGCGCCACAGACGGGGGGCGGTGGACTTTGATTTCCCGGAAACGAAGGTGATTCTGGATGAGCAGGGACGCCCGGTCGAGTTGAAAGCGTATGAGAGAAATACGGCGACAAAGCTGATCGAAGATTTCATGCTTGCGGCCAACGAGACAGTGGCGGAAGATTTCTTCTGGAGAGAGATTCCGTTTGTCTACCGGATTCATGAAGCGCCGGATGAGGAGAAGATCCGCAAACTTGCGATTTTCCTCCACAATTTCGGCTATACGATGCATATCGGCAATCATGAAGTGCATCCAAAAGAGATCCAGAAGCTCCTTGCCAAAGTAGAAGGGAAGCCGGAGGAGCCGATGATTGCAAGACTGGCACTTCGCTCGATGAAACAGGCAAAATATACGCCGGAAAATGAAGGACATTTTGGACTTGCGGCATCCTGCTATACTCATTTCACTTCCCCGATCCGGCGTTATCCGGACCTTCAGATCCACAGGATCATCAAGGAGACGCTTCGCGGCCGGATGGATGAAGAGCGGATCCGGCATTATCAGTCGATTCTCGAGGAAGTGACAAAGCACGCAAGCGAGACCGAACGCCGGGCAGAAGAGGCTGAGCGGGAGACGGTCAAACTGAAAAAAGTACAGTATATGAAAAATTTCATCGGTGAAGAGTACGAAGGTGTGATCTCCGGTATCACCAAGTGGGGCATGTATGTGGAACTTCCAAATACCATCGAGGGACTGATCCATGTAGTGAATATGACGGATGATCATTATGAGTATATCGAAGACCGCTACGAGATGCAGGGCATCCACACCGGAAAGACTTACCGGCTTGGACAGAAAGTATGCGTCCGTGTCATGGCGGCAAACGAGCTTCAAAGGACAATCGACTTTGAGCTTGGAAAGGAAGGGGACTAGGAGATGGCAAAGACAGGTGTAAAACTGATCGCCAACAACAAAAAAGCATATCATGATTATTTTATTCTTGAGACTTATGAGGCCGGAATTTCCCTTGCAGGAACCGAGGTGAAATCGATGCGGATGGGAAAGTGCAGTATCAAAGAATCCTTCATCCGCATCGAAAACGGGGAGGTCTTTGTGTACGGAATGCATATCAGCCCGTATGAGAAAGGAAATATTTTCAACAAAGATCCGCTCCGGGTACGCAAACTCCTGCTGCACAGGCAGGAAATCAACAAACTGCTTGGAAAAATGAAAGAAAAAGGAATGACACTCGTGCCTTTGAAAGTGTATTTAAAGGGCAGTCTTGTCAAAGTGGAAATCGGGCTGGCAAAAGGAAAGAAGCTTTATGACAAGCGTGCGGATATTGCCAAAAAAGATCAGGCAAGAGAAGCGCAAAGAGATTTCAAAATTCGCAATTTTGGGTAGATTCAAAGTGAAAAGGAAGGTATAATAGAAATGGTACCAGTAACAAAAAAAGATCTCAGAAATCTTGTTTCCCAGACAACGATCGAGACATATGAAGAGCTTACACCGCAGCTGATCCAGCTGATTGATATGACGAAGAAAAATCCTGATCTGACAGACGCGCAGAAGTCGGACGAGATTTCACTTCATATGCTTGGATATGTGAAATCCTGTACGAATGAAATTATCATCGAGGTACTTGCAGAAATTCTGGGACTGGAAGATGAAGAATAAATAAAATATAAAATGGGGAGGACCGGCGCATGGTATACGAGACAATTCCTGTAACAATCAAGGGCGAGGAAACAAACGCAAGGTTATATACATATTTCTGGAGCAATTCAAAAGAGCTTTATGATGGACGAAAAAGGCCCTGTGTTCTGATCTGTCCGGGAGGCGGCTATGCCATGACATCGGACAGGGAGGCAGAAGGTCTGGCGGTACGGTTCATGGAGATGGGATATCATGCGGCAGTGCTCCGGTATTCAACTGTTCCGGATGATGTATTTCCGGATGCATTCATTCAGGCGGCTGCATGCATGAAGATGCTTAGAGAACGCGCAGAAGAATGGTTCATTGATCCGGACAGGATTCTAATTCAGGGATCCTCGGCAGGAGGACATCTTGCTGCCATGGTTTCCACCTACTGGCACATTCCGGAGCTTGCCAACATTCTCGATACCACATCGGAGATGATCCGTCCGAACGGACAGATTTTAAGCTATCCGGTGATCACAGCCGGCACATTCCGGAACGAAGGCTCCTTTAAGAATCTTCTGGGTGCCCAGGCGGAGGAAAGTCTGGAAGAAGCATGTTCTCTGGAACTGAATGTTTCAGAGTACACACCGAAGACGTTTATCTGGCATACATATGAGGATCAGTCCGTTCCGGTTCAGAATTCCCTCCTCTATGTAAATGCGCTCGTAAAGGCCGGTGTTCCGGTAGAGTTCCATCTCTTCCCGAAAGGAGAGCACGGACTTGGAACAGCGACTGAGTTAAGCCTTTCCAGTGACGGAAGAGGCGTGGAGGCTCAGTGCGGCCAGTGGATGGATCTTGCAAAAGCATGGATCGACCACAACATTTAGAAAAAGAGCTGAAAGAAAGACCGCGGGCGGGCCTTGACAAGGTCAGGCCGCCTGCGTATAATAATAGAACAACTGTCTGCAAAACCAGGGCTTGTACTGGTTTCGACGGGGGTTTTAAAGTTGGAGAAGCCATCCGCGGGACGGGACCGCGCAGTAAACCGTAACTTAAAAATAAACGCAGACAATAATAAATTAGCGTACGCTGCCTAATTTCGGCAGCAGTCGGCTCCGGACTTCCCGCGGTTCGGATCACCGGCTTCGACACTTGCGGGGCACTTCGTCTCCAAAGCTTTGAGGAGGTGGAAGATTTTATGAAGCTACCGAAGATTGCAGCCTGTCATTAGGCGGCAGTCCGGGGGAATCTTAAAATAATGACTGTGATGGGAGATGCTCCGATGGAGAGGCTTTCGGACGCGGGTTCGATTCCCGCCAGGTCCATATTCTTAAACCGCGAAAACCCAGTAAAATCAGGGGATTCGCGGTTTTTTTATAATCAAATTCATCTGGAAATTTCACTTACAGTTTGAGAGGAGGTCGAATGCATGGCAATATACAAGAAAATTTTAGGGCTATTCCCCCTGATGATAGTCTTGACAATGATTTGGGGATGTGGGAATCATATGGACAAATCCAGTGAATCTTTTGATATAACAAAATTCCCACGAGATGAGCAGGGCTATCCTAACATTCCAGATCCTACACCGATTAATGAGTTGAATGTAGAGGATGGTGCCATTGTGATTGTAGGATTTGATATGCTGGAATATCAGAGAAAGCACAATTCAAAGGCGGTCAAGAAGACTTTGAGTATTCCGGAATGGCTGAATGAAGAAGCAATAGAAAAGGGAGTGAATTTTTCACAAGTTCTTCAGGAAGCATTGATGAATAAATTGAATATCAGAAAATAATAAACTGCACATATAGAGAATATGAGTCCTTAGATACAGGAGTAATTCCGTCTGGATTTGTAAGAAAAGCGCCGCAAATACGGCGCTTTTTCCATGCTGTTTTATAAAATACAGGAAGAGATCAGTCTTCCGATTTCTCTTATATCTCCTCCGGCAGAAAACTCAAATGTGACATTACCAAGGCCGCTGAAGTAGAGGGTCAATTCGGAATCCATATCAAAGGTTCCGGCTGTTTCGATAGAAAATGCCTGAACTTTGGAATACGGAAGGGAAGTAAAATCCTTTTTGGATCCGGTAATGCCTTGTACATTGCAGGCGATCAGTCGTTTGTTTGTGAATACCACATAGTCCCGCAGAGCACTGTAGTACCCGACGATTTCTTCACCATAAATCAAAAGATCCAGGATTTCTTTCGGAAGATGCTTTTCTTTTGCTTTACTGAGTTTGAATACTTTTTTGTTCTGAAAATCAATCATAGTCTGTCCTCCGTTTTTCTTTTATCATAGCATATGGAAGATGTCTGTTCAATTATGAGCAGAGGTATCTTTCGTATTGACAACATAGTAAAACGATGTAAAAATTTATATATAAATCAAGCAAAAAAGAAGCTGAAAATCTGAAACGAGGTGAGGAACATGCACTTTGAAAGAAAAGAAACCATGTTTACAGGAACAACAAGCCGGGAACCGGAAGCATATGAGAAACTTCATGGGGAAATTGCGCGCCGGGCAGCAGAAGAGGGGATTGTCCTTCTGAAAAATGAGGAGCATCTGCTTCCGCTCAAAAAGGGAAGTAAACTTGCGCTGTTTGGTTCTGGTGCGTCCAGAACAGTCAAAGGAGGCACCGGTTCCGGAGATGTAAACGAGAGAAGAAGTATCAGCATCTATGAAGGTTTGAAAGATGCCGGATTTGAAATTATGACGGAGAAATGGCTCCATGAATATGAAGAAGAATATAAGGGAAAACGGTTGGAATGGAAAGAAGCGATTCTTGAAAAAACAAAAAGCGGAATAGATTTTTTCACCGCATATTCCACTTCTCCATTTCATGTTCCGGCAGGACCGGAAATTTATACTGTCGATGCGGATGCGGCAGTTTTCGTCCTTGCCCGGAATGCAGGGGAAGGGGCGGACAGACGGGCAGAAAAAGGAGATTATTTTCTGAGTGATGAAGAGTATACTCTTCTTTCGGATGTCTGTGACAGGTATGAGAAGGTCATTCTGCTTCTGAATTCCGGAGGAGTTGTGGATTTGTCATTCATTGAAAAGCTTCCGCAGATTCAGGCAGTACTGGCGGTATCACAGCCGGGCCAGGAGGGCGGCACTGCCGTGGCAGATGTTATCAGCGGGATTGTTTCTCCAAGTGGAAAATTGACTGATACATGGGCATTTTCTTATGATGACTATCCGAATGCCGCAACATTTTCGCATAACAACGGAAATATTGAGGAGGAGAAGTACGAGGAAGGCATCTATGTGGGATACCGTTATTTTGATACCTTCGAGATTCCGGTGCGTTATGGATTCGGGTATGGAATGTCCTATGCGTCTTTCTCCATAAATACGGCACGTATCGAAACATCAGAAAATGGGGAGGTACGAGTCACAGTCAAAGTGAAAAATAACAGCCGGGAGTTTTCCGGAAAAGAAGTGGTTCAGCTTTATGTATCCCTTCCAGTCGGAAAGATTGAAAAAGAGTTCCGTAGATTGTGCGCGTTTGCCAAGACCAGGATACTGGCTCCGGGAGAAGAGGAGACGGTTGAGATGACTTTTGATGCCGGAACACTGACTTCCTTTGATGAAAGCCGGGCAGCATGGATTCTGGAATCGGGATGCTACGGAATCTATGTGGGAAATTCCCTTATGGAAAGCACACTGGAAGGTATCCTTGATGTAAAGCAGGAGAAAGTGCTGGCAGAAACAGAGCATATCTGTCCACTAAGAGAAACTCTGGAGGAGCTGTCTGTTCCGGCTGAAAAAATCCGGAAGCGGTATGAAGCGCTGATAAACAATATGGAGAATGTGCCGCACTTTTCCTATGATCTGGACGGACTTGATACTATCCGGTATTGTTACGATTATAAAGAGCCGGGGGATGAAGCGGCGGAAATCACCAGTGGGCTGTCCGAGGATCAGCTGATCCTGCTTGCTGTGGGAGATCCAGGAAGCGGACAGGGAAGCAATCTTGGAGCAGCCGGGATTTCGGTGCCTGGATCTGCAGGTGAGACCAGCTCCTGTGCGGCCGGACAGGGAGTAAAAGCGATTGTTCTGGCTGACGGACCGGCAGGCCTGCGCCTGAGTCAGAATTATGTGGTGTCCGATGGAAAAGTGCAGACGATTCCGTTTGAAGCGGCGATTGAAAGAGGATTTTTTTACGATGGGCCGGAACAGGAAGGAGATATTT
The DNA here is from genome assembly GCF_002161525.1 of Drancourtella sp. An57. Lineage (NCBI taxonomy): Bacteria > Bacillati > Bacillota > Clostridia > Eubacteriales > Oscillospiraceae > Drancourtella > Drancourtella sp. An57. The sequence goes on from NZ_NFHY01000005.1 coordinate 134,318, forward strand.
ATTATCAATATTGTACGGCGTTCCCTGTCGGAACACTTCTGGCTCAGACGTGGAATGAAGAATTGATCCGGGAAGTTGGCAATGCAGTGGGCGAGGAGATGGAACGTTTTGAAGTGACGCTCTGGCTTGCGCCGGGAATGAATATCCACCGGAATCCTCTGTGCGGACGGAACTTTGAGTATTATTCGGAAGATCCGTTCCTCAGCGGAAAAATTGCCGCAGCCATGACAAAAGGAGTGCAGAAGCACCCTGGATGCGGAACGACTGTGAAGCATTTTGCCTGCAATAATCAGGAGGATAACCGGAGCGGATCCGACAGTATTCTTTCGGAACGAACCCTTCGGGAAATCTATCTGCGCGGCTTTGAAATTGTTATTCGGGAAACGCAGCCGCTTGCAATCATGACAAGCTATAATCTGATCAATGGTATCCATGCGGCAAACAGTTATGATCTCTGTACGAAAGCAGCCCGCTGTGAATATGGATTTCAGGGATTGATCATGACGGACTGGACAACGACGCAGCTGAGTGAGGACTGTACGGCTGCGGGATGCATTAAGGCAGGAAATGATCTGGTAATGCCGGGAGAACCGGAGGATCAGGAAAGTATCCGGCAGGCGTTGGCTGATGGAACGATATCACAGAAGGAACTCCGGGACTGCGTCACAAGGATTGTGCGGACGACATTAAAATAATATAAAATCTGTTGTACTTACAACATATTTTGCTTTCTGACTCCTGTATACTGGCCATGGAACGAAACAGTAAGGAGGACAGAAAATGGAAAAGCAGATGTTTTGTTATCAGTGTGAACAGACGGCAGGGTGCAGCGGATGTACCGGGAAAGCGGGAGTCTGTGGGAAGACAGCAAGGACAGCAGGCCTTCAGGATGAACTGACCGGGGCGCTGATCGGACTTGCAAGGACGTGTGCGTCCAATCCGAAGACAGAAAATACGGACCGGTTGATTCTGGAAGGTCTGTTTGCTACTGTCACAAATGTCAATTTTGATGATGAAGCCATTGAAAGGCTGATTGATAAAGTAAGAGCAGAAAAAGAGCAGATTGCGCCGGGCTGCGCAGTATGCGAAGCAAAGTGCGGGAACACCGATGAATATGATATGAAACGGATCTGGGAAGCGCAGGAGGATATCCGGTCATTGAAATCTCTGATCTTATTTGGAATCCGGGGAATGGCGGCGTATGCTTATCATGCCATGGTACTGGGCTATGTGGATGAGGAAGTCAACACCTTTTTCTACAAGGCATTATCTATACTTGCAGAGGACTGGGGAATGGAAGAACTTCTTCCGGTGGTTATGGAGACCGGAGCAGTGAACCTGAAATGCATGGAACTGCTCGACCGTGCCAACACGGAAACATTTGGAAATCCGGAGCCGTCAGAAGTATCCTGGAAAGTGGAAAAAGGACCGTTCATCGTTGTGACCGGTCATGATCTCTATGATTTGAAACTTCTATTGGAACAGACGAAAGATCTGGGAATCCAGGTTTACACCCACGGTGAGATGCTGCCGGCTCATGCATATCCGATGCTTCGGAAATATCCGCATCTGAAAGGAAACTTTGGAACCGCATGGCAGAATCAACAGAAGGAGTTTGCAGACATTCCGGCACCGGTTCTTTATACGACAAACTGTCTGATGCCGGTAAAGGACAGTTATGCGGACCGGGTATTTACAACGGAAGTAGTAGGATATCCGGGCATGGTCCACATTGGTGAGGACAAAGATTTTACCCCGGTGATCCAAAAAGCACTGGAACTTGGTGGATATGAAAAAGATATGGAATTTACAGGAAGCAACGGCGGCAGCACCACAATGACCGGATTCGGCCATCAGGCAGTTCTGAGTGTGGCGGGTCAGATCATCGCAGGTGTGAAAAGCGGAGCGATCCGGCATTTCTTCCTGGTAGGAGGATGCGATGGAGCCCGCCCTGGAAGAAGCTATTATACAGAGTTTGTAAAACAGGCACCAAAGGATACGGTGATTTTGACTCTGGCCTGCGGAAAATACCGGTTTAACGATCTGGATCTGGGAACAATCGGAGGAATCCCGCGGATGCTCGACATGGGACAGTGCAATGATGCCTACAGTGCCATCAAGGTTGCACTGGCACTGGCAGATGCATTCGGATGTGGTGTTAATGAACTGCCGCTGTCTATGATTCTGTCCTGGTATGAACAGAAAGCGGTCTGCATTTTGCTGACGCTTCTTCACCTCGGCATCAAAAATATCCGGCTTGGCCCGACACTGCCGGCATTTCTTTCAAAAGGTGTGGCGGAGTATCTGATAAAAGAATATGGAATTGCTCCGGTTACAACGCCGGAAGAGGATTTAAAGACAATCTTAGGATAAGAAGCTAAGAAGAAGGATGTTTCCACAATCAGGAGACATCCTTTTTCTATGCGCAGGAAGAAACCAGATTAGAATCCACGGCCTAAAATAACAATTTGCAAATTTGAACCGCATTTTTTGCTGACTTGTACTGGAAAATAGAACGAAACGATTAAGATGTTATCTTTTAGCCAGAATCTATTGACAAATGCCTACCTTGCTATATAATATAGTCAAGAGAAGAACCTTATCATACAAGGTAGACTGGAGGGAAATCATGGGAACAGTGTTAGAAGTGCAGGATATTATTAGAAATTATTCTAAAAAAGGCGATGGAGCCCGTCCGGCAGAGGATGATATCAAGGTCATCCGCGGGATCAGTATGAAAGTCGAGAAGGGAGATTTCCTTGGCATTATGGGAAAATCCGGATGCGGAAAGTCAACGCTGCTCCGGGTGCTCGGACTTCTGGACCGGCCGACAGAAGGAAAAATTTATTTTGAAGATTTTGATACGGAAGAATTGTGGAAAGATGAGCTGGCAGACATCCGCAGAAGGAAGATCGGATTTATCTTCCAGGACTACTACCTGATGGACAGTCTGACGGTGAGGGAAAACATGATTCTGCCGATGATTTTAGACAAGGCGGATTCCGCGGAAATGAAAAAGCGGGCGGAAAAATATGCGGAACAGTTTGAGATTTCGCATCTTCTTGATAAGAAGCCGACGGAGCTTTCCGGCGGAGAGAAGCAAAGAGCCGCGATCTGCCGGGCGCTGATCAATGACCCGGAACTGATTCTGGCGGACGAACCGACGGGAAATCTGGATTCCAAATCCGGAAAAATTGTTCTGGATGCACTCAAAGAGATTAATAGATGGGGAAAGACTATCATCATGGTGACCCATGACCCTCAGATGGCGAGCAATTGTAAGCATGTGATTTTGCTGAAAGATGGCGTGATTTTAAAGACACTGGACCGCAAAGGAGACGATGAAAAAGAGCGGGAACGCTATTATCGGGAGATTCTCGGAGAAATGGAGCAGCTTTAAGTGAAACAACAAGAGACAGGCGGTGAGAAATATGGACAAAGCGCAGCTTATGAAAGGGATTCTGGAAGGATGCATTCTGAAGATCATTGATCAGGAAGAGACATACGGATATGAGATCGTAACAAGGCTCCAGGATTATGGATTTTCTGACGCAAAAGAAGGCACGCTTTATCCGCTTTTACTCCGCCTGGAGAAAAAGAAGCTGATTAAGGGAACCTTTAAAGAAAGTCCTCTGGGGCCGAAGCGGAAGTACTACGCACTGACTCAGGAGGGAAAGGACTATGTCGATCAGTTTTATCAGGCATGGCAGGAAGTGAAAGAGTCTGTTGACCGGATCTTCTGACAGGAGGCGAGAAAAATGTTATGGAAAAATGAATTGACAGAAATAAGAAATGAGAATGCAGAGCAGATCAGTGGAATGAACGGAACAATGTGGGACCAGCTTTCTCCGATGCTGGAATATCTGTCCTCTTTTTCGATCCCGATGTTTGAAGAAGAAGTGATAAAAAAAGATCTGATCGGTATGGCAAAGGAGGCGGAGATCGAACAGATCTCTCTGGAAGAAAAACTGGGAATGTCGTCGAAAGAATTTTGCGACAACCTGATAGAAAACGAAACAGAAAGAACCAGAAAAAGAAAGGTGGAGGAGCAGATTCTGGAGTTGGCTGTGAATTTTGTATGGTATCTGACTGTTTTCTGGCTCATTGGGGCTTTGCTGGATGCAGAACCAAGAATGGTTTATGCATCAGATATGTTATTCGCATTTTTCGCAGCATTGTCAGATGTATGGCTTCCTGGAAAACGTATTATGGCATGGGATAAACGTAAAGAATATCTTAGGCATTTGATTAAGATAGGGTCATTAGTACTTGTAGTATTTACAGATGTCCGAACAGATCAGGCTATTACAGGAAATGGATTTGTCATAGGAGGGTGTCTGATTTTGTTATCTGTTTTGGCAGCTTTTATCAGTGCAAACTACTGGAAAAAGCAGTCACAGAAATATGACTGGAAATAGAAAGCGGGGGAAAGAAGATGTATGTGCTTGAAGTTGAAAATTTAATTCGTAATTATCAGAAGGCTGTAGGGAAAAAGGGAAAAGAAGATATAAAAGTTTTAAAAGGACTGAACTTTCAGGTGGAAGAAGGAGATTTCACCGGAATTATGGGAAAATCCGGATGTGGAAAGACGACCCTTCTGAAAGTTCTGGGGATGATTGATAAGCAGACAGATGGAACAGTCCGATTCATGGGACAGGACACAAAAGGACTTTCCGGAGATACGCTGGCAGATATCCGAAGAACGAAACTCGGATTTATCTTTCAGGACTATTACCTGATGGACAGCTTGACGGTTGAGGAAAATATCATGCTTCCGATGATCCTCGGGCAGGAGGATGCGCAGAAAATGATGGACGCGGCAAAGGCATATGCGGAAAAGTTTCAGATCGATCATCTGCTAAACAAGAATCCGTATGAGCTTTCCGGCGGGGAAAAACAGAGAGTGGCAATCTGCCGGGCACTGATTAACAATCCGGATCTGATTCTGGCCGATGAGCCGACGGGAAATCTGGACTCCAAGTCCGGCAAAATCGTGATTGAAGCACTTCGAACCATCAATCAGGAAATGAAGAAGACGATTGTCATGGTTACTCACGACCCGCAGATGGCAAGCAACTGCCGGAAGATTATCCTTCTGAAAGACGGAGTGATTTTGGAAACGCTGGAACGGGGAGAAAAGAGCCAGGAAGAATTTTATCAGGAAATCATCGGAAAGATGGAGGAACTGTAAAAAGTAGAGACAGGTCAAAGCGGGGAAAGAAGGGATCATATGCTGCTGAAAAAGTTGTGGGAAAATGATCTGATCAAAATCAGACAGGAAAATGTAAACCGGATATCCGTACTGGATGGGAAAATGTGGGATCAGCTTTATCCGATTGTAGAATATCTGGATTCCTCGTCACTTCCGCTCTTTGAAGAGGAAGTGATTAAAAAGGAACTGATCGGAATGGCAGAAGAAGCCCTGATTGAAGGAATCACTCTGGAAGAGAAACTTGGCATGCCGGGACAGGAGTTTTGTGATCAGATACTGAATTCCAGAGAAAAAGATGACAGGAGAAAAATTGGAGAATATTTGGTAGAATTTGCAGTTCACTTCGTCTGGTTTCTGACATTTTTCAGTATAGAAACCATCTGGACAAATCAGATTGAACTGGATATGAGTACTGTGATCCTGGCAGTGATAGGTGCGGCCGCTTCTCTTTGGATTCACGATCAGATATTTATTCATCCTATTACAGATTACAGAGGGAAGATCGCATTCCGGTCTAAAAAATCACAGGCGCTGATCATCCTTTTGGTGATTCTGTGTCTGATCTTTGCAGACTGGCTGCTTTGGAGAATGGATATCCGGATTTCCATTCCATGCGGAGGCAGAATCTTCTTTGCAGGAATGCTGGTATTATCCTGCCTGATGCTGCTTGTAAGAAAACAGTACTGGAACCGCCGGTCAAAGGAATATGAATGGGCATGATGAAGAAAAGGCAGGAGGCATAAAGACATGTTCTGGAGGAACGATTTGACAACATTAAGAAAAGAAAATACAGGCCGTATCGCGGACATGGGAGAAGAGATGTGGGAACAGCTGTATCCCGCACTACAGTACCTGTCGACCAGGCAACTTTCACTTTTTGATCGGGAACTGATCAAAAGCGAACTGATCGGCATCGCGGAAGAGGCAGAGATCCAGGGGGCCAGGCTGGATCGGAAGATGGGGATGCCTTATCAGGCATTCTGCGATTTTCTGATTGAAAAACGGGGAATCAGGAAAAAAAGTTCCATTGGAGAACAATTACTGGAAACAGGGACTTGCTTTATATGGTGGCTGACGTTCTTTGCAGTAGTCAATCTGATTCAGAATGATAATGCTGTCCGCTCTAATGAGATTCTGGCGGCGCTGGTAGCAGCCATGGCGGTTGTTCTTCTGGGAGACCACATGTTTGAGTACAGAGGAAGACTTTCCGTGGATCAAAAGAAATGGCGGATACAGATTGGAGTGATGGTGGTCTGCTTTTTCGTTCTGGCGGCTGTGACATCCAGGTATCCGATTGCCATCCCTCTGACAGCAGGTAGATGGATTGTGATTGGGATTCTGCTTGTTGCTTCCGTTCTTCTGCTGCTTATCAGAAACTGGTACTGGAACAGCAGGTCAAAGCAATATAACTGGAAATCTGAATAAAGAATGGAAAAGAACTCCTGCGATGTTGGGGAATGAAATCGCAGGAGTTCTTTGTTGCACTTAAATGATCGAATTTGAGTGATTGTGAAATATTTATAAAAAATAATTAAAAATATTGTGAAATAAAATGATTGATTATGACTGATAATGGTGCTATGATAAGCATAGAAAGAACGGAGGTAGAAAAGAATGATTTACACAGTAACATTTAATCCGTCACTGGATTACATTGTGACAGTCAATGATTTCCGGCTTGGAGAGACGAATAGGACGGCATCAGAGCAGATGCTCCCGGGAGGCAAGGGAATCAACGTGTCTACGGTACTGGAAAACCTCGGATTTGATAATACTGCCCTTGGATTTGTGGCAGGATTTACCGGAAGAGAGATTGTAAGCAAAGTGCAGGAGCTGGGATTCCAAAGTGAATTTATTGAGCTTGACGAGGGATGGTCAAGAATCAATATCAAAATGAAGGATTTTGACGGAACCGAGATCAATGGACAGGGACCGGCTATCAGTGAAGCGGCTGTGAAAGCACTTCTGGAAAAGCTGGACGGACTGAAAGAAGGAGATATTCTGGTGCTGGCAGGAAGCATTCCGGCAAGTATTCCGGAAACGATTTATGCGGAGATTATGAAGCGACTGGATGGAAAAGGAGTGCTCACAGTGGTGGATGCGACCAATGACCTGCTGATGGAAGTACTTCCGTATCATCCATTCCTGATCAAACCGAATCAGCACGAACTGGGAGCGATATTCGGAGTGGAACTTGATACGCAGGAATCTGTTGTGCCGTATGCCCGGAAAATGCAGGAACGGGGTGCGCTGAATGTGCTCGTATCCATGGGCGGCAAGGGAGCCGTGCTTCTGGATGCAGACGGAGAGGTGCATATGCTTCCGGCGCCGGAAGGAACTCTTGTCAATGCAGTGGGCGCAGGAGACTCCATGGTGGCAGGATTTCTGGCAGGATGGCTGGAAAAGAAAGATTACGAACATGCTTTCCGGATGGGAGTGTCCGCAGGAAGTGCCAGTGCCTTCTCGGAGCGTCTGGCAACAAGAGCAGAGGTGGAAACATTGTATCGATCAATAGAGGATGGGAGGAAATAGAGGATGAGAATCACAGAATTACTGGATAAAAGAAGTATTTCTCTTACTGCCGCGCCGGCTTCCAAGAGTGAAGCACTTGATATGGCAGTGGATCTGATGGCGGCAAGCGGAAAGATCCGGGACAAAGAAGCGTACCGGAAAGAAGTGTATTTAAGAGAAGAAGAAAGTACGACCGGAGTCGGAGGCGGCATTGCGATTCCGCACGGAAAATGTGACGCAGTGGAAAAGCCTGGCCTTGCAGCGATGGTGATCAAAGACGGAGTGGATTTTGATTCTCTGGACGGGGAACCGGTAAATTTGATTTTCCTGATTGCCGCGCCGAATACAAAGGATAATATTCACCTGGATGTGCTGAGCAAACTTTCTATTCTCCTGATGGATGAGCAGTTTTCAGAGAATCTGAAAAAAGCATCCACACCGGAAGAATTCCTTCAGATCATCGATGAGGCAGATGAAGAGAAACCGGATGTCGATGAACAGCTGGCGGCACAGACGGAGTCCGAACCGCAGGAAAAGGCATGCAGGATTCTGGCAGTGACTTCATGTCCGACTGGTATTGCACACACGTATATGGCTGCGGAAGGAATCGAAAAAGCAGCGAAAAAGGCAGGATGCTTTGTAAAGGTAGAGACGAGGGGATCCGGCGGAGCAAAGAACGTACTGACAGAAGAGGAAATCGCAGAGGCAGACTGTATCATCGTTGCAGCAGACGCAGAAGTACCAATGGACCGTTTCCATGGAAAACGTCTGATCGAATGCCCGGTTTCCGATGGAATCGGTAAGGCAGATCAGCTTGTAGAGCGGGCGATGCATGGTGATGTGCCGATTTACAAAAGCGGAAATCCGAATGCAGGCAAGTCACAGAAATCATCCGGAGGCGGAGCCCACAAGGTATATACACAGCTGATGAACGGAGTTTCCCACATGCTTCCGTTCGTAGTTGGAGGCGGTATCCTCATTGCCCTTGCGTTTCTGATCGATGGCCTCAGCGTCGATATCAATTCCCTTTCCGATGAGATGCGTGCAAATTTCGGTACGATCACGCCGGTAGCAGCGGCATTGAAAGGAATAGGAGATACGGCATTTGGATTCATGCTCCCGGTACTTGCAGGATTCATTGCCATGAGCATCGGAGACCGTCCGGCACTGGCAGTCGGATTTGTCGGTGGAATGCTCGCATCTCAGGGAAAATCCGGATTTCTTGGAGCTCTTCTTGCGGGATTTGTAGCAGGATACCTGATTCTCCTTCTGAGAAAAGTATTTGCGAAACTGCCGCAGTCCATTGAAAAGATTGCGCCAGTGCTTCTGTATCCATTATTTGGAATTTTGATTATGGGACTTCTGATGAACTATGTGATTGAGCCTCCGGTCGGAGCATTGAATACCGCGCTCAATACAGGACTGACCAATATGAGCGGAAGCAGCAAGATTCTCCTTGGAATTATCGTTGCGGGTATGATGTCCATCGATATGGGAGGACCGTTCAACAAAGCGGCATATGTATTCGGAACTGCATCCATTGCAGCCGGTAACTATGATATCATGGCAGCAGTTATGATCGGCGGTATGGTACCTCCATGCGCCATCGCTCTGGCGACACTGCTCTTTAAGAAGAAATTTACAAAAGAAGAACGGGAATCCGGCCCGGTAAACTTTATCATGGGACTGGCGTTCATCACAGAAGGAGCAATCCCGTTTGCAGCATCTGATCCGCTCCATATCCTTCCGTCCTGTATCATCGGTGCCGCAGTATCAGGTGCGCTTTCCATGGCATTTGGCTGTACTTTGATGGCTCCGCATGGCGGAATCTTCGTATTCCCGGTTGTGGATCATGCCCTGATGTATCTTGTATCCCTGGTAATCGGTACGATTGTCGGAGCCGTACTCCTTGGAATACTTAAAAAAAGGGTAGAAGAATAAAGAAAAAATCAAACAGCATTACGCCGCGAGAAGATTATCACATCCGCGGCGTATTTTGATTCGGGTGGGAGATTGACGGGAAAGGAGAATTCTACTATAGTTATATGAGAGAAAAAGGTTTAGTCGGAGGGAAGGTTATGCTGACAGAAAAACGACAAAAAGAGATCTTGAAACTTCTGGGAGAGAAGGGAAGCGTGACCGTTCAGGAACTGACAGAAAAGCTGAATGCGTCCGAGTCCACAATTCGGAGAGACCTGACACTTCTCCATCAGAAAGGAGAGCTGGTCAAGGTGTTTGGAGGAGCTGTCCAGACAGAATCCAGGATCAATATCCGGGAAGAAAAAGTTGCTCTCAGGAAAGAATTGAAAAAAGAGGAAAAAATCCGGATTGCCAGGTATGCGGCATCGCTTGTGGAGCCGGATGATTTTGTCTACCTGGATGCCGGCACGACAACGGAATACATGATTCCGTTTCTGACAGAGAAGTCAGCCGTCTTTGTGACCAATGCGGTTTCCCACGCTCTGCAGCTCACGGAGAATGGGTTCCGGGTGATCCTGATCGGCGGCGAACTCAAAGCGGCGACCGAGGCGATTGTTGGAAACGAAGCCTACGTCAATCTCCAGAAATATAATTTTACAAAAGGTTTTTTCGGAACGAACGGGGTAACCCGGACGTCCGGGTTTACGACGCCGGATATCAATGAGGCGATGATAAAAGGATGTGCGATGAAACATGCCCAAAAGCCGTATGTACTCTGTGACAGCAGCAAATTTCTGGTATCGAGTCCTGTAAGCTTTGGAGAATTCGGGGATGCAATGATTATTACGGACCGATGCCCGGATGAAAGCATGTATTCGGACAGCAATATTATCATAATAGAATAGGACAGATACATGTTATGATCCCGGAAAAAACAGCAGGAATTCATCCTGCTGTTTTTTTGTTGACAGAACACTGATCTTTCGATAAGATGGGAAATATTTAGAGGGATGATGAGCCGGAAAGGGGAAATCTGCATTAAGAATTGTTCAGAACTTTTTCAGGAACGGTTAAGATCTGCCGTTGATAATAGAAGTATCAGAGGAAGCAGATATAAAGATACATAACAAAGCAGCCTTTGAAACAGAAAAAGAAAGTGAGGAACAGATTTTATGCAGGAACAGAAAAAAGAAAAAGGAAAAAAAGGATTTGTAAAGAAAGGCCTCATTCTGGCACTGGTTGGAGCAATGGTGTTTGCCATGGCAGCATGTGGAGGAAAAGATGATAAAAAGTCCACAGCAAAAAGCACTGCCGGGAGCAGCTCAAGCTCCGAAAAAAAAGATTCCGATAAGAAAGGCGCTGAATCTGAAAAAAAGGACTCCGATAAGAAAGTCACTGAATCTGAAAAGAAGGACTCCGATAAGAAAGGCGCTGAATCTGAAAAGAAGGACTCCGATAAAAAAGTCACTGAGTCTGAAAAGAAGGATTCCAAAAAGAAAAGCGGGAAAACTTCAAAGAACAACAAAACAAGAGGAAAAGCATCCGGGAATACGAAATCAGGAAAGACGGGTTCAGGAAAGAGTTCAAAATAATAAGAACAGGAATCAAAACAGGTGATACAGGGTGTGCTTCTTTCGGGAGGCGGACCCTGTTGTTTTGTCAGAGTGAGTGTAAGGTGAGTAAATGGAACGGATTTTAATGATTGAAGATGATGAAGACATCAGGGAAGGAGTGAGGATTCTTCTTGAAGGAGAAGGTTATGAAGTGCTTGAGGCAAAGAATGGGAGGGAAGGTCTGCAGCTGCTGGCAGAGGGGCCTGATCTTGTGATTCTGGACATCATGATGCCCGGGATGTCCGGACTGAAGACATGTGAAGAGATCCGGAAAATTTCGTATGTACCGGTACTGTTTCTGACCGCAAAAGCGCAGGAATCGGACAAACTGATCGGATTCATGGCAGGCGGGGATGATTATCTTCCGAAGCCGTTTTCCTATTCGGAACTTCTTGGAAGAGTCAAGGCTTTGATCCGCAGATGGAAAACATACCGCGGAAAGGAACCGGATCGAAAAAAGGACACGTATCTGGAACAGGCCGGAATCCGTTTGAATGAAATGTTTAATGAAGTTTTTGTCCGGGGTGGAAGTACAGAGCTTTCCGAAATTGAATATCAGATTTTAAAACTGATGATGCAGCATCCGGGGAAGATTTTTTCGGCCCAGAATCTTTATGAAAGTGTCTGGGATGAACCATATTTTTACAATTGCAATGGTACGGTAATGGTGCATATCCGGAAACTACGGGTAAAAATAGAGGAAGATCCGAAAAATCCACAGAGAATTCAGACTGTATGGGGGAAGGGGTACCGATTTGGATAATGGGAAGAAAAAAATTCATTCATTATATTTTGAACTGATCCGCCTGCTTCTGGTATCAGCAACAGTTTCTCTTTTGTTTTTTTTCATATTGAACCGGGCGGGGGAAAATCTGCTTACATTTTATTTTTATGAAAGTGATTATGTACAGAAAGCAAGTGACCATTCCATCAAAAATCTCCAGGAATATGTTACAGAAAACCATGTTTCCTCCAATGATTCTGAAAAGCTGACGAAATGGGTGAATGAACAGAAAATCGTTGCAATCAGTGTCTATAAGGAGGAACTTCTGACATATGATTCTCTGTATCCGGATGAAGAAGTGGAGAATGCCGCAATAGAAGGCGGGTATTATGAGTGGGAGTCTTACTATACAGTTGAATTTTCGGACGGAACCGCAGATGTATTTCTGTATGGATTCTTTTCCTACCAGTTTTACAGCTATGCGCTGATTGCCGAGATTCTGCTTGCTGTGGCGTTGTTTATTATGACAGCGGTACTGGGGATCCGTAAACCTGTAAAATATATTGGAAAGCTGAAAGAAGAATGTGAGATTCTGGGAAATGGCGATCTGGAATATCAGATTTCGGTAATAGGAAAGGATGAGCTTGCCGATCTTGCGTCCGGAATGGATCACATGCGCAGGGCTTTGAAAGAAAGTATAGAAAAAGAAGAAGAACTGTCCCGGGCAAATCGGAGAATGATTACGGAAATGTCCCACGATCTGAGAACACCGCTCACTTCTTTGCTTCTCTATACAGATATTCTGGCGAAAAAAGAGATCCATGATATGGAGCAGATCCGGGAATACATCCGCAAAATTGACCGGAAAGCCCACCAGATCAAAGTCATGTCGGACCATATTTTTGAGTATGCCCTCGTAACAGAAGATATGGAAGTCAGGACCGGAGAGCCGGAAAGCCTGGACAGCATCTTTTATGATCCGCTCTCTGAGATGGCGGGGTATCTGGAAGATAAAGGCTACAGAGTCGATGTCGAATGGAAAGACGAGGATGGGAAAATCTGCGTGGATCCAGAATACATCAACCGGATTCTGGATAATCTCGTCTCTAATATTGTAAAATACGCAGATCCGGAAGAACCTGTCCGGATTCGGACAGTCTGCAGGGATTCCTGTCTGGGGATCTGTTTTTCCAACCGGATCTTGCGGGAAACGGACGAAAGAAAAGAGAGTACGAAAATCGGGCTTCACAACATTCGGAAGATGATGAAAAAAATGCGGGGAGTTTCCGAGGTATGTCAGGAAGACGGCATGTTCTTTCTGACGATACTCTTTCCAAGAACAGAAGAATAGAGCAAATCCTGCCGGGAGATATGATGTTTCCACAGGCAGGATTTTTTCGTGTACCCGGGAAAGTTCTGAACAAAAAAAGGAGGAGCCGTCCTGGCGGCTCCTGAAGGAAGAGAGAAAAATCTATCTAAAAAAATCTAAATGTCTAGGCGAAGGACAACAATCACAAAGAATTAGGAACTCTTTCCAACTGTTGTCTTCTTCTTCTCTGAAGATGTTTATAGTATAGCGCACAAATGTGAGTAATTTATGTCTCCGCGATGAAGGATTTATAAAAGAACTTAAGAAAATATAAACATCATCTGAATGATTTGGAAAGCTTGCAGATACAATAAAAGGAAACAGGTTTTCCGGAGGATGAAGAAGTGAGAAAGAAGAGAAGAATAGTCATATATCTGTTTGTTCTGGCGCTTTTGGCAGGTATGTCTGTTATCTGGATTCTGGGCAGAAAAGCAGAGAATCCGGAACAGAATAATACGGAAACAGTATCCGGAAACATGGAGGTGCACTTTCTGGATGCAGGACAGGGGGACAGCATTCTTGTGCGGTCGGAGAATGAAAATTTACTGATTGATGCAGGGACCAATGAGGATGAAGAAATGGTCGTTTCCTATTTAAAAGAACAGGGGGTAGAAAAGCTTGATTATGTCATTGCCACACATCCTCATATTGATCATATCGGCGGGATGGATGCTGTAATTGAAACCTTTCCGGTGGGAACCTGTTTCCTTCCGGAAGAAACGTATGATACAGAAAGCTTTCAAGAAGTTCTTACCGCGCTGGATGAAGCGGACGTAAAGATCAGACATCCTGAGTTTATGGAAAACTATGAAATAGGAAGCGGCAGATTTGTATTTATCACGCCGGATTCTGAAAAACAGTATGAAGATATCAACGATTCATCACTCGGGATTCGTCTGACAAATGGTGTACACAGCTTCCTTTTATGCGGAGACATCAGTCAGAGAATCGAAAAAGAGATCCTGAAATCCGGGATCTCAATCCGCTCGGATGTCATGAAACTGAATCATCATGGAAGCCGGGACGCCAACTCATGGAAGTTTTTAAAAGCGGCATCTCCTTCTTTTGTCGTGATAACCTGCGGCACCAGAAATGAGTTCGGACATCCACATGAGAAAGTCATGAAACGGGTGGAGAAACTGGGGGCAGGTGTTTTCCGGACCGACCTTCAGGGAACCATCGTGTTTGAAAGTGACGGGGAAACTCTGAAATGCAGCACCGGTCCGGAGGAAGGAAGCAGAAAATAAGATTGTACACAAAAAGGACATAATTATCTGTTAAAATACAGAAAATAGATAGATTATCGAGAAGAAGGGATGAATTGTTTATGGAGCATATTAAGATACTGGTGGTGGATGACGAAAGCAGAATGCGCAAGCTTGTCAGAGACTTCCTGGAAAGAGCCGGATTCCAGGTGCTTGAAGCAGGAGACGGGATGGATGCGCTGGATGTTTTTTACGATAATCAGGATATCGGACTTATTATTCTGGATGTGATGATGCCGAAGATGGATGGATGGGAAGTATGCAGGGAGATCCGCAAGGAGTCCAAAGTTCCGATCATCATGCTGACGGCAAGAGGAGAAGAGCGGGATGAGCTGAATGGGTTTGAACTTGGCGTCGATGAGTACATTTCCAAGCCGTTCAGTCCGAAAATCCTTGTGGCCCGTGTCAATGCGCTCTTAAGAAGGACGAGCGGACTTGCCATGGATCAGACGGTTTCTGCAGGAGGTATTGAGATTGACAAGGCAGCCCATATCGTGAAAATTGACGGCAATCCGGTCGATTTAAGTTTCAAGGAGTTTGAGCTTCTTACCTATTTTATGGAAAATCAGGGGATTGCCCTGTCCAGAGAGAAGATTTTGAACAATGTATGGAACTACGATTATTTCGGAGATGCCAGAACGATTGATACTCACGTGAAGAAGCTTCGAAACAAGCTGGGGGACAAAGGCGAGTATATCCGGACCATCTGGGGGATGGGCTACAAATTTGAGGTTGCAAAATCATGAAAAAATTTGGAGCAAAGCTCTCTATCCGAAAAAAGATGATGTTCATTTTTGTCGGACTGATTCTTTTTCTTCTGATTCTTCTTGTGTTTGTAAACGGTACATTTGCAGAATGGTACTATATGGCAAATAAACGGTCGGACTTAGTGAGTATTTATAAGGAAATCAGTAAGGTGCAGGAGAAGGATCTTCTGGGAAACGACTCGGAAGTGCTGAAACTGAACCGTATGACCGAGAGAAATAATGTTTCCGTCCTTTTGATTGACAGTTCCATGAGGGTACAGTATGCGAACGTCTATGATGTGAGCATCCTGATAGATCAGGTTCAGGATTATGTGCTCGGCAACAAGCCGCCGCTGCTTGACAGCGGGGACTACCTGATTACAAGGGCGAGAGATGTGATGAGCGGAGCGGAATACCTGGAAATGTGGGCACAGTTTGATAATTCCAATTATCTGCTGATGCGGTGTTCCCTTGACAGTATCCGCTCTAATGTGTCGATTTCCAACCAGTTTATTTTCTATATCGGTATTCTGATTCTTGCGATTGGAATTATTCTTGTCTGGTTTTTCTCAAGAAGAATTTCGGAGCCGCTTCTGGAACTGGCGGAGCTGTCAAAAAAGATGGCAAAGCTTGATTTTGACGCAAAATATACAAGAGGCGGAGCAGACGAGATCGGAATTCTTGGAGAAAGTTTTAATACGATGTCAGATGAGCTGAAAGACAAGATTTCCGAATTAAAGACAGCCAACTATGAACTGCAAAGAGACATCAAAAAGAAGGAACAGGTAGAGACCATGCGTACAGAGTTTATCGGGAATGTATCGCATGAACTGAAAACACCGATTGCACTGATCCAGGGATATGCGGAAGGTTTGAAAGACGGGATCACGGATGATCCGGAAAGTATGGAGTTTTACTGCGATGTCATTATTGATGAGGCCAACAAGATGAACAGGATGGTGAAAAACCTTCTGACGTTGAACCAGCTGGAACAGGGCAGAGACGATACCCAGTTTGAACGGATCGATATCACAAGCCTGATCCGGGGTGTGGTGCAGAGCCTTGAAATCATGGCAAAGCAGAAAGAAGCGGATATCCGTATGAATACCCAGGAGCCGGTTTTTGTATGGGCAGATGAGTTCAAGGTAGAACAGGTTGTGCGAAACTATGTAAGCAATGCCCTGAACCATGTGAATGAAAACCGGATCGTGGATATCCGGATTGAAGAGCGGGACGGTAAGATACGGATCAGCGTCTTCAATACAGGGGAGCCGATACCGGAGGAGGATATCGAACACATCTGGGAGAAATTTTATAAAGTGGACAAGGCAAGAACCAGAGAATATGGAGGAAATGGAATCGGACTTTCGATTGTCAAGGCCATCATGGAATCCTTCCATCAGAATTACGGGGTAAAAAATTATGAAAACGGAGTACAGTTCTGGTTTGAACTTGACAAAAAGTAAAAATGCGGGCGCGTCCCGCATTTTTACATTTTCTTTTTGAAAGGGGTGTGTTAAACTTAGAAAGATAAGGAGTGGATAACAATGATTGCATTGATTGATTATGACGCAGGAAATATGAGAAGTGTGGAGAAGGCGCTTGATTTTCTTGGAGAGAAGCCGGTTGTCACACGAAAACGAGAGGAGATACTGGGAGCAGACCGGATTATCCTTCCGGGAGTCGGGTCTTTTGGAGACGCGATGCACAATCTGGAAGCATTTGGACTGACAGAGGTGATCAAAGAGGCGGTAGAAAAGAAAATTCCGCTGCTTGGAATCTGCCTTGGCATGCAGGTCCTTTTTGAAAAGAGCGAGGAAAGTCCGGGCGTGAAAGGTCTTGGAATTTTAGAAGGTGAGATTGTCAGGTTCCCGAAGACGGAAGGGCTTAAGATTCCGCATATGGGCTGGAATTCTCTTTCCTGTTCGAAGGACGGCAGGCTGTTTGAGGGACTTGAGGAGAATCCTTATGTATATTTTGTCCACTCATACTATCTGAAAGCGAAAGATCCAAAGATCGTAAAAGCAACTGCCGAATATGGAGTGACGATTCATGCCTCGGTGGAGAAGGGCAGCGTCTTCGGATGCCAGTTCCACCCGGAAAAGAGCGGCGGGACAGGGCTTCATATTCTGAAAAATTTCATAGAAAGACAGGGGGAGTAGCAGATGTTTACGAAGAGAATTATTCCATGTCTGGACGTGAACAATGGACGGGTTGTAAAGGGAGTCAACTTTGTAGATTTAAGAGACGCCGGAGATCCGGTGGAAGTCGCAAAGGTTTATGATAAAGAAGGGGCGGACGAACTGGTATTTCTGGATATTACCGCTTCCTCTGATGCAAGAAATACAGTCGTTGACATGGTAGAACAGGTGGCTGAGAATGTCTTTATTCCGTTTACGGTTGGCGGCGGAATCCGTACAGTGGAGGACTTCCGGACGATTTTAAGAGCCGGGGCGGACAAGATTTCCATCAATTCCTCTGCGCTGAATACTCCGGATCTGATCTCGGACGCGGCGTACAAATTCGGGAGCCAGTGCGTGGTGGTCGCCATCGACGCGAAGAAGCGTGCGGATGGAAGCGGATGGAATGTATACAAAAACGGCGGAAGGATCGACACCGGCCGGGATGCTGTGGAGTGGGCCATGGAGGCCGAGCGGCGCGGCGCAGGGGAAATTCTTCTGACGAGTATGGACGGAGACGGGACGAAGGCAGGATATGACCTGAACGTGACAAGACAGATTGCGGATGCGGTGTCGATTCCGGTGATTGCTTCCGGAGGAGCAGGAGAGCTGTCCCATTTCTATGACGCGTTCAGCGAGGGACATGCGGATGCGGCTCTGGCGGCATCGCTGTTCCATTATAAAGAGCTTACGATCCGGGAAGTCAAGGAGTATCTGAGGGACAAAGGAATCCCGGTCAGACTTTGATGTGAGGAGGCAGCATGGCAGCAATTCAGAATGACTGGCTGGATGCTCTGAAGGAGGAGTTCAGACAGCCTTACTATAAAAAATTATTTCAGACGGTCAACGAGGAGTACCGGACGAGGCAGATTTTCCCGCCGGCGGACGACATTTTCAATGCGTTCCACCTGACGCCGCTTCATGAGGTGAAGGTGGTGATACTGGGACAGGATCCGTATCACGGAGAGGGGCAGGCACACGGGCTCTGTTTTTCCGTAAGACCGGGAGTGGACATTCCGCCTTCTCTTGTCAATATTTATCAGGAGCTTCACGATGATCTGGGATGCACGATCCCGAATCACGGATGCCTCACCAAATGGGCGAAGCAGGGAGTGCTGCTTTTGAATACGGTACTGACAGTACGGGCGCATCAGGCCAATTCCCACAAGGGAATCGGATGGGAAGAGTTTACGGACGCGGCGATCCGGAAATTAAATGAGCAGGACCGGCCGATCGTCTTTATGCTGTGGGGAAGACCGGCCCAGGCGAAGAAATCCATGCTTCACAATCCTAAGCATCTGATTCTGGAGGCCCCGCATCCGAGTCCGCTTTCCGCATACCGGGGATTTTTCGGAAGCAGGCCGTTCAGTCAGGCCAACCGGTTTCTGGAGGCACAGGGGGTAGAGCCTGTGGACTGGCAGATTGAGCCGATGTAAGAAAAGGGAGTATGATGTATGAGCAGAAAAATTGATTGTATGGAGACAGAGTGCTGTGACTGTATCGAGATCCACGGGGACTGTATCAAGAAGGTCATGGAACGGATGCCTGCGGAAGAGACACTGAATGATCTGGCCGCCCTGTTTAAGGTGTTCGGAGATCCGACGAGAGTGAAGATTCTCTATGTGCTCTTTCAGTCAGAGCTTTGTGTCTGTGATCTGGCGGAGGTACTGCATATGACACAGTCTGCGATTTCGCATCAGCTTCGGATTTTAAAGCAGATGAAACTGGTTAAGAGCAGACGTGAGGGGAAGACGGTGTTTTATTCGCTGGCGGATGATCATATCCAGACAATTATGAATCAGGGAATGGAACACATTCTGGAATAAGAACAGGGAATCATAAAGAAAGATAAGGGTGATAAGGGAAATGAAAAAGCGAATTGGAATGATAATGGCGGCATGCCTGCTTTCATTTACGATGACAGGATGTGCCACACAGATTGATAAAGGGAAATCCCTTCTTGAAGAGGGAAAGTATGAGCAGGCCGCCGAGGCTTTTGAAAAAGCTTCGAAGGATTCCGATATGGAACAGGAAGCATACCGGGGGCTTGGCATCAGCTATTACGAGCTGGAGCAGTATGACAAGGCGGTTTCCGCCTTTGAGTCGGCACTTGAGAAAGGGGCCGAGGCAACGCCGGAGCTTTATAATCTGCTTGGAATTTCGTATATGCAGAGCGGCCAGTATGAAAAAGCGGCAGACTCTTTTGAGACCGGCAGCCAGATGGAAGGCGCCGGGGATGATTTGAAAAAGGAAATGGCCTACAATCAGATCTTCTCTCTGGAAAAGGCAGGAAAGTATACAGAAGCCAGAGCAAAGGCGGATGCATATCTTCAGACCTGGCCGGATGATGAAGATGTGAAAAAAGAGGCAGAGTTTTTAGAAACACAGGCGGGAAATGAATGATTGAGACAGGAAGGAAAAAGGAAAAGGTAATTCTTGTGGCGGCGGCTCTGGATGATCTGGAAAAGGCAGAGCAGTCGCTGGATGAGCTTGGCGAACTGGTAAAGACAGCGGGAGCGGAAGTGGCAGGACAGATGATCCAGCTAAGAGACGCGGTTCACCCGGGGACTTATATCGGAAGCGGGAAGCTCGACGAGTTAAAGTGGCTTGTATGGGAAAAGGAAGCGGACGGCATTGTCTGTGATGATGAGCTAAGCCCCTCACAGATCAACAATCTGGAGGAAGTGCTGGACTGTAAGATTATGGACCGGACGCTTGTGATTCTCGATATTTTTGCGGCCAGAGCATCGACTAAAGAGGGAAAGATTCAGGTAGAACTGGCCCAGTTAAAATACCGGCAGTCGAGACTGACCGGACTTGGAAAGAGTCTTTCCAGGCTCGGTGGAGGAATCGGGACAAGAGGACCGGGAGAGAAGAAGCTGGAGATGGACCGGAGACTGATCAAAAGCCGGATCGCCCAGCTGAACCGGGAACTTGCGGATGTCCGCAGACACCGGGAGGTGACAAGGGAGCAGCGAAGCAGAAACCATATGCCGGTCTGTGCGCTTGTGGGATATACCAATGCCGGAAAGTCTACGCTGTTAAATACACTGACAGGTGCATCGGTGCTGGAAGAGGACAAGCTGTTTGCAACACTGGATCCGACAACCAGAGTGCTGAATCTTCCGGGAGGCCAGAAGATTCTTCTTACCGATACGGTCGGATTTATCAGCAAGCTTCCGCATAACCTGATCGAGGCATTCCGCAGTACGCTGGAAGAGGCAAAGTATGCGGATGTGATTCTCCATGTGGCGGACATGTCCAATCCACAGATGGATGAGCAGATGTATGTAACCTATGAGACACTGGAAGAACTCGGAGTATTGAACAAGACCGTGATCACGGTGTTTAATAAATGTGACAAAGCAGGAGAAGACCTTTTGATCCGGGATTTCAAGTCGGATGCAAGAGTCGTGGTCTCTGCAAAGACAGGGCAGGGACTGGATACGCTGAAAGAGATTCTGGAAGACTGGATCAGAGAACAGAGAATGGAGATTAAGCGTCTTTATCCGTATGCGGAGGCAGGAAAGATTCAGATGATCCGCGCCTACGGAGAAGTGACGAAAGAAGAGTATCAGGCGGATGGAATCTATATTGAAGGATTCGTTCCGAGAGAACTGTACGGAAAAGTGAATTAGGAGAATGTCATGGCATTACAGTTTATTTTTGGGAGTTCCGGTTCAGGGAAGTCCCATTCTCTATATCAGAAGACAGTAGAAGAAGCGGCAGCAAATCCGGAGAAGACTTATATTGTTCTCGTGCCGGAGCAGTTTTCCATGCAGACTCAGAAAGATCTTGTGGAGGCAAGCCCGAATCATGCGATCATGAATATTGATGTGTTAAGTTTTGGAAGGCTTGCTTATCGTGTCATGGAAGAGACCGGGGGAAACGACCGGATTGTTCTGGATGACGAGGGGAAAAATCTGATTCTCCGGAAGATTGCGGGGGATTATGAGGACGATTTGACTGTCCTTCGTGGAAATCTGAAGCGGCAGGGGTATATCAGCGAAGTGAAATCGGTCATTTCCGAGTTTACCCAGTACGATATTGGAGAAGAAGAGCTTGACCGGATGATGGAGCAGGCGGGGGAAGGAACCTCGCTTTATTATAAGCTTTCTGATTTGAAGAAGGTGTACGAAGGCTTCTATGCCTATCTGGAGGAAAAATATATCACAAGAGAGGAGATTCTGGATCTGCTCTGCGAGAGGGTGCCGCAGTCTGCCATTCTGCGGGACAGCATCATTGCGCTGGACGGTTTTACCGGATTTACCCCGGTTCAGAACCGGCTGCTGGAGCAGCTTCTCAAGGTGTGTCAGGAGGTCCGGGTGACAGTGACGATTCCGAAGAATGAGAATCCTTATCTTTATCAGGGACCGTACCAGCTGTTTTCTCTCAGTAAAGAGATGACGACAAAGCTCCTTGCCATCTGCCGGGAGAAGAAGATTACGGTGAACGATCCCGTATGGATGGAGGGAGCGGTTCCGTACCGGTTCCGTGAAAATGCTCCGATGGCCTTCCTGGAACGACATCTTTTCCGCTACGGCAAGGCCCGTTACGAAGAAGAACAGGACCGGATCCGGATCTGCCATGCGGCAACGCCGGGGCAGGAAGTGGAAGCGGCAGCAAGAAAGATCCGTTCCCTTGTCCGGACAAAGGGATGGAGATACCGGGATTTTGCGGTGATCGTGCCGGATCTGTCCGCTTATTCGGATGATATCCGGACAATTTTTTCCGAATACGGGATTCCGGTATTTGCAGACCAGAAACGAAGTGTGCTGTTAAATCCATTTGTAGAATACGTCCGCAGTGTGACGGCCATGATCCAGAAGGGATTTACCTACGAAAGCGTATTCCGGTTTCTGAGGACGGGCCTTAGCGGATTTACGATGGAGGAAGTTGACACACTGGAAAACTATGTGCTTGCCCTTGGAATCCGGGGATACAAAAAGTGGCAGGGCGCCTGGATCCGGAAAAGCAAAGGGATGAGCGAAGAAGAGCTTGCAAAAGTCAATCATCTTCGTGTCCGGTTTATCGAAAAGGTGGACAGCCTTGTCTTCGTGTTGCGGCAACAGAAAAAGACGGTAAGGGACATTACGGAAGCGCTTTATGATTTTCTCGTGCAGGAAGGAATGTACGGGAAGGTTCGGGAGCAGGAACAGGTTTTTGAGAAGAGCGGCGAGGCCGCCCTTGCAAAGGAGTATTCTCAGGTTTACCGGATTGTCATCGATCTGTTTGATAAATTTGTAGCGCTTCTCGGGGAGGAGAAGGTTTCTCTGGAGGAATACGGGGAGCTTCTGGACGCCGGACTCGAGGAAGCGAAAGTCGGTGTCATTCCGCCGGGAATTGATGAAGTTATGGCCGGGGACATGGAGCGGACGAGGCTTACTGATATCAAAGCCCTGTTTTTCCTTTGCGCAAACGACAGCTTCCTTCCAGGGCAGCTTGGCTCGGGCGGGCTGCTCTCCGAGTATGACCGGGAGAAAATCCGGTCCGGAGGGACGGAACTTTCCGCCGGAGGGAAAGAACAGGCCTATATTCAGAAATTTTATCTGTACACGATGCTGACTAAACCACAGGAACTGCTGTACCTGTCTTATGCTTCGGTGGCGGCGGACGGGACTTCTCTCAGACCGTCTTATCTGATCCGGGATATTCAGAAGCTGTTTCCACGTCTGACTGTGACGCGGGAGGAGGAACGGACCCTGAAAGAGACGGAACTGACCGGGAAAAACGGTCTGGAACTTCTGATCCGGGGACTTCAGAATGAGGAGACGGAAGATCCGCAGTGGCAGGAGCTTTATGCCTGGTATAAAAAGGATTCGAAACGCAGTCAAACTCTGGAACAGGTGATGGAGGCACATTTTTACCGGATACCGGATGACCGTCTCTCAAAGAAGGCGGCAGAGATTCTTTACCGGGAAGGAATCGATAAAGGTGTGACCCGGCTGGAGAAGTATGCATCCTGCGCCTTTGCACATTTTATGGCCTATGGACTGCGGTTAAGTGAGCGGCAGGAGTATGAATTCAAACCTCTGGACTGGGGAAATCTTTTCCACAAGGCAATGGAGCATTTTGCGGGAAAGGCGGAAAGGCTGGATATCCCGGTTACGGATATTACCGACGAGATGCGCCGGGAAATGGTGGACGCCTGCGTGGAGGAAAGTATCATTGATTATGAAAATACCGTGCTTTACAGTACGAAGCGCCGGGAATATCTGATTACGAGAATGAAGAGGCTTGTGGACCGGACGGTATGGGCCCTGCTTCGTCAGCAGAAAATGGGAGATTTCCGGCAGACCGGGACAGAAGTCCGGTTTGAAGGAGGCGTCATCGACCGGATTGATACGTGCGAAGATGAGAATCAGGTTTATGTCAAAGTGACGGACTATAAGACCGGATCCAAGTCCTTTGATATCACGTCATTTTATTACGGTCTTCAGCTTCAGCTCGCCGTTTACATGAATGCAGCCCTGGAGCTGGAGCGGAAAAAGCATCCGAATAAGGAAGTAATTCCGGCGGGAATCTTTTATTATCAGATGAAGGATCCGATGGTTCCGAAATCCGACGAAGAGCAGGCCGAGGAGGAGCTGTTAAAAGAGCTCCGTCCCGATGGTCTTGTGAATTCCGATCCGGATGTTCTCGGACATCTGGATCATACGGGAGCGAAAAGTTCTCTTGCGGCGCCGTTTGGAAGGAACAAAGACGGAAGCGTTTCTAAAACCTCCCGGGCCGCGTCAAAGGCGGAATTCGGACTTCTGTCTTCTTATACAAAGAGGAAGACGAAGCAGCTTAAAGAAGAGATTCTGGAAGGAAATGTCAAAAAGGAGCCTTACGAACTGGGGATGAGCACCGGGTGCGATTACTGCCCGTACCACAGTATCTGCGGGTTTGATGAGAGAATTGAGGGGTGCGGATACCGAAGCCTTGTATCGAAGAAACGGGAGGAGATTTTCCGGCTGATTGCGCAGGAACTCTCGGAACAGGAAGGGGAGTGAGAATCATGGGATGGACAAAAGAACAGGAGCAGGTCATAGCGGCCAGAGGATGTAATCTTCTTGTTTCGGCGGCGGCAGGTTCCGGAAAGACCGCTGTCCTTGTGGAGCGGATCATTACCAGGCTGACGGAAGGGGAAAATCCTCTCGATGTGGATCAGCTTCTCGTTGTGACCTTCACAGAGGCAGCGGCAGCCGAGATGAAAGAGAGAATCCGCGGCGCCATTGAAAAAAAGCTGGAGACAGATCCGGACAATGCGCATCTGCAGCGGCAGGCAACGCTCATCCACCATGCAAAGATCACGACGATCCACAGCTTCTGCCTGTCCGTGATCCGGGATTATTTCCACACGATTGATCTGGAGCCGGGGTTTCGGACGCTGGAAGAAGGAGAACGAAAACTTCTGATGCAGGAAGTGATGGAAAACCTTCTGGAAGAGGAGTATGCAAAAGGGGAAAGCTCATTTACTGACTTTGTGGAGATGGCATCAACGGGAAGAGACGACAAAAAAGTCGAGGAGTTGATTCTGGAGCTCTACGAGTTTTCACGAAGCAATCCGGATCCGGAAGAATGGCTTCTGGACAGCATCGAAGGATATGAATCCGTCAAAAGCGAACCGTGGGATACGCTTCCGTTTGTTGAGGCGGCAGTGGAGCATACGAAGGCAACGCTGGAGGATATGGAAAGTGAACTGCGTTACGCGGCAGAGCTGTGTGAGGAGCCGGACGGACCGGCCGCATATGCCGATACGATTTCCTCGGATATCGGACTGATCCGCTCTCTGCGGTCAGAGGAGACCTTTGGGGAGCTTCAGGAGCAGATTGCGGGGGCGTCGTTCGCAAGGCTTGCGGCGAATAAAGATAAATCAGTTTCCGAGGAGAAGACGGCATTTGTCAAGTCCTTGCGGGATCAGGTTAAAAAGGAACTGTCCGCTCTGAAAGAACAGTTCTTCTATGAGACCGAGGCGGATTTAAAAGAGGATATGGAACAGGCAGCCCCGTTTGCCGGGGAGCTTGTGCGCCTGACAATTGCGTTTGGACGGGCTTTTGAAGAAAAGAAGAGAAATGCCGGTGTGATTGACTTTGGGGATATGGAGCAGTATGCGCTCCGGATCCTGAAAAAAGAAGAAATCGCCGAGGAATACCGGAAGAAATACGAAGAGATCATGATCGATGAGTATCAGGACAGCAACCTGATTCAGGAGACGCTTCTGATGCAGATTTCACGGATCAGTCATGGGCAGTACAATGTCTTTATGGTAGGGGATGTGAAGCAGAGCATCTACCGGTTCCGGCTTTCCAGGCCGGAACTTTTCATGGCAAAGTACGCATCCTATGAGACGGCCGGAGAGGGGGACCAGCGCAGAATTGACCTGCACAAAAATTTCCGCAGCCGGGGGGAAGTGCTGGATGCGGTCAATTTCCTGTTTTATCAGATCATGACAGTATCTCTTGGAAGAGTGGAGTACGACGAGCAGGCGGCCCTGTACGTGGGGGCACAGTTCGAGGAAAAGGAAGGATTTGATACGGAGATCCTGCTGATCGAAGAGGGAGAGTCGCTGGAGGCAAAAGAGCTGGAAGCGCGGGCTGTGGCGGCCCGGATCAAGGAGCTTCTGAAAAATACGGAGGTGCTGGACAAGGAGACCGGTGTCTATCGAAAGGCATCCTACAGAGATATCGTGATTCTTCTCCGAAGCCTCAAAGGGTGGACGGATGTCTTTTCGAAGGTGCTGAATGAGGAAGGAATTCCGACATTCTGCGGGACAAAGGAAGGATACTTCCAGACAAGGGAGATCAGTCTTCTTTTAGACTATCTGAAAATTCTGGATAATGAAAAGCAGGATCTTCCGCTTGCGGCAGTGCTTTCCTCCTGTTTTGGCGGACTGACAAATGAGGAGCTTGCAAGGATCCGGTGCGCGTATCCGGAAGAGCCGTTTTATCAGGCGGCGGCAGATTTTGCGAGGGACACAAAAGAGGAAAAACTTGTCGCGTTTTTTGAACAGGTACATCAGTTTCGGGAACAGGTGCCGTACACAGCGATTCATGAACTGCTGGAGCAGGTTGTATCTCAAACCGGATACCGGGACTATGTCCTTGCCATGCCGGGCGGCATACAAAGAAGAGCGAATCTGGATATGCTGATCGAGAAGGCAAAAGCGTATGAAAGCACGAGTTACAAAGGACTATTTCATTTCCTGCGGTACGTGGAGCAGCTGCAGAAATATCAGGTCGATTACGGGGAAGCCAATACAAGCGATGAGATGGCGGACACGGTGCGTCTCATGAGTATTCATAAAAGTAAAGGTCTGGAATTTCCGATCGTGATTGTCTCCGGAATGGGAAAGAAATTCAACACCCAGGATATCCAGAGAAAGGTGGTTATCCATCAGGATCTGGGGATCGGTGTGGATGCGGTTTATTTAAAAGAGCGGATGCAGGCCCCGTCCTTTTTGAAAAAGATGATCCAGAATGAAACGCGTTTGGAAAATCTGGGAGAGGAGCTCCGTGTCTTATATGTGGCACTTACAAGAGCAAAGGAAAAGCTTATTATCACCGGAACTCTGAAACATGCCGGGGAAAAGCAAAAGCAGTATGAGCGGGTGAAAAGCCAGACAGAGCGGCAGCTTTCCTTCGGGCTTTTGCAAAAGGCAGGAAGCTATCTGGACTTCCTGATTCCGGCGCTGGTCCGGCTAGATGATCCAGAATGGTCAGAGAAGGTGCCGATTCGTGTAGAAATGCTGACGGAAGAAGACGTGCTGATGGAATCCGTGATGGAGGAAGAAAGAAAACAGATCCGCAGGGAGGATATCGAAGCCATTGATCCGGAGCAGCTCTATGATGAGGAAATCCGGAATCATCTGATGGAAAGCTATCTCTTCCGGTATCCGTATGAAGAGGAAAGCCGGTGGAAGAGAAAGTTTTCTGTATCGGAACTGAAACGGGCGGCGCATGAGCCGCAGCCGGAAGAAGAGGAAAGTGTCCGTATGTTTGAGAAGCCGGAAGAAGAGATCATCCCAAAATTCCGGAAAGGGGAAACGAAGATCCGGGGAGCGGCAAGAGGAACAGCCTACCACCGGATTCTGGAACTTCTGGATTTTGGAAAATCCTATACCATGGAAACACTGGAAGAGGAAATCCGGCAGTTCGTGGAAGCGGAAAAAATCGATGAGGCATCCGCCGGGGCTGTGGAAAGAGAAGACATTCTGAAGTTCTTACAGTCGGACTGTGCGGCCCGGATGCAGAAAGCGGCACAGAACGGAAAGCTGAAAAAAGAGCAGCCGTTTGTGCTTGGCGTGGAAGCAGACCGGATTTATCCGGAAAACGGCGGAGAAAAAAGTGGAGAACTTCTGATTGTGCAGGGGATTATTGACCTGTTTTTCGAGGAAGACGGGGAAATCGTCCTGCTCGATTATAAGACTGACCGTGTCAGAACGGAAGAAGAACTGACAGGGCGTTACCGTATTCAGCTGGAATACTATCAGGAAGCTCTGGAAAAGAGTCTTGGAAAACATGTAAAAGAAAAACTGATCTATTCCTTTGCACTTGGAAAGGAGATCAGAGTATAGGAGGAAGCGATGATCTGGCAGTACCTGCTTTTGGTGATGGCGGCCTGGAACGTAATCGTACTGATATTGTACGGAATTGATAAATGGAAAGCAAAGCATGACAGATGGCGGATTTCCGAGGCAGCGCTCCTTGGAAGTGCCTTCTGCCTTGGAGGGGCGGGAGCTCTTTTAGGCATGACCGTTTTTCACCATAAGACAAAAAAATGGAAATTCCGGATTCTGGTACCGCTCTCTGTTGTTTTACAGGCGGCAGTTGTGTACGGAATCCTTCCGCGATAAAGGAGAGCAAAAGAAATGAAAATTGCACTGGTACAAAAAAAGGCAGTGCCGAATAATGTGAAAGCAAATCTGGATCTGGCTGTCCGTTATATGGAGGAAGCCGGGCGGGCAGGCGCGGATCTGGTGCTTTTCCCGGAAATGTGGTCGATTGGATATGCGCCGCCTTTTCCGGAGGCATTTGATGATCCCTTTCAGAAAGAAAGAGAAAAAGAGCGAAAGGCATGGATTTCTCAGGCGGTTGGAGAGGACAGTGCCTATATCCGGACACTCAGGGAGACGGCAAAGCGGCTCTCCGTCGGCGCAGTGATCACCGGTATGTATGAAGGGGAAAAAGGACCGCAGAATGAAGCATTTCTGATAGGAAGAGAAGGAGAAATCCTTCTTCGATATGCCAAGGTACATACGTGTGACTTTTCCCTGGAGGCGCTGTTACAGAGCGGAACGTCATTTGAAACCGCAGAATTTGACGGTGTCCGGATCGGAATCATGATCTGCTATGACAGAGAATTTCCGGAAAGTGCAAGGGTTCTCATGCTGAAAGGAGCAGAACTGATTCTTGTGCCGAATGCCTGCGACATGAATCCCGCCCGCCTGCACCAGCTGGAGGCACGTGCCTTTGAAAATATGACCGGAATTGCCATGGCCAATTATCCGGGCAGGGGATGGGGACAGTCCTGTGCGTTTTCTCCGGTTGTGTTCGGTGAAGATGGATATCAGGATCCGACAATTCTGATGGCATCGGAGGAGGAGGGGATTCTGATGGCGGAGTTTCCTATAGAAGAGATCCGGGAGTACCGGAAAAACGAAACATGGGGGAATGCCTACCGGAAAACCGGAGCCTATGAAAAGCTTCTGGATCCGGCTGTAGAAGAGCCGTTTATACGGACCCCACTGAAAAAGGAAAAGGAGGAAGGTTAAGATGCCGGGAGTTTGTTATGTGGCGCTGGGAGGAGCACTTGGCGCATCGGCAAGGTACGCACTGAGTCTTCTGCCGGTCAGGGGAGATTTTCCGGTCTGGACCTTCCTGACCAATCTGCTGGGCGCGGTGGTAATCGGTTTTCTGGCAGGAATACTGGCGGGGGAGGATCCTGATGTGTCAAAAAGACACGCATGGTTCTGGAAGACCGGATTCTGCGGAGGCTTTACCACATTTTCCACATTTTCGCTGGAAGCCTGGACGCTTCTGGAACAGGGAAAAATGCTGAGCGGAGGACTTTATATTGCCCTGAGTGTAATCTGCTGTCTGGCAGGTGTATGTCTTGGAAGAATGATTGCAGTTCAGGTGCGGGGATAGAAGACAGGAGAATCCTGGAAACGGGGTTCTCTTTTATTTTGCAGAAAAGTCCTTTGTGGCAGTCTTCAGAAAATCTTTCGCATTTCTTTTATATAAATTCATTGACGTACAATATTATGCGACGTATAATATAGAAAACGATATGATATAGGAGTCAATAAGTTTCGGGGAGGATACCCCGGCATATAAAAGGAAGTGAGGCTATGGTTTTTAATACCGGAGCAGCCCTTTTGGATGCAATTGTGCTGGCGGTTGTATCGCGGGAAGAAGAGGGGACATACGGTTATAAGATTACGCAGGATGTCAGAAAGGCGATTGACATTTCCGAATCCACACTCTACCCGGTGCTTCGCAGACTGCAGAAAGATGAGTGCCTGGAGGTCTACGACAGACAGTATGACGGAAGGAACAGACGGTATTATAAAGTAACTGACAAGGGAGCGGTCATGCTGGAGCTGTACAGATCCGAGTGGCTGAAATATTCAAAAAAGATTACTGATATTTTTGAGGGAGGAATGATTTGATGAATCGTCAGGAGTTTTTGGAAAGATTGAGAATACTTCTCGGCGATCTTTCAGAAGAAGAGCGGGAAGAGGCCGTCCAGTATTATGAAGACTATTTTGCGGATGCAGGACCGGAGATGGAGGAACAGATCATAAAAGAACTGGGAAGTCCGGAGAAAGTTGCCCTGATGATCCGGGAAGGATTAAGAGGGGAAGATGCAGGGGATGCGTACGCTGAGAATGGATTTTTTCAGAGCCGGTACGACGACAGAGAGGTGCCGGCTGACTATACGACAAGCAGCGGTTACACGGGAAAAGAGGAGTCGTACCGCGGATACGGAGACGGGCAGCCGGAGAGGAGGCCCTGGACCAGCAGGACATTAAAAATCATTTTGATCATACTTATTATCTGTGTAGGATTTCCTGTCGTGATTCCAATCGTCGGCGGAGCTGTAGCAGGGCTTTTTGGACTGATTGCAGGAGCCTTCGGAATCTTTTTTGCTTTTGTTATTTTTTCATTCTGCATTGCGGTTTGCGGAGTGGCGATGGCAGTGGCAGGAGTGACAGTAATGTTTTCTTCAATTTCAGCAGGATTCCTCGTCTGCGGAATCGGGCTTCTTTTGCTTTCCGCGGGAATTTTGCTTACCGTGTTCAGCGTCAGACTCTGCTGCGTTATGGTTCCGTCTATTTTCCGGGTGTTGACAGGAGTCACAAGGAGACTGTTTTACAGAGGAAAGGAGCGCGCATAGTATGAGAAAGAGGTGGAAAGGTGTTCTGATTACTTGTGGAATACTGGCTGTTCTGGGAGCGGGGATGTGTGTTTCGGCAGCAGCGATCGGAATAGACCGGTCAGAAATACCATCTGATTTTTTTCCGTATGTCAGATGGCTTCATGAAAATGACACAGAACATCACGAAAAAACAGGAGATACTGTATATTTCAAGAGTTTTTCGGGAATTCAAAGTCTGGATATCCGGGCAGAAGCAATGAAAGTCGAGGTAAAGACCAGTACGGACCAGTCCGGTCAGATACGGATTGACACAAGAGATGTGGATACGGAGTCCGAGCTGGAAGTGAAAAAAGACGGGACAAAACTTGTGGTTCGCTCAGAAAAGGAAAGAAATAATCATTGGCAGGATGACTCGGATGCTACGGTGATTATTACTGTACCGAAGAAGATTGAATTTGATAAGGTAAAAGGATATGCCGGTGCAGGATCTATATGGTTTGAGGAGATTCGATGCGAGAAGCTGGATCTCGATGTTGGCGCTGGAGCTGTAGAGGCAGATACATTTTCGGCAAGGAAGATAGAGATTGAATGTGATGCAGGAAGTGTAGAACTGAGCAGAGGGAACAGCCCGTCCGATACAGACGTTTCCTGTAATGCAGGAGGCATTACACTCGAACTTTCCGGGGACCGGTCTGAATACGATTATAAGATGAAGGTAAGTGCAGGAGATATCAGTATCGACGGTGAATCCGTTGCTTCGGGACTTCAGGAAAACTATGATCAGGACCATGGAACAGGGAAAAAGATCAAAGCTGACTGTATGGCAGGAAGCATCGAAATTGTATTTAAATAATTCGGGAAGAAACGGAGAACTCAGATAAACGGACAGGAGGAATGGAAGATATGGAACCGGAAAAAAGATTATACCGTTCAAATCATGACAGGCTGCTCTGCGGAGTGTGTGCAGGTGTGGCAGAATATTTCCACATTGATCCGACCATCATACGGCTGGGATACGTTTTGTTTACCTGCGCAAGTTTCGGGACAGGAGTCCTGGGATATTTCATCGCGGCCGTTGTGATGCCGGAGCGTCCGGAAGGCGTATAAAGAAGGAAAAGGATGGAAATACTCTCTCCATGAAAGGAGAGGGTATTTTTATGTCTCAGAAAAAAGAAAAGAAAATCAACTTAAGCGAACTGACAGAAGAGGAAAAGTTAAAATACGAGATTGCGGAAGAACTTGGACTTCTGGACCGGGTGATGAATGACGGATGGAAGTCTCTATCCTCGAAGGAGACAGGGAGAATCGGAGGAATGGTGAACCGAAGGAGGAGGGAAAAGAAAACCGGGGAGTGAATGGAAATACGCCAGGGGGCAAGCTCGGAAATCGGAGGGAGGGGAAATGGAAGAGGGAAGCGAAATGACCGATTTCCTCGCTTGATGGCTGTCGCCATACGCCCAGAAACATATGTACGCCGTCCAGCAAACGAGTTTGCTTTCCGTCGTCCAATGTTCCTGGGCCCCTGGCTTGTAGCTTTACAAAAGTGTTAATTTGTGTGAAGAGTTTGTGAGAATTGTTGAAATTCGGCTGGGGGTCTGCTATAATTGCCCGGTTAGGAATGATAGGTGATAGTATGTGTGAAAAGTTTGAGGTTTTAGGCGTACAATTAGACGGATATACAGCAAAAGAGGCAATGCAGGAAGCAATCCGCTATATGGAAACGGAACCGATCAGTACTATAGAGATCCTGGCCGGAAGTTCAGTAATCGAACTGACAGAAACAGGTGATCTTCGGGAGAAGATTGCACAGATGGATCTTCTTGTCGTGGGAGACAGGACACTTCTGGAGTTGTCGGGGGTGGAAGACAGGACGCTTCTTCGGGAGGCTGAAACGAATCTGTTTGTCAAGATGTTTCTCAGATATCTGAAAAAGGATCGTCGGAAAGTATTTCTGCTGGCGCCGGGAGACGACAAACAGGAAATTCTGAGGGAGTATCTGGAGCGGTACTATTCCGGAATTGAGATTTCCGGTGCCGAGATCGTTGAGGACAGGCCCGGAGTGAGTGATATGATTGTCAATAAGATCAATGGAGCTGAGATTGACTGTATCATTTCCGTGCTTCCATCTCCGCTTCAGGAAGATTTTATTGGCGAGAACAAGTCTGTGCTGGATGCCAGAATCTGGGTGGGCCTTGGTGAAGTAATTAAGAATATACAACAGAAAAATAATAAAAAAAGCCGACTGCAGGATTTTTTTGTAAAATTCAAACTGAAATCGGAAATAAAAAGGAAAGAAAAGGAACAGCAGGGGCAGTCGGGAAGCAAACAGTAATTTCGTCACAATGCACAGAGTCATGCAGTGGAAAGACCGGATGCGGGGAGAGGAAATGCATAAAAAAATGCTATTTCCTCTTTCTTTTTTTGTGAATTTATATTAGTATATAACATAGGTGAGTTTTAGAAAACGAAAGAAAAGAACAATGCGATTGTGAAAATTGCATACAAAAAATGGAGAAAAGAGGAGTCGGAATGATATCAAACCAGATACTACAGAATACCATTGAAGGATTAAAGGGAATAACGAGAATTGATTTATGTGTCATGGATATCGATGGGAAGGTGCTGGCATCGACATTCCCTGAAAACGGCGATTATGAGAATGCGGTACTTTCTTTTGTAGCATCTCCGGCCGACAGCCAGGTGATCCAGGGATATCAGTTCTTCAAGATTTTTGACGAACATCAGCTGGAGTACATCCTTCTTGCAAACGGAGGAAATGACGACGTATATATGATCGGAAAGATTGCGGCATTCCAGATTCAGAATCTGCTTGTCGCATATAAAGAGCGGTTTGATAAAGATAATTTTATCAAAAATCTTCTGCTGGATAATCTTCTTCTGGTGGATATTTATAACCGTGCCAAAAAATTGCATATTGACACTGACGTCAGACGTGTTATCTTTATTATTGAAACTTCTCACGATAAAGATACGAATGCACTTGACAATGTTCGTACTCTTTTTGGTGGAAAGACAAGAGATTTCATCACGGCCGTAGACGAAAAGAATATTATTGTCGTAAAGGAGCTTTCCGCGGGAGAAGGCTATGCCGAGATGGAAAAGGTTGCCGAAGAGATGCTTTCTATGTTAAAATCAGAAGGCGAAGAGGGGGCTCATATCGCATACGGTACGATCGTAAGTGATATCAAGGAAGTGTCAAAATCATATAAAGAGGCAAAGCTTGCTCTGGATGTCGGGAAGATCTTCTTTGAGGAGAAGGATATCATTGCATACAGCGCGCTTGGCATCGGCCGGCTGATCTACCAGCTTCCGATTCCGCTGTGCAAGATGTTTATCAGGGAGATTTTTGAGGGAAAATCCCCGGATGACTTTGATGAGGAGACGCTGACAACAATCAACAAGTTTTTTGAAAACAGCCTGAATGTATCTGAGACATCGAGACAGCTGTATATCCACAGAAATACACTGGTATACCGTCTTGACAAGCTTCAGAAGAGCACCGGGCTGGATCTTCGTGTGTTCGAGGATGCCATTACTTTCAAGATTGCGCTGATGGTAGTCAAATACATGAAGTATATGGAGACACAGGAATACTAAAAGGCAGCCAGATTACAAGGAGTATCAGTAATTAGCAGGAGGAGACTTATGATTGAATTTAAGGAAGTAACGAAGGAGTATTCCAAAGGGATTGCTGCGCTCAATGGTGTAAACCTGAAGATTGAAAAAGGAGAGTTTGCATTTATTGTCGGTGACAGTGGTTCCGGGAAATCTACACTGATTCGTTTACTGTTAAAGGAACTGGATCCGACCAGCGGCAGTATTATTGTCAACGGCCAGAACCTGAACCGTCTGAAACACAGAAAGATACCTCAGTACCGGAGACATCTGGGGGTTGTATTCCAGGATTTCCGTCTTCTGAAAGACCGGAATATCTATGAGAATATTGCATTTGCTCTCCGCGTGACAGAGACATCACCGCGTATTATCAAGCAGAAAGTGCCGGCAGCATTGTCGCTTGTGGGACTGGCGCAGAAATATAAAGCGTTTCCGAAAGAACTCTCCGGAGGGGAACAGCAGAGGGTGGCCATTGCAAGAGCGATTGTTAATGAGCCTGCGATCCTGCTGGCGGATGAGCCTACGGGAAATCTCGACCCGACCAATTCATGGGAGATCATGAAGCTTCTTGAGGAGGCCAATGACCGTGGAACGACGGTCCTTGTCGTGACGCACAACCAGGAAATCGTAAACGAGATGAAAAAACGCGTTATCACAATGAAGAAGGGCGTTATTGTAAGCGACGAACAAAAAGGTGGGTATAATAATGAAAATTAGTACAATAGGATATTCGACAAAGCAGGGGGTTAAGAACATTTTCCGTAACAAGCTGTTCTCACTTGCTTCTGTTGCAACGATGGCAGCATGTATTTTCGTGTTTGGCCTTTTCTTTGCGATCGTCATGAACTTCAATTACATGGTTCAGAAGGCAGAAGAAGGGGTTGCGATTACAGTTTTCTTTAATGAAGGCACCTCCGAAGAGCAGATTCAGGCCATCGGAGATGACCTGAAACAGCAGGACGGTGTCCTGAGAGTAGAGTACGTCTCAGGAGAACAGGCATGGGAAGAGTTCCAGGAAGATTATTTTGCAGGCAATGAAGATGCGGCAGAGGGATTTGCTGATGACAACCCGCTGATCAATTCCAATCACTATGAGGTGTATATGAGCGATGTCTCAAAACAGCAGGATATCGTAGAGCATGCACAGAGTCTGGAGGGAGTCGGCAATGTCAACAAATCTGACGTTGTTGCCAAGACACTGACAAGACTGAACTCCCTGATCTGGTATGTATCCATTGCGATTATCGCGATCCTGCTTGCTGTATCCGTATTCCTGATCAGCAACACAGTTACAATGGGTGTGACGGTACGGCGTGAAGAGATTGCCATTATGAAATATATCGGTGCGAAGGACGGGTTTGTCCGGGCGCCGTTTGTAATCGAAGGTCTTATCATCGGAATCGTGGGAGCGATTATTCCTCTGATTCTTCTCTACTTCATGTATAATAAGGCAGTAGAGTATATTATGACGAGATTCAGTCTTCTGAACAATATTATTGATTTTATTCCTGTCATGGATGTTTACCGTACGTTGCTTCCGGTAGGGCTTGCTCTGGGTGCCGGTATCGGATTCCTTGGAAGTTTTATCACCATTCGGAAGCACTTACGCGCGTAGTCATAAGGAGGACAAAAGATCATGTTGAAAAAGAAAGCCAGACATATGGCAGCTGCGTTCATGGCGGGCATCATGATATTTTCACTTACCGCAGTTCCTGTGCAGGCTGATTCTATTTCAGAGGCCGAGCAGAGAGGAAAGGAGCTTCAGCAGCAGAAAGAAGCGGCGGAGAATGAGAAAAATTCACTTGCCGGTCAGCTGAATCAGGTAATCAGCGATATGCAGGAAGCGGAGGAAAAGCTGACAAAGAAGCAGGATGAGATCAAAAAAGCGCAGGATGAACTTGTGCAGGCCCAGATCCAGGAAAATGACCAGTATGAAGCGATGAAGCTTCGCATAAAATATATGTATGAGAACGGAAACACCAGCCTGATTGAGATCCTTTTAAGTGCCAGGAGTATGGGAGACCTGCTGAATAAAGCAGAATATGTTCAGACAATCTCCGAGTACGACAGAAACATGCTGGAAAAGTATGAACAGCTGACAAAGGAGATTGAGGAGAAAGAAAAGGCGCTTCAGAAAGAGGAAGAGGAGCTGAAGGCACTACAGAATGATCTGATCGCAAAGCGTGACAGTGTCAACCAGCTTCTCGCGGAAAAGGAAGTGCAGATTTCCAGTCTGGAACAGCAGATCGGTGAAAATGCCGCAAAGCTTCAGCAGCTGATTAAGGAGGCCGAAGAGGCCAAGAGACGTCAGGCGGAAGCGGAAGCTGCCAGAAAGGCAGCAGCAGAAGCTGCAAGGAGAGCCGCTCAGGCCGCATCTTCTTCCGGAAGTTCATCAAGTGCGGGAAGTTCCTATGTGTCCGGAAACGGTACACTGGCTTACCCGGTTGCAAGTCCGCGGATCACAAGCGGGTATGGATATCGTACAGCTCCGACGGCAGGTGCGACGAGCAGACATGACGGTATCGATTTTGGCGGAGCGACCGGAACGCCGATCTATGCGTCGGAAGCCGGAACCGTTGTCACGGCATCTTATAACAGCGCACGTGGAAATTATGTAGTAGTCAATCATGGAAATGGAATCCAGACATGGTACCAGCATTGCAGCGCCGTGTATGTCAGTGCAGGACAGAAGGTGTCCAGGGGACAGAATATTGCGGCGATCGGTGCGACGGGAATTGTAACCGGACCGCATCTTCACTATGAAGTACATGTAAACGGAACACCGGTGAATCCATTGAGATACTTATAATTTCAGACTCAGAAAGGGATCAGATGGAAGATCAAAGGAAAGAAAAACGAATTTTACTTAAGGGGGCGCTTTACGGCGCCCTCACGATGTTTATGGCGGCACTGCTTGTGCTGGCAGGATTAACAGCAACGGGAAGGATCAGTCTTCACACGGATGCAATCAGTGCCGGCACGTCAAGGAAGGCTGCCGAGATACAGAGTATTATCGAAAATCAGTTTCTCTACGAGGATGAGGTAAGAGAGGAAGATCTGCAGGATATGTCACTGAAAGGCTATGTGGCGGGACTTGGAGATCCCTACTCGGTCTATTATGACAAGGAGGAGACAGAAGACCTTCTTGCTTCCACCGAGGGAAAATATGCGGGGATAGGGGCTTTGATGGCACAGGATCAGGAGACACTTGAGATTACCGTGCAGGAAGTCTACGAAGACACCCCGGCTGAGGACGCAGGAATGAAAAACGGAGATGTCCTTCTGTCGGTAGACGGAAAGGACGTGACAGGAATGTCCCTCTCAGATGTTGTAGATCTGGTAAAAGGAGAAGAAAATACGAAGCTCACCGTAACTGTACGCAGAGATGGCAGCAGTATTGATATGGAAATGACAAGAAAGATTGTGGAGAACCGGACTGTAAAGACCGAGATGAAGGAAGGCGGAGTCGGATATCTTAAGATTACCGAGTTTGACAGTGTTACTTATGAACAATTCCAGAACGGACTGGAAACGTTGGAAAAAGAAGGAATGACAGCTCTTGTCGTGGATCTTCGTGACAACCCGGGAGGAAATCTGGATACCGTTTGTCAGATTCTTGATCTGCTTCTCCCTGAGGGGACAATTGTCTATACTGAAGACAAAAACGGGGAGCGTGTGGACACGAAAACATCAGATGATGAGCACCAGTTTACGAAGCCCCTCGCAGTTCTTGTGAACGGCAGAAGTGCAAGTGCCTCTGAAGTTTTTTCCGGCGCGGTTCAGGACTATGGGACAGGAACCATCATCGGGACACAGACTTACGGGAAAGGGATCGTACAGACGCTCTACTCCCTGTCTGACGGCTCCTGCTTAAAACTTACGACGGCACAGTATTTTACGCCGGACGGCCGAAATATCCATGGAGAAGGAATTACCCCGGATATTGTTGTGGAAAAGTCAGCGGATGATCAGACGGACAATCAGCTGGAAAAAGCGGTCGAGACAGTACAAAATGCCGTAGATGGAACAGAAAAGGAATGATATTTTCATTCCTTTTTTTTATGTCCTATGGTAAGATAGATATGATATATACTTGAGCATGAGGAATATGCAAAAGCAGAAAGGAAAGAAAACTGAATGAAAACATGGATTCAGAATGGACATGTGCTGGATCCGCTTACCGGAACAGACCAGGTCTGTGATGTTCTGGTAGACGGAGAAAGAATCAAAAAAGTAGGAACCAGAGAAGAAATACAGAGATGCCTTGAAAGTGAGGATGTACAGATGCTGGATGCTTCCGGCTGCTACGTGATGCCGGGATTTATCGATCTGCATGTACATTTCCGCGATCCGGGGCTGACGTATAAAGAGACTTTGAAAACAGGAGGCGAAGCGGCTGCCCGGGGCGGGGTAACAACAGTATGCGCCATGCCGAATACAAAACCGGTGATTGATACGAAAGAAAAGGTGGAGGAAGTACACCGCCGGGCAAAGGAAGAGTCGCCGGTGAATATCATCCAGCTTGGAGCAATCACGGCAGGAGAAGAGGGAAAAGAACTTGCCGATATCAAAGGAATGGCAGAAGCAGGGTGCATGGCACTTTCCGAGGACGGAAAGTCAGTCATGAATTCCGCACTGTACCGTGAGGGAATGAAACTTGCGAAAAAGTACGGACTTCTGATTTTTGCGCACTGCGAGGAGATCGATCTGCGCCGGGATCCGGATACCGGAGAGGACGGCGTGATGAACAAATGTCAGAGAAGCGAGGAGCTTTCGCTTCCGGGAATCAC
Source organism: Drancourtella sp. An57 (assembly GCF_002161525.1). NCBI lineage: Bacteria > Bacillati > Bacillota > Clostridia > Eubacteriales > Oscillospiraceae > Drancourtella > Drancourtella sp. An57. The sequence goes on from NZ_NFHY01000005.1 coordinate 173,649, forward strand.
CAATTCCGTTGAGGACATTATCACCGCTCGTGATATTTTTCTTGCAAAGGATACCGGAGTACACCTGCATCTGTGCCACTGCTCCACAAAGGGCACGGTGGATCTGATGCGGATGGCAAAGGCGGAAGGCATTTCTGTTTCAGCAGAAGTCTGCCCGCACCATTTTACCCTTTCCACCGATGATATTACGGAGGACCATGGACGGTTCAAGATGAATCCTCCTCTTAGGGAGATGGAAGACGTGGAAGCGCTCCGCCAGGGATTGAAGGAAGGAGTCATGGAGGCCATCTCCACGGATCATGCCCCGCATTCCGTTGAGGAGAAAGACGTACCGATGAGAAAGGCGGCGTTTGGAATTGTAGGACTGGAGACCAGCGCGGCGCTGACTTATACAGAGCTTGTCGAGGGAGGTGTGCTTACGCCGATGCAGATGGCAGAGCGGATGAGTTTTGCGCCGGCAAAAATTCTGGGATTGAAGGACAAAGGTTCTGTATCCGAGGGAAAGATCGCGGATCTGGTTGTCTTCGATCCGTCCAGAGAGTATGAGATCGATACGGACACCTTTTTCTCGAAAGGGAAGAATACTCCGTTTGACGGATGGAAGGTCAAAGGAGATGTCAAATACACACTGGTAGACGGAAATGTTGTCTATAAAAATCAAGCATATGAGGAACAGGAGTAGAGAGTATGATTAACAAATTAGTGGAAAACATTAAGAAAACAAATGCACCGATCGTAGTAGGACTGGATCCGATGTTGAATTATATTCCGGATCAGGTAAAAGCAAAAGCATTTGCAGAATTCGGAGAGACACTGGAAGGAGCTGCGGAAGCAATCTGGCAGTTCAATAAAGAGATCGTGGACAAGACTTACGATCTGATTCCGGCAGTGAAACCGCAGATCGCCATGTATGAGCAGTTCGGTATTCCGGGACTTGCGGCATTTAAAAAGACAGTAGATTACTGCAAGGAGAAAGGGCTTGTTGTTATCGGAGATATCAAGAGAGGGGATATCGGATCTACATCCGCAGCCTATGCGGTAGGACATATCGGAAAGGTACAGGTGGGAAGCAGATCCTACGCCCCGTTTGACGAGGATTTTGTGACAGTCAATCCGTATCTTGGTTCTGACGGAGTCAATCCGTTTATCGATGTCTGTAAAGAAGAAAAGAAAGGTCTCTTTATTCTTGTTAAAACATCCAACCCGTCAAGCGGTGAATTCCAGGATCAGCTGATCGACGGACGTCCGCTCTACGAACTGGTTGGAGAAAAAGTTGCCCAGTGGGGAGAAGGATGCATGGGAGATGAGTACAGCTACATCGGCGCGGTTGTAGGAGCAACGTACCCAGAGATGGGAAAAGTGCTCCGCAAGATTATGCCGAAGTCCTATATTCTGGTACCGGGATACGGCGCACAGGGCGGACAGGGCAAGGATCTCGTACACTTCTTTAACGAGGACGGTCTTGGAGCAATTGTCAATTCATCCAGAGGCATTATCGCGGCCTACAAGCAGGAGAAATACGCACGTTTTGGAGCCGAGAATTTTGGAGATGCTTCCAGAGCGGCTGTAGAAGATATGATTGCGGATATCAGTCAGGCACTGAACAACAGATAATACCGGATAAGGGGAAAAGAAGAGATGGCAGAAAGAGAAAAAGAACTGGCAGTGATTCATTCTCAGGAACAGCTGGCAGATGGAATTTTCAGTATGTGGATTAAGACGAAGGCGGCCGAAAGTGCAGTGCCGGGTCAGTTTATTTCCATGTACACAAACGATGGAAGCAAACTGCTTCCGCGCCCGATCAGTATTTGTGAGATCGACCGGGAGCAGGGAATGCTCCGGGTCGTATACAGGGTAACAGGAGAGAATACCGGAACAGAAGAGTTTTCCAAAATGAAAGCGGGAGATACACTTCCGGTCATCGGACCTCTTGGGAACGGCTTTCCTCTTGAGGCGGCAAAAGGAAAGAAAGCGTTTCTGATGGGAGGCGGAATCGGTGTACCTCCGATTCTCGAACTTTCCCGTCAGATTGACTGCGAAAAGCAGATCATCGTGGGATATCGGGATGCGCAGACATTCCTGAAAGAAGAGTTTGAACAAAATGGAACCGTATATATTTCCACAGAGGACGGAAGTGTAGGAACAAAAGGAAACGTGATGGATGCGATCCGTGAAAATCAGCTGGATGCGGACATTATCTATGCATGCGGACCGACACCGATGCTCCGTGCAATCAAAGACTATGCGGAGGGAAAAGGCATTCCGTGCTACATTTCTCTGGAAGAGAGAATGGCATGCGGAATCGGCGCCTGCCTTGCCTGCGTGTGCAAATCAAAGGAAGTCGATCATCACAGCCATGTGCACAACAAGCGCATCTGTAAAGACGGTCCGGTATTTCTTTCGACGGAGGTGGAATTATAATGGCAGATACAAGAGTAACGATTGCGGGAGTAGAGTGGAAAAACCCGGTTACAACAGCCTCCGGAACCTTCGGATCCGGTGCGGAATTCTGTGAATTCGTAGATCTGAACAAACTTGGTGCTGTGACGACAAAAGGTGTTGCCAATGTTCCATGGGAAGGCAATCCGACCCCAAGAGTGGCGGAAGTCTACGGCGGTATGATGAATGCGGTAGGACTTCAGAATCCGGGGATTGATGTCTTCTGTGAGAGGGATATTCCGTTCCTCCGTCAGTATGACACCAATATCATTGTGAATGTCTGCGGACGTTCCGAGGAAGATTACTGTGAAGTCGTGGAACGGCTTGCGTCCGAAGATGTGGATATGCTGGAGATCAACATTTCCTGTCCGAACGTCAAAGAGGGCGGAATCGCTTTCGGACAGAATCCAAAGGCGGCAGAAGCAATTACAAAGGCGGTAAAGAAATATGCAAAACAGCCGGTCATCATGAAGTTAAGCCCGAACGTGACGGACATCACGGAGATGGCAAAAGCGGTAGAGGCGGGTGGAGCCGATGCGGTTTCCCTGATCAATACGCTGACCGGCATGAAGATCGATATTAACCGGAAACAGTTCGTACTGGCAAATAAAACCGGAGGAGTATCCGGACCGATTGTAAAACCGGTGGCAGTGCGGATGGTATATCAGGTGGCAAACGCCGTGAAGATTCCTGTGATCGGTATGGGAGGAATCAGTACCTGGGAAGATGCTGTGGAATTTATTCTTGCGGGAGCAAGTGCCGTATCAGTCGGAACAGCGAATTTCTTCAATCCAAAGGCGACAGAAGAAATCGCAGAAGGCATTGCGGCGTACATGGACAAGAATGGATTCCAGACCGTGGCCGACATGACAGGCATTGTCAAATAACATTTGATTTTGGAAAAACGAAAGAAGATCGAAATACCAAAAAGAAAGAGTCTGGCGTATCGTAAAGGTACGCCTTTTCTTTTTCAACTTCTCTGTAAAAAGAAAGGAAGAAGGAGGAAAGCGGTATGATTCGCATGATGGAAGAAAAGGATCTTGACCAGGTGGCAGCAGTCTGGTTAAGTGGAAATAAAGAGGCACACCCGTTTGTGCCGAAGCAATACTGGGAGGAAAACCTTCCGGAGGTCAAAAAGCAGTTTTTGCAGGCGGAGATCTTCGTGTATGAGGAAGAGCAGGCTGTAAGAGGATTTGCCGGACTTCAGGGAGACTACCTTGCAGGAATCTTCGTGGAACAGAAATTCCGTTCCCGCGGGATCGGAAAGAGGCTTCTCGATGAGGTCAAAAAAACGCATCCGAAACTGACGCTGCATGTCTATCGGAAAAACAAGGGTGCAGCAGCGTTTTATGAAAGAGAAGGATTCCGGATTGCCGGAGAAGGTGTGGATGAAGCAACCGGGGAAGTAGAATACACGATGAGTTATACGAGAAAATAACCGGATATCAAATCTGATATGGAGGCCCCTGGGAATTGAAAAACTTCAGGGAGTATGTTAGAATTGAAAAGAATTTAACCGTTGCTGCCTGATGATGACGGGCAGAAGGATAAAAATAAAGAGTCTGGATGAAAAAGTCCACAAACACGGAGGTTTGAAAAGAGATGGAAGCATACAAGAAAGAGTTTATCGAATTTATGGTGGAGAGCGATGTGCTCAAATTTGGAGAATTTACATTAAAGAGCGGACGGAAATCTCCGTTCTTCATGAACGCAGGAGCTTATGTGACAGGATCTCAGTTAAAGAAGCTTGGAGAATACTACGCAAAAGCCATCCACGACACATACGGTGATGATTTTGACGTGCTGTTTGGGCCGGCTTACAAGGGGATTCCGCTCAGCGTTGTAACAGCGATTGCATACAGTGAGCTTTACGGAAAAGAAGTACGTTACTGCTCTGACAGAAAAGAGGAAAAAGACCACGGTGCAGACAAGGGAAGCTTCCTTGGAAGCCAGTTAAAAGACGGTGACCGTGTGATCATGATCGAAGATGTAACGACATCCGGAAAATCCATGGAAGAGACCGTGCCGAAGGTCAAAGGTGCTGCAGATGTAACAATCAAAGGACTGATGGTATCTCTGAACCGTATGGAAGTAGGGAAAGGCGGCGAGAAATGTGCGCTGGACGAAGTAAAAGACCTGTATGGATTTGATACGGCGGCGATTGTTACAATGGAGGAAGTTGTAGAGCATCTTTATAATCAGCCTTGCCAGGGAAAGATTGTGATAGATGATGCATTAAAAGCAGCAATTGACGCATATTATGAACAGTACGGAGTAAAATAAGGAGGCCTGTAAGATGGAAGAAAAAGTATACCGCAGCATGGGAGTCATCGGTGCATGCAATCTTGCAGTCGGAATCATTCTGATGGTTGTCGGAGTGACCTGCGGGATTTTGTCAATCATCGGAGGAGCGCACTTATTTAAAAATCAGAAAAAGCTTACATTTTAAGGCGGTGCCGATTTGAGAACACAGGAAAGAAACTGGCTGAGGAGACTTGGCAAATTGTTGTTTGTTCTTTACATTGTGTTTCTGTTCTGGTTTTTGTTATTTTCAGACTGGTATGGCCGAAGCGGTGAGATGAGGGAGTATCATTACAATCTGGAACTGTTCAGAGAAATCCGGAGATTCTGGACGTACCGGGAACAGCTCGGCCTGCTGACATTTACCAATCTGATTGGAAATGTACTGATTTTTGTGCCGTTTGGTTTCTTTATGCCGATGGCAAGCAGATACTGGAACCGGAGTTTTTTCCTTACCGTGTTTTATAGTTTTGGAATCAGCTTTTTTGTGGAAGTATTTCAGCTCCTTACGAAAGTAGGGAGCTTTGATGTAGATGATCTGCTTTTGAATACAGCCGGGGGACTGTGCGGATATATACTGTTTGCGCTATGTAATGTAATAAGGAGAAACTATGTGGAAAAACGACAAAGAAAACGACAGAGGCAGAAGAAGAATAAGAGGTAGAAAAAGACGGGAGAGGGAAAGAGAAAGACGAAAAAAAAGGATCCAAAAGAGAGATGAAAATAGAACACCTCATGCATCCAGAGGAATCACATCCTGTATCTATGCGGGAGGTTTTTTTGTGGCGCTGATTGTTATGATTATTATTTCCATTGTCACAGGAGGAAATGCTCCGGCGTTCGTCGGCGGGCTTGCGCTTGTGATCTTTTTTGGCTCATGGATGGGTGTTATCACCGGTTTCCGGGGATTCAAAGAACGAGACAAAAATTATATTACCTGTAAGATCGGAGTTGCATGTAATCTGGCAATTCTGATTGGTTTCGCGGGAATTTTTATCAGGGGGCTTTTGTAAGATGGATGATGTGATGGTAAGAGAACGATATGAGCTTTCCAAAGAGCGTCTCGGCGTTATCATGTTAGAGGAGACGGTCAAAGAGCCGTACCGGGATTATTTCAGAAAGACAGCAGAATTTCTTCTGATGCTGGACGAGGTACAGGAACTGGTACGAAACAGAGACTGGGAGAGTGCGGATATTTTGATGCTGGCGGAGGAGAACCGGAAGCTTTATGAGGATATTCTCCCGGAACAGTATGAGACAAGCTATGGAAATCCGGCTTATGCACAGAAAATGCTGGGAGAGACGTTTGGCAGTTTTTTAAGTGCGCTTTACAGTGAGATGCGTTCCGGCATTGTGTATGCATATGAAGGACAGATGGAATATCTCTCCATTCTGAACGAATTATTTATTGAGATTTATAACTGCTTTGAAGAGGAACCGGAGTATCAGGCAGTCAGAGATATTTTTTACTGGTACGCGAATGATTACTGTGAAGTATTTGCGGCAGACCGGATTATGGATCAGATTGATCCGGACCGTACCTTTGCGGTGGATATTATCTGCAGGAGTGATTTGAGCGATCTGAAGTATCTGTACCGCTATGGCGAATATATTTCCGACAATGAGATCGAGACGGCAAAATATATTGCCGATCTTCCGGAGGAGACGATTCAGAAGATGGCGGATGTTTATACAGAGGGATTCCGCAAAGGATTTGTTCTTGGAAATAAAGATCTGTCAAAGAAGACAACGGTAAACATCCGGTTTAAGCTTGGATTTGAGCGGGTCGTAAAGCAGGCAGTCGCAAACTTTGAAGCTATGGGGCTGCGCCCGACGATCTACCGTGCAGGGGCAAGTGTGCTGACAAGACGCGGTGTTTCCAGAAACGGGTATTTCGGAAGAATTCCAAATCAGCAGTATGATTACGACCATAAGGACGATCAGGCGCTGTTTATGGACAAGCACTATGTGGAGCGCAGGCTGGAAGTGATGAAGACTGTATACGAGCAGAATAAAGAGCTGGCAGCAGGATTTGCCGGCCCGGCAGTGATGGAAGTCTTCGGTGAGATTCCGTTTGCTCCGCAGAAGAAAGAAGAGGCGCTTACTCTTACGAAAAAGCAGGAAGAAATGCTGCTTTCCTTTGACGGCAAGGCAGGCCAGATCACAAATACCTATATTCCGGGCGATGAGAGAAGCTTTACGATCATCTCATGGCCGGTGCCGGAGATCGGAGAGAAGTTTGAGGAGATCTTTGGAGAAGTGATCCGGATCAATACGTTGGATTCAGACCTGTATTCCAAAGTACAGCAGACCATGATTGATGCTCTGGATGAAGGGGAGTCCGTACACATTCTCGGATCAGGCGAAAACCGTACTGATCTGACGGTACAGCTTTACCGCCTTCAGGATCCGCAGAAAGAAACGATTTTTGAAAACTGCGTTGCGGATGTCAATATTCCGGTGGGAGAAGTATTCACCTCTCCGGTGCTCAGAGGCACGAACGGAGTGCTGCATGTAAGCCGGGTATATTTAAACGGTCTTCAGTACCGGGATCTGGAAATCCGTTTTCGGGACGGCATGATTTCCGGGTATGGATGCGGAAATTTTGAGGATGAAAAAGCGTGCAGGGACTATGTGAAGGAAAACATTCTGTTTAACCATGAGACCCTTCCGCTGGGGGAATTTGCCATCGGAACCAATACGACTGCCTATGTGGCAGGACGCAGATTCGGAATCGAGGACAAGTATCCGATTCTCATTGCGGAAAAGACCGGACCGCATTTTGCGGTAGGCGATACGTGCTACAGCTACAGTGAGGATACGAAGGTCTACAATCCGGACGGAAAAGAGATTGTGGCAAGAGATAACGAAGTCTCCATTCTGCGAAAAGAGAATCCGGAACAGGCCTACATGCACTGCCATACAGATATCACCATCCCGTACGATGAACTGGGAGCGATCACGGTGATCCGGAAAGACGGAAGTGAAATTCCGCTTCTGAAAGACGGACGTTTTGTCCTGCCGGGAACAGAGATTTTGAACGAACCTTTGGACTGCCGCTAAATCATAAGCAGGGCAGGTTCCCAGTTATAAGAAAATATAATCACTACACAGGCGGGCATCGGTTGACAGAGCCCGCCTGTATTAGTAAAATAACTTATAAATAGGAATCTATTTATTTAGAAAACTTATAAATCATAGACCTGAGAAAAGAAAGGAAGGACACTATGCCAAAAGTAGGAATTGTTATGGGCAGCGACTCAGATATGAAAGTAATGAGCCAGGCTGCTGATATGCTGGAAAAATTAGGAGTAGAATACGAGATGACAATCATCTCCGCACACCGTGAGCCGGATGTTTTCTACGAATACGCGAAATCTGCGGAAGAAAAGGATTTCAAAGTAATCATCGCAGGAGCCGGAATGGCTGCGCATCTTCCTGGCATGTGCGCTGCAATCTTCCCGATGCCGGTCATCGGTATTCCAATGACAGGAAAGGTACTGGACGGTCAGGACGCACTTTATTCCATCGTACAGATGCCGCCTGGAATCCCGGTTGCAACAGTAGCAATCGACGGCGGAAAGAATGCTGCCATCCTTGCAGCGAAAATTCTTGCAACCTCTGATCCGGAGCTGCTTCAGAGATTGAAAGACTACTCAAAAGAAATGAAGGAAGAAGTCGAGGCAAAGGCAGAGAAGCTTGCAAAGCTTGGACATAAAGAATACATGGCTCAGAAAGCCGCAAAATAAATTCAGAAAACACGATCTTATGGAGGAACGATCATGGATTATAAGAATGCAGGTGTGGATATCGAAGCAGGTTACAAGTCAGTGGAACTGATGAAAGAGCACATCAAAAAGACGATGCGCCCGGAAGTGATCGGAGGACTGGGAGGATTTTCCGGTGCCTTTTCACTGGAGAAAATCAAAAACATGGAGGAGCCTGTATTGTTATCCGGTACAGACGGATGCGGAACAAAGGTAAAGCTTGCCATGGTACTGGACAAGCATGACACCATCGGAATCGATGCAGTGGCAATGTGTGTCAATGACATTGCCTGTGCAGGCGGTGAGCCGCTGTTTTTCCTTGACTATATTGCCTGCGGGAAAAATGAACCGGAAAAGATCGCTACGATCGTAAGCGGAGTTGCGGAAGGATGCGTACAGTCCGGCGCGGCTCTGATCGGCGGTGAGACAGCAGAGCATCCTGGACTGATGGCAGAGGATGAATACGATCTGGCCGGATTTGCCGTAGGTGTCTGCGACAAGAAGGATATGATTACAGGAGAGACATTAAAAGAAGGAGATGTCCTGATCGGCATCGCTTCCTCCGGTGTACACAGCAACGGATTTTCTCTTGTAAGAAAAGTATTTGACATGAGCAGAGAGTCTCTGGAGACGTATCATGAGTGTCTGGGATGTACGCTCGGAGAGGCACTTCTTGCACCGACAAGAATTTATGTAAAGGCTCTCAAGAGTATCCGCGAGGCAGGCGTGACTGTAAAAGCATGCAGCCACATCACAGGAGGCGGATTCTATGAGAATGTACCGCGTATGCTCAAAGACGGCACACATGCAGTAATCAGAAAAGACAGCTATGAAGTTCCGGCGATCTTCCGCATGCTTGCGAAAGAAGGAGATATCGAGGAACATATGATGTACAATACCTTCAACATGGGAATCGGAATGGTGATTGCCGTGGAGGAAAGCGATGTGGAAGCAACACTTTCCGCAATCGAAGCAGCAGGAGACAAAGCCTGCGTGATCGGAAACATTGAGGCAGGAGAAAAAGGAGTCACATTATGCTAAGAGTGGTAGTCCTGGTATCCGGCGGCGGTACGAATCTTCAGGCCGTTCTGGATGCAGTGCGGGATGGAAAGATCACAAACACCGAAGTGGCCGGTGTGATCAGCAACAATAAAAAGGCATATGCCCTGACGAGGGCCGAGCAGGCAGGGATTCCGGCAAAATGCGTTTCCCCGAAAGACTTTGAGGACCGTGCCCGGTTTAACCATGCCCTCATGGAGGCGGTGGATGCGTTCCAGCCGGATCTGATCGTGCTTGCCGGATTCCTTGTGGTGATTCCGGCGGAGCTGATCCGTAAATATGAAAACCGGATTATCAATATCCACCCGTCTCTGATCCCGTCTTTCTGCGGAACGGGATATTACGGGCTGAAAGTACATGAGGCTGCCCTGGCGCGTGGAGTGAAGATTACAGGAGCGACCGTGCATTTTGTAGATGAAGGGACAGATACCGGACCGATTATTCTTCAGAAAGCAGTGGAAGTGTTCCCGGACGATACGCCGGAAGTGCTTCAGAGACGTGTGATGGAGCAGGCAGAGTGGCAGATCATGCCGGAAGCGGTCAATCTGATCGCCAACGGGAAAGTGTCTGTAAAAGACGGACATGTCGTGATTCAGAAATAGAGACAAAAAGGGGTATTGTAGGAAAGAAAGACAATACCCTTTTTCTGGTTGATACAGTAAGGAGGATGTCAGATGAAAGTAATGATTGTCGGCGGAGGCGGGAGAGAACACGCTATCGCCATGAGTGTCGCAAAGAGCAGCAAGGTGGAGAAGATTTACTGCCTTCCGGGAAATGCAGGGATCGAGGAGGTTGCAGAGTGTGCGCCGATCGGACCGATGGAGTTTGAGAAGATCCGGGACTTTGCAAAGGAAAAGAAGATCGATCTTGCTGTGATCGGAATGGATGATCCGCTGGTAGGAGGACTGACGGATGTCCTGGAGGAAGCCGGAATCCGTACCTTCGGACCACGGAAAAATGCGGCGATCCTCGAGGGAAGCAAGGCGTTTTCCAAAGATCTGATGAAGAAATACAATATTCCGACGGCTGCTTACGAAAATTTCGACAATGCAGAGGAAGCGGTTTCCTATCTGGAGACAGCCAAATATCCGATTGTCTTAAAGGCAGACGGACTTGCGCTTGGAAAGGGCGTTCTGATCTGCAACAGTTTTGAGGAAGCAAAAGAAGGCGTCAAAGAGATCATGCTGGATAAGAAATTCGGAGCATCCGGAAATACAATGGTAGTGGAAGAGTTCATGACAGGAAGAGAAGTATCGGTTCTCTCTTTTGTGGACGGCAAAACCGTAAAAACGATGACTTCCGCACAGGACCACAAGCGTGCCAAAGACGGAGATGAAGGATTAAATACCGGAGGAATGGGTACATTTTCACCGAGCCCGTTCTATACAGAAGAGATTGCGGCATACTGTGAGCAGCACATTTTCCAGCCGACCGTGGACGCTATGCGTGCGGAGGGAAGAGAGTTCAAGGGAATTATCTTCTTTGGACTGATGCTTACAGAAGACGGACCGAAGGTACTGGAATATAATGCCAGATTTGGAGATCCGGAGGCGCAGGTCGTACTTCCGAGAATGAAGACAGACATTGTAGATGTCATGGAAGCATGCATTGACGGAACGCTGGATCAGGTCAATCTGGAATTCGAAGACAATGCGGCAGTCTGCGTTGTGCTGGCGTCTGACGGCTATCCGGTTGCCTACGAGAAAGGCATCCCGATTACCGGATTTGAAAACTTCAAAGACAAAGAAGGATATTACTGTTTCCATGCGGGAACGAAGAAAAATGAGAAAGGCGAGATCGTAACAAACGGCGGCCGTGTTCTTGGCATTACCGCAAAGGGAGCAGACTTAAAAGAAGCAAGAAAGAACGCTTACGAGGCAACGGAGTGGATTTCCTTTGCCAACAAATATATGCGCCATGATATCGGAAAGGCGATTGACGAGGCATAAAGGTGCGGGAAAACCGGAAGAACGGGTACAGAAAGAGGCTCTGTATCCGTTTTTTCATTTAACAGGAAACTTCGTTCCCTGTTAAACAAAAACGCTCCGCGGGATGCGCACTCGCGGAACTCTTTGTTCTTTCCAGCCTTGATTGCAAAAGGAGAAAGAAGGGCATATAATAAGAAGAACGAGAAGAAAAGGAGTAAGGTCAGATGATTTATGAAAATATACTTGAGGCGGCAGGGAATACCCCTCTGATCCGTCTGCAGCACATGACAGGGAAGGATGACGCGCAGATTCTTGTGAAATTTGAGGCGATCAATGTGGGTGCTTCCATCAAGACGCGGACGGCACTTGGAATGATCGAGGCGGCTGAAAAGGAAGGAAAAATTACAAAAGATACCGTGATTGTGGAGCCGACAAGCGGAAACCAGGGAATCGGTCTTGCATTGATCGGTGCAGTAAAAGGATATCGTACAATCATCATCATGCCGGATTCTGTCAGTGAGGAGAGAAGAAAACTGGTCCGTCAGTACGGAGCGGAAGTCCGACTGATCCACGATGCGGGGAATATTGGCGACTGCATTCAGGAATGCCTGAACACTGCCCTTCGGATGGCCGAAGAAAACCCGAATGTTTTCGTGCCGCAACAGTTCGAAAATGAGAATAATGTCCGGGTGCACTATGAATGGACCGGACGGGAGATTCTTTCACAGGCAGACTGCACCATCGACGGATTTTGTTCCGGAATCGGTACCGGGGGTACCATCACGGGAATCGGGAAGGCACTGAAAGAGGCAAATCCGGACACCGTCATCTGGGCAGTCGAACCGGAACATGCGGCGATTCTTTCCGGAAAGGAAGTGGGAACCCACGTGCAGATGGGAATCGGGGACGGGCTGATTCCGGGCATCCTCGATCAGGAGATTTATGATGATATTACAATTGTGACAGACGAGGAAGCCCTTCAGACAGCCAGAGAACTTGCGGCGAAAGAAGGACTGATGTGCGGGATCTCCAGTGGAACGAATGTGGCAGCAGCCCGCAGAATGGCAGCACAGCTTGGAAAAGGAAAAACTGTGGTAACGATCCTCCCTGACACGGCAGAACGGTACTTCTCCACGCCGCTGTTTGAAGCATAGGAAAGCCGGATAAAGTATCTTTTTCTTGCAAAATCATGCCATCTGTTATATGATGTGTGTAACAAACGAAAGAAAAGGGTGGAGCGTTTATGAAAGAAATCATGATAGAGATTGATTTTAACAGTGATGAAGCGATCTACATGCAGCTGCGCAACCAGATCATTATGGGGATCGCACTTTCCGCGATTCAGGATGGAGACACGCTCCCATCGGTGCGAAAACTCTCCGAGCAGATCGGCGTGAACATGCACACGGTCAATAAGGCTTATACCGTACTGAAGCAGGAGGGATTCATACAGCTTGACAGAAGGAGGGGAGCTGTGATTGCGGTCAGTGAGGATAAACTTCACGCGCTGGAAGATATGAAGAGGCAGCTCCGTATGGTCCTTGCAAGAGGATACTGTAAAAATATTACGCGGGAAGAAGTACACGAGCTGGTGGACGAGATTTTCCACGAATACGAGACAGAGTAAATCAGATCAGGAGGATAGGCATGGAGAACAGATATACAAGGCAGGCCCAGGAAGCACTGGATGCGGCCGGAAACTACGCGAAGGATTTCAAGCATCCGTACATCGGGACAGAGCATCTGCTTCTGGGGCTGAAATCTGTCTATTCCGGAGTGGCAGGGCAGGTACTGGATATGAACGGCCTGAAAGAGGATGAAGTGGTGAAAGTCGTGGGAGAACTGGTGTCCACGGTAGGGGAAGAGACCTTTTCGGGGACACCGGAAGAAAGCCCGAGACTGAAATTCATACTGGAAGAAAGCCGGAAGATCGCGGAGCGTTTCCGTATGGAAGAAATTGGAACGGAGCATATGCTTCTGGCAATTATTCAGGATACTGACTGCGTGGCGGCAAGGATTCTCATCACTTTGAATTTAAATCTTCAGAAGGTGATGCAGGACTGCCTCACTGCTATCGGAGAAAATCCAAAAGCATTTGCCGAAAAAAATGAAGGCGCTGCAAAAGGCGCAGTTCTGGAACAGTACTGCACCGACCTGACAGCCCTTGCGGAAGATGGAAGGCTGGATCCGGTGGTCGGCCGTGAGGAAGAGATGCAGAGACTAATGCAGATCTTAAGCCGCAGAACAAAGAACAATCCGTGCATGGTCGGTGAGCCGGGTGTAGGAAAGACGGCAATTATCGAAGGCATTGCACAGCGGATCGCCAAAGAGGCGGTCCCGGAAAAAATGAGAGAAAAAAGAGTACTGTCACTGGATCTGGCGGCTCTGATTGCCGGCTCCAAATACCGGGGAGAGTTTGAAGAGCGGATGAAACGACTGGTCAATGAAGTGAAGGCGGACGGAAACATTATCCTGTTCCTGGATGAGATTCATACGGTAGTCGGCGCAGGCGGCGCGGAAGGCGCCATGGATGCGTCCAATATTTTAAAACCGTCTCTGGCAAGAGGGGAGATCCAGCTGATCGGGGCAACGACGATCACGGAATACCGGAAATACATTGAAAAAGATGCCGCGCTTGAGAGACGATTCCAGCCGGTCATGGTAGAAGAACCGTCCAAAGAAGAGACTGTTCGGATTCTGGAGGGAATCCGTGAGAAATATGAAGCACATCATAAGATTGCAATCAGCCAGGGGGCGCTTGAGGAGGCAGTGGTACTCTCTGACCGTTATATCAGCGACCGATTCCTGCCGGATAAGGCGATTGACGTTCTGGATGAAGCCTGCTCCAAAGCAGCGCTTCGCGGCTTCAAAGTACCGGAGAACATTGAGCAGATGGAACAGCTGGTAAGGAATCTGGATCAGGATCTGGAAGCATCCATCAAAGAAGGGCGTATGGAAGAGGCATCACTTCTTGTGAAGGAGAAAAAGGCAACCAGTGAGAAACTTCGTCAGGCCAAAGGAAGACTGAACCGGAAACAGAAGAATTCCCGGATTGTCCTGACAGAAGGGGATATCGCGGAAGTTGTGGCAGAATGGACAAAGATTCCGGTGCAGAAGCTTGCCCAGTCAGAGACAGAGCGTCTCAGAAAACTGGAGAAGACATTGCACAAACGAGTGATCGGCCAGGAGGATGCGGTGAGTGCGGTAGCAAGAGCAGTAAAAAGAGGCCGGGTCGGCCTCAAAGATCCGACCAGACCGGTAGGCTCATTCCTCTTCCTTGGACCGACAGGAGTCGGAAAGACCGAGCTTTCCAAGGCACTGGCTGAGGCACTGTTCGGGGACGAAGAGTCCATGATCCGGATCGACATGTCCGAATACATGGAAAAACACAGCGTATCCAAGCTGATCGGCTCCCCTCCGGGATATGTAGGACATGAGGACGGCGGACAGCTCAGCGAAAAAGTCAGACGGCATCCATATTCTGTGGTACTCTTTGATGAGATCGAGAAAGCGCATCCGGATGTATTCAATATCCTGCTTCAGGTGCTGGATGACGGACATATCACAGATTCTCAGGGAAGAAAAGTAGACTTCAGAAACACGGTGATCATTATGACCTCCAATGCGGGCGCACAGTCCATCGTGGATGCAAAACGTCTCGGATTCAATGCCGTGCAGGACGAAAAAGAAGACTATAAAAAGATGCAGAGCAATGTAATGGATGAAGTGAAACGGATCTTCCGGCCGGAGTTTTTAAACCGGATCGATGAGAACATTGTGTTCCATGCCCTGACAGAAAAAGAACTGGAAAAGATTGTAGGACTGTTATGCCAGGATCTTGTCAGAAGGGCAAAGGAACAGCTGGATATTACACTGAAAATCCGAAGCTCTGTGAAAAAGAAGATTGCCGAAGCCGGAAATGACCGGAAATACGGAGCAAGACCGTTGAAACGTGCTCTGCAGACACAACTGGAAGATCCGCTGACAGAAGCGATACTGAATGGAGAGATCAAGCGGGGCGATCTGGTAGAAGCAGGAGTTTCTAAAAAAGAGATAAAATTTACAGTGAAAGAGACAAAGAACTAGAAAAAAAGAGCCGTTTATTATATAATGAGACTACGGTAAATATAAGATACGACCAGGAGGAAAAAGACATGACAGCAGTCAAAGAGTTACTGAGGGCGAATGAGGATGGAACGATCAGCTTCGGCGATTATACCTTACCTTCCAAGACGAAGAAAGAAGGATTCGAGTTTGAGGGAGATATCTATAAGGTGAAGACCTTTTCAGAGATCACAAAGCTTGAGAAAAATGGCATGTTCGTTTACGAATCGGTCCCAGGAACTGCAGTAGAAGGATTCCGCGCGGAGGAAAGCGGAGTATCTTTTCAGGTGAGCGGTAAAGAGGATGCTCAGTTTACACTGGAACTGGAGGCGGACAGCGAATACACTGTATATCTGGATGATGTGAACGCAGGGAAGATGAAGACAAACCTGAGTGGAAAATTAAGTGTCAGTGCAGAGCTGCAGCCGGATCAGACTGTTTGTGTGAGAATCATAAAAGCATAACTGGACAGGCAAAATGCTGCAAAGACCGGAAGATGGCTTTGCAGCATTTTTTTATTCTATCAGGAAAGTATATTGGACTTACTTCAGGTATTATCAGAGAGAAATTCAGTCAGGAAAGAGGAAAATCAGAATGGCAAAGACAAAAAAGACGGTATTTTTCTGTCAGAATTGCGGACACGAGGAGGCAAAATGGCTTGGGCAGTGTCCCGCATGCAAGGAATGGAATACATTTGTAGAAGAAAAGAAAATCCCGGAAAAGGGCAGTATGACCAGAGACCGGGAAAAAGCAGAGCCGGTTTCCCTCTCACAGATAGAAACAAAAGGGGAGGACAGAATCCGGACAGAGATGGAAGAACTGGACCGTGTACTTGGTGGAGGGATTGTCAAAGGCTCTCTCGTTTTGGTGGGCGGGGATCCGGGAATCGGAAAGTCCACGCTGCTTTTGCAGATGTGCCGGATTCTGGGAGATAAGAAAGAAGATATCATTTATATTTCCGGAGAAGAATCTGCAAGGCAGATCAAACTTCGGGCAGACCGGATGGGGGACTTTAGTGACCGGATTACCCTTTTGTGTGAAACAAATCTGGAAACAATCGAGGAAGTGATTCAGAGGAAAAAACCGGATGTGGCAGTGATCGATTCTATCCAGACGATGTACAGCGAGGAGATTGGTTCTGCGCCGGGAAGTGTTTCGCAGGTACGGGAGGCAACCAACACATTGATGCATCTGGCAAAAGGTATGGGAATTACGATCTTTATTGTCGGCCATGTGACAAAGGAAGGAACAGTGGCCGGTCCGAGAGTGCTGGAACATATGGTGGATACGGTTCTGTATTTTGAAGGAGACAGACATGCGTCCTACAGGATTCTGCGGGGAGTCAAAAACAGATTTGGTTCCACCAATGAGATCGGCGTCTTTGAAATGAGAGAGGACGGGCTTCACGAAGTCAAAAATCCGTCTGAATTTATGCTGAACGGCAGGCCGGAACAGGCGTCAGGTTCCATTGTAGCATGCTCCATGGAAGGAACAAGGCCGATTCTTCTGGAAATTCAGGCGCTGGTCTGCCGGACAAACTTTGGTATGCCGAGAAGAACGGCAGCGGGCACAGATTATAATCGTGTAAATCTGCTGATGGCAGTACTGGAAAAACGGCTTGGCATGGCTCTGGGAGACTGCGATGCTTATGTGAATATTGCAGGTGGAATCCGGATGAATGAACCTGCCATTGATCTTGGCATTGTTCTGGCGCTTGTATCCAGTTATCAGAACAAAGTCACAGATCCACATATGATTGTGTTCGGAGAAGTCGGATTAAGCGGGGAAGTCCGTGCGGTCAGCATGCCGAAGCAAAGAGTTCTGGAAGCGAAAAAACTTGGATTTCAGACCTGTATGCTGCCGGCTGTTTCCATGGACAGCGTTGGCAAGGTTGAAGGGATGAGGTTGATCGGGGTAAAAAATGTCGGCGAAGCAATTCAATATCTATAAAAGGGTTGACAAACATAACGACAGTATGATAAATTCTATACATACTAAAAGTATGTATAGAGGAGAGGATTGAAATGGCACGAAACAAGCATCCGGAAGAGACTGTGGAAAAGATCCTGGATGTAGCAAGCCGCCTGTTTCTGGAAAAAGGTTATGAGCATACATCTATCCAGGACATCATCAACAACCTGGGGGGCTTGAGTAAGGGGGCAATTTATCATCATTTCAAATCAAAAGAAGACATCCTGATCGCAGTAACAGACCGTATGACAATGGAATCAAACCAGGGACTTGCAAAGATACGGGATGCATCCGCCATGAACGGGAAGGAGAAGCTGCAGGAGATTTTCAAGGCTTCAATCAACCGTCCGGTACAGAAAGATATTTTTACGGTGGCTCCGGATTTTCAGAATAATCCCCGGCTGCTTGACAGTCTTCTCCGGGAGACGGTCGAAGTAGTGGCACCGTACTATATTCTTCCGATTATCAAAGAGGGAATTGAAGATGGATCGATCCAGACAGAGTTTCCGGAACAGCTTGCTGAGCTGATTATACTGGCGGCTAATATCTGGATGAATCCGATGGTGTTTGACAGTAGTCCGGAAGAGTCCTATGCAAAATTTATGGTATTCAGACAGATGATGCAGGGATTCGGACTGGACATTGTGGATGAAGAAATGGTGCAGAGACTGCAGGAACTGGCAGTGATTTACAACAAAAAGAAATAGTAAAGGGATTCTGCCCTGAAAAACGGGCAGTTCTTTTATAAAATTTTACATACCGACGCCCGGTATTAAAAGGAGGAAAGAATATGGTCATAGCAGAAGCAAAAGGAATCGGGAAATGGTATGAGGACAAGTGTGTATTTTTGCAGTGCAGTATGGAGATCCGGGCAGGGGAAAGTTATGGACTTGTAGGAATCAATGGAGCCGGTAAGACAACATTGATGAAAATTCTGCTGGAACTTCAGAGGGCAGAGGAAGGAAGTGTTCTTCTATGTGGCGAAAAGCCGCAGACAGACAGAAGATATCTGACCCGGATCGGCAGTATGATAGAAAGGCCCGTATTTTATGAACATCTGAATGCGGTGGAAAATTTAAAAATGCATCTTGCGTATATGCAGACATCTGGAAATATTTCAGAGATCCTGCATCAGACCGGATTGTTTTCAGTCAGGAATAAGCCGGTATCTACATATTCGCTTGGTATGAAACAGAGGCTTGGACTGGCGCGTGCTATGATTCATCATCCTGATCTGTTTGTACTGGATGAACCTTTTAACGGGAATGACACTTTTGTTTTTGGCGGTCTCGCAGACGGAAGGAGAGGAAGATACGATTTTTCTTATTTGGGAAGGACAGGCGGCACTAGTGAGTGCGCTAAACTTTGTGTGCTGCACTATCTTTGCGACAACGGCAACAGGAAATGTGATCATCAGGGATTATGGAAAAGAGAAAGCATCCCTTCTTTTTTCTTATCCTGTTCCAAAAAAAAGATCTATCAGGTCAAATGTCTGTTGGTAGGTGCGTTGACTTTGCCAGTCGCAATTACAGGAATTGGAGTACCGCTTGGAGTGTTGTATGCAGTGTCATGGGTAACAGGGATTCAGCTTCAGATGATTTCAGACAGATTCTGGATGGAGGTACCTGTAGCAGGAATGAGCGTAGTATTTGTGGCGGGAGCCATGTTTACCTGCAACAGAACAACAAATAAAATAGAAAAAATGGAGGTATAATCATGATGAAAAAAGCACGATTTTCGAGAGACTTTATCCTTGTTGTAATCGGGCAGATCATTTCCCTGTTTGGAAATGCAGCACTGCGCTTTGCGATCCCGCTTTATCTACTGAACCAGACCGGCTCTTCTGTGCTTTATGGTACGGTGACGGCCTGCGCATTCCTGCCATCAATAGTTATGTCGCCGATTGGAGGAATTGTGGCAGACCGTGTAAACAAAAGGACGATTATGGTTGTTCTTGATTTTTTTACAGCTGCATTAACTATTTTCGTTTCGATTTTTTTGGAGCAGGACGGTCAGATTCTCCTTTTGGCAGGTGCTCTGATGCTGCTGTACGGAATTGCGGGAGCGTATCAGCCATCTGTTCAGTCCGCAATTCCCGTATTGGTAACACAGCAGCATGTCATGAAAGCAAATTCGGTGATTAATACGGTGAATTCATTGTCTTCTCTGACCGGACCTGTACTTGGAGGAGTCCTTTACAGTACTTATGGACTGCGTACTGTTCTGATTGTCTGTTCAGCCTGCTTTTTTGCATCGGCAGTAATGGAAATCTTTATTCATATTCCATATAAGAAGCCGGAGAAAAAAGAGGGAATCTGGAAAATCGTCCGTGCAGATTTTGAACAAAGTTTTCAATTTATAAGAAGAGAGCGCCCGGAGATCGGAAAAGTTGTGCTGGTAATTTGCGGAATCAACCTGTTTTTGTCAGCAATGATTATAGTAGGAATGCCATACATCATTACAGAAGTATTGGAGATTCAGACCAATCTGGCAAACAGACTTTGTGGATTTGCAGAAGGAGCACTTGGAGCAGGAGGGCTTGCCGGTGGCATATGTGCGGGAATCTTTTCAGAAAAGCTACAGATAGAAGATGCAGGAAAAGCAATACTGATCTGTGCGTTGTGTTTGTTTCCAATGGGGATTTCGATGCTTCTTCCTGTTTCTGCGCTGACAGTTTATGGAGTACTGGCAGTATGTTGTTTTATAGTCATGCTGTTTTCCACGATTTTTACAGTACAGATGATTTCGTACATTCAAATTGCGACACCTCGGAATCTGATAGGAAAAGTAATTGCAATGACACTGACGGTGTCGACATGTTCACAGCCTTTAGGTAATGCACTGTATGGAATCTTGTTTGATGCATGTCGGGATAAAGAAGCATTTGTTATATTGTTTGCCGGAATCACGTCTCTTCTTCTGGCAGCAGGAACCGGGAAATATTTTGGAAGCCTGAGATCACAGCCGCGCTGAAAAGCGCGGCGAAACAGGTAAAAAAAGCAAAAAAAACCAAAGTGCGAAAAAAGATAGAAAAAGTCAAAAAAAGTTGTTGACATTTACAAGCCTGGATGATAATATATAACACGTTCCGCTGATAACTGTCAGCACAAAACATCTCAGAGTGACAATCCTGAGGACGGCTTTTCCGCATTGGCTTG
>NZ_NFHY01000006.1:0-192832 GCF_002161525.1 Drancourtella sp. An57
GTTTTCAAAGCTATCAACATAATAACAGCAGTCAAATCTGTGTCCACAATATAGGATTAAATCTCAAAATACGTACAAAAAGGATTTTACCCGTGTCCTCTTTATAGGGCTCATTTTATGGCGTGTTGTACGGTTAATATCACGGAAATAAGATTCATAACCGTAAATTTTCGGTATTCTGTACGGTTAATATCTTAGTAATGGGAATTCTAACCGCAAAATTCGGGCATGTTGTACGGTTAAGATCACGGTAGGGAGAGTCTCAACCGTAAACCTCCATTTGTTGCAACATTATAACGCTAAAACATAAAGAAATAGGAATAAGATTCTTTTTAATTTATGATGCTGCGTTAGATGGTTTACACCAAGGTCAGATTTTAACAGCAGCCATGTTCCAGGGATGCTTCAAAGACAGACAGCTCCAGTCCAAAGTCTCCATAGCCTTCCCGGATTGTCTGGATGTAGGTGTCTGACGGGCGGCCCGGTTTTGCTTCTTCGGCCATGATATAGACCATGGCTGTGATTGTCTGTCCGTCCTGAAGCGTAACCGGAACATCCTCTTTGTAGTAAAGGGTCGGGTACACTTCGTACTCGTCAAGGCTTTTTTCATTTTCCGGAGTAATATCCCACAGTGCGACCGGGGTGGCAGCACCTTCTTTTTTCTGGATGGTTGCATAGATTTTTTCCGGTTCAAGTCCACGGTAAATCAGTTCCCATCCTTCCAGCGTTCCGACTGCGTAAGGAACTGCGCCCGGGCACCGTTCTTCCATCTGTTTTTTGTGAAGATTACTTCCATAAGCTACATATAATCTCATATTTTCTCTCCTATTGTGTAATTTCTTGTATCTGTTTTCATTTTGTACTATTTTTGCGTTTTTATCAATAGAATCCTGAAAAAAAGAAGAAGTGATATGATTTAAAAACCGAGTGGATTAATATTCGCAAGTGGAAAAATTCTGAAAATAATAAAAAAATAATGAGAAAGACTGGTTAATTTGCTCGAGATTTGATAAAATAATAATAAATTAGCGGGATACAAAGACCGGAGAAAGATGGGGGATGATAAGAATGCCGGGGAAAAAGAAGAATCCGCTGTGGAGGAGTTTTGGATATGCTTTTGCCGGAATCTGGACAGGAATCCGGAAAGAGAGGAATATGAAAATTCACTGCACGGCACTTCTGATGGTTGTGATTGCGGGGATTGCCTTCCGGATTACCGTTTCAGAATGGTGTATCTGCATTGTCCTTTGTGCGCTTGTCATGTCGCTGGAGCTTGTCAATACAGCAGTGGAAGCGGTAGTGGATCTGGTGACGGAGGAGAAAAAGCCCCTGGCAAAAACTGCAAAAGATACGGCGGCAGGCGCGGTTCTGATCGCAGCGATTGCTTCTGTCATAATAGGACTTCTGATTTTTGTCCCGCATATAGCCGGATGGTTCATACAGTCGTAAAAAGAGAGGAGAATACATATGGATGGATTAGGTGAAAATTTAAAGAAAGTACTTCTTGCCGGGGTAGGGGCCGTAGCGGTTACGGCAGAAAAGTCAAAAGATCTTCTTGATGAGATGGTAAAAAAAGGCGAGATCACGGTAGAACAGGGAAAGGTACTCAACGAAGAATTGAAACATAATATCAGGAAGACTATGAAGGAAAAGGTCAATGTCTCCATCAAACCGTCGTCTCCGGAGGAACTTCAGGAACTGGTAGGAAAGATGACGCCGGAACAGCTTGCTGATTTAAAAGCGGCGATCGAGAAGATGGAAGAAGAGCCGAAGGCACAGGAGGAATCCGGGACAGATCCGGAGGGAAAAGCAGAAGAACCGGAAGAGACATCAGAAGAGGATAAAGGAGAGACAGAATAGTTTTAATGAGCGAGCAATCATCGGAAAAATATGGAAAACGTTTAAAAGAAATAACCTCAGTGCTCCATAAACATGCAATTTCACGTGGAGTGACACCGGAAAAGCTCCGCCTGATTCTGGAGGAACTTGGTCCTACCTATATCAAACTGGGGCAGATTGCCTCCATGCATTCCGATATTCTTCCGAAAAAATACTGTGACGAGTTGATGCGGCTCCGTTCTGACGTGGCTCCGATGCCTTTTGAACAGGTACAGGAAGTACTGGAAGAAGCCTACGGATGTCCGTATACGGAGGTTTTTGCAGAGGTGGATCCGGTTCCCCTGGGGTCTGCATCCATTGCACAGGTACATAAGGCGGTACTGAAGACCGGGGAAAAAGTAGTGGTAAAAGTACAGCGGAAGGGAATTTATGATATTATGTCCCGCGACATCGGGCTTCTTCACAAGGCGGTCCGGCTGCTTCCGCCCATCAGCATGAAAGGTCTGGTGGATCTGGATATGGTGCTGGACGAGCTCTGGGCAGTCACTCAGGAAGAAATGAACTTTCTGATTGAAGCGTCCAACATGGAAGAATTTGCCAAAAAAAATGAAGATGTGGCTTTTGTGGGAACTCCGGCGCTTTTCAAGGAATATACGACAACCCATGTTCTTGTAATGGAGTATATTGACGGACTTGGAATAGATGAAAAGGAGAAACTGCTGGAAAACGGGTACGATCTGAAAGAGATCGGGACCAAGCTTGTGGATAACTATATTAAACAGGTTATGGATGACGGCTTTTTCCATGCAGATCCGCATCCGGGTAATGTAAGAATCCGGGACGGCAAAATCATCTGGATTGATATGGGAATGATGGGCAGGCTGACTGAAAGAGATAAAGATCTGATTGCTGAAGCAGTAAAAGGGGTGGCCGCCAATGATGTGGCGCTGATTCTGGAAGTGGTCATGGCTCTTGGAGAATTTCAGGGACATCCGGATCAGAGCGAGCTGTACAGAGATATCGGGGATCTGCTTTCTAAATATGGAACTGTTGATATGGGGGATATCGATCTGGCCGAAGTGATCCAGGATCTGATGGAAGTGATGAAGAAAAATAAAATCCGGATGCCGCACGGATTAACAATGCTGGCAAGGGGACTGACACATATGGAGGGGGTTCTTGCAGATCTGGCTCCTGAGATCAATATGGTCGGCATAGCAGCAGCGAGAATGTCTGGAAGCATTTTCCTGGAAAAAGACTGGAAGAATGCGTTAAAGCATAATGCAAGAAGCGTGTACCGGTCTTTGCATAAGGCACTTGACATACCTGCTTTGACGGCAGATATTCTTCATGGTTTTCTGAAAGGACAGAACCGGATCAATCTGGATCTGCATTCTACAGATGACCTGAATGAAATGCTGACCAGACTTGTGAAGCGGATCATCATGGGATTTCTGGCGATGGCTCTTCTGATCAGCTCAAGTATCATTTGTACGACGGATATGAAACCTAAAATTTGGGGAATTCCGGCGCTTGGCGCAATCGGATATATTCTGGCTCTTTGCATGGCTCTTTATATTTTTTTAAGTCATATCCATATCCGAAAATAAAGGAAAAGAAATAAATTGTAGGTTTTGGAGAAATCGTATATACTATATCTATGCAGGAATGACACAGAAAGGAAAGATATAGATTATGAGTGACGAAAAGAAGAATGAGACACTGACAGACAGAAAAAAAGAAGTAATTCAGTCAATCCAGAGGGCGGCAGAGATCTATACCATTGCATCCGTATGTACAAAGATGCCATATGTTTTCTGCGATCCGGAGACATTTGACGATGAAGTTTTTGTATTTTTGAAGCTTGAGGATGCACAGACAGCGGCGAAAGCACTTGCTGAGGAAAAGGAGCCGGTAAGTCTTGTAAAAGTAGAGAACAAGCAGCTTCTGCATTTTTTTTCCAATCTTTACACAATTGGAGTCAACTGTGTTGTTGTGGATCAGAATTCCGACAAGGAAGAGCGCCTTCAGCTTCAGGAGATTGTACATAGGGCAGAGGTAAAAGAATTACCGGATGGAAAGGTACGGGTGGAAAATCCGGAACTGGTTCTTACGGCATTATATCTGATGCAGAAAACCCAGAGACTCCGGTTAAGAGAAGGTGAGCAGGAGATCAAAGATCTTCAGGATGAAGTAATGGCGCATTTTTCCAGAGGACGTTATATCGTAGCTTTTGAGGCGGATAAGGGAATTCCTCTTTTAAAAGACAAGAAAGATGACACATATCAGCCGGTATTTACGGATATTATGGAATTTCAGAAATTCAACAGAGAAAATCGTTTCCGGACAGCCGTAATTCCGGCGGAAAAGATTCCGGATCTTCTTGCACCGGAGACAAAGGGTGTGACTATCAACCCGATGACGGTCAATCTACAGCTCCAGATCCGGAAAAAGAAAAACTGATTCCATGTTTCACTTATAAACGAAAAGGAGTGTGTGCATATGACGAATCATACTATTATTACCATTGGCAGACAGTTTGGAAGCGGAGGGCATGAGGTAGGAAACCGTCTTTCCGAGAGATTGAACATTCCGCTGTATGATAACAATCTGATTTCAATGGCAGCGCATGAACTGTCGATCAGTCAGGAGGCGGCAGAGAAGGTGGATGAGACAATCCTTGGAAAGTTTCTCTCGGCCTATGTAGTAAATATGCGTGATTATACAGTCTTTATCAATGACAGCAATGAATCTGTGCCGCTAAGCGACAAGGTTTATGAAGTCCAGACGAGTATTATCAACCGCCTTTCCGAGAGAGGACCATGCATTTTCGTCGGAAGATGCGCTGACTATATTCTGGGAGATTACAGCAACTGCATTCACACTTTTATCTATGCCTATAAGGAGGATCGGATCCGCCGTATCATGAAGATTTATGGACTGGATTCCAAACAGGCATGGGAAAAAATTAAGAAGATGGACCGGGAGAGAAAGACTTATTACGAAGCTCATACCGGAAGAGAATGGGGAAGTATTGAGGCGCATGGAATGCTTTTTAATGTAAGCCTTCTGGGGATTGAAGGAGTGACAGATGCGCTTGAAGCGATTTACAGAAAGTGGGAATCCAATGTCAAGCAGGGATAAAAACCTGACAGATTTCTTAATTTTTTGTGAAAACCAAAATCATAAAGAGCCGGGAACCTGCGCAAATACGGGATTTGTCGGGGGTCCGGCTCTGTTTTGATGTCTTTTTTCCAAGGGTCCTGCTTGACTTCCTTTTGGAATACGGGATATAATCTAACGAGGGAATGAATGGGAATAAATAAGAGAAAAGGGAAGATGAACTATGTCGAAAATGAGTCGTCAGGACAGGCAGGCCTATGAGCAGGCATTGAAGAGACGAAAAAAGCAGAGCAGTCCGGGGAAAAGACAGCGGACGGCTTACTCCAGAACTTCCAAAAGCAGTACCGCAGGGCGATCCAGAAGCCGCTATACGGACTATGATGGAAATGAGATTGACGAAAGTTACATTAATAATAGAAGAAACAGCAGATACACAGGCTATGATACATATGATCGTTATAGCGGGTATGATGACTATGATTACGATGACTATGACGACTATGATGATGATTATGATTACGAGGAAAGACCGGGGAGAACCCGGATGCCGGAAGATCTTGGGTTTGGATACCGGAGAGAGAAAAGCTCCTCAAAAAGGAGAAGGCCGGAAGACTCCTATCCTGTGTCAGGCAAAAGGAGCCGGAAGCAAAATGGGAAGCTGATCCTTTTGATTCAGCTGATTGCTACGGCGTTGTTTCTGGCATCAGCAGTTTATCTGGGAATGATTCCGTGGCTTTATCTTGGTGCAGTAGCAATTGTCCTTTTGATTCTCGTTCTTCTGGTTTACCGGATGCAGAACGGATTCCGGAAGAAGCGTTTTCTGGGAGCGTTGCTTGGACTCCTGATCAGTGCAGTACTTCTCGTGGCGGCATTCTATATGTTTGAAGTGCGTTCCGCATTAAATGATATTACGGACGGCAATGAAGCACCGGAGTTAAGTGAAGCCGCCGCGGGTGTCAATGTTTCCGAAGATCCGTTCAGCGTTTATATCAGCGGAATTGATGTGTATGGAGACATTACGCAGCAGAGCAGAAGTGATGTCAACATCATCGCAACTGTGAATCCGAAGACAAAGCAGATTTTACTTGTTACGACACCGAGGGACTATTACGTACCGATCCCCGGTGTGTCGGAAGGTTACCCGGACAAGCTGACTCATGCAGGTACTTATGGAATCGCGACTTCCATGGCAACTCTGGAAGAGCTGTATGATGTGGATATCCCATTCTATGTAAGAGTAAACTTTACATCTCTGATAGAGATGGTGGATACTCTTGGAGGCATTGATGTTGAGTCGGACATTGCGTTTACGACGGGAGAGGAGTCAGGACTTGTCGTTGAGGTCAAAGAAGGAACCAATCATTTCAACGGCCAGGAAGCACTGGCATTCTGCCGTGAACGTCACGCGCTTGCGGAGGGAGATAATCAGAGAGGGAAGAACCAGCAGGCTGTCATTGAGGCCATGCTGAAAAAGGCAATGTCTCCATCGATCCTGATTAAAGGACCTCGTCTGATTGATCAGGTCAGCGGAAATACCGAGACCAATATGTCTACAAGCCAGCTCCAGGAGCTTGTCAGAGTCCAGCTGGCAGGGATGAATGGCTGGGATGTCGTATCTGTCGCAGCAGAAGGAACTTCTTCCACGGAGTACTGCTATTCCTATTCAGGAGGACCGCTTTCGGTCATCGTGCCGGATGATTCTTCCGTAGCTTCGATTCAGGAAAAGATCAATGCAGTAGAGGCAGGAGAAACGGTTTCCGAATAAAAGAAAAAGACGTATAAATAAAAGCCGGACAGAAAGGGAAGAAAAACTTTCCAATCTGTCCGGTTTTTTGTATGGAAAACGGATTATGACTGGAAGCATGAGAGCGATCCTGTTACAATAATTCTAAAAGGAAGGAAAGAAGGTGTTTCCATGCGTATCAAGGATATCCGTATCCGAAATTTCAAGTCGATCCGGGAGATTCATATCCCGGATATTGAGCAGGCATTGATCCTGGTCGGACAGAACAGTACGGGAAAGACGGCCATTCTGGATGCGCTCCGGACCGCGGGAGGAATCTATCAGGTTCAGCCGGAAGATTTCAGGGAAGATTTTCCCAATATTGAAATCATGCTGACATTGTCGGTAGAAGAGGAAGACTTAAAAAGACTGCATCAGTGCGGGATTGTCAGTTCCTACAGACGGTACGAATCCTGGTACCGGGACTTCTGCAGAAAGATTCCGTCATTTCATGACGGAGAGGTGACATTTGAATGTACAGTGAACAAAGACGGGAAGGTGCGCTACGGTGATGGTTTCACAAAAAACAACCGCCATATTCCGATGCTCTTTCCGAAAATTTATTATATTGACGCGCAAAGAGATCTGGAAAATTTTGAGGAAGATCTCTGGATGATGCAGGAGGATGATCTGGTAAAAAGGATGAGATCCGGAAGCTGCATGTTTGATATGGCCAAAATGTGTAATCACTGTTTTTCCTGTATCGGACTGATTCATAAAAAGACAACAGCCGAACTGAATGCGTTTGAGGCCGCAAAACTGTTGGAATATAAGCTGTATCATCTGAATCTTGACAGCTTTTCCCAGCGTGTCAATGCAAATTTCCGTAAAAACGGAGGGAAAGAGACAATCCGTTATTCGATGAACCGGGATATGGAGAAGATGCTTTCGGTTACAACGGAAATCAGCAGGGATGATCAGAATGGCATCCGAAGTATCGACAGCATGGGAAAGGGCATGCGGAGTATTTACATGCTTTCCCTTCTGGAGACCTGTGAGGAGACAAAAGTAGCGGGGACAGACCTGATCCTCGTGGAAGATCCGGAGATTTTCCTTCATCCAAAGCTGCAGAAGGTGACAGGAGATATCCTTTACCGGCTTTCCAGAAAGAGTCAGGTGATCTTTTCCACCCATGCGCCTAATCTCTTGGCAAACTTTAACAGCAGACAGATCCGCCAGGTGCTGACCGGAAAGGACGGCTCCTCCGAAGTCCGGGAAAAGACGGATATCAGTGAAGTGCTGGATGATCTCGGATATTCCGCCAATGATCTTATGAATGTAAATTTTGTTTTCATCGTGGAAGGGAAGCAGGATAAAAACAGGCTGCCGCTTCTGATCCGGAAGTATTATGACGAAACCTATGAAGAGGACGGGACACTTTCCAGGATTGCTATTATTACGACCAACAGCTGCACGAACATCAAAACCTATGCGAACCTGAAATACATGAACCAGATCTATCTCAGGGATAATTTTCTGATGATCCGGGATGGGGACGGGAAAGATCCGGGGGAACTGAAACGGCAGCTCTGCCGGTACTATGAAGAGCGAAATCTGGAAGACGTGGATAAACTTCCGCGGGTGACGGAGAAAAATGTACTGATTTTGAAGTATTATTCGTTTGAAAATTATTTTTTGAACCCGAAGATTATGGCTCAGCTTGGAGTCGTACCGTCCGAAGAAGAGTTCTATGAGATTTTTCTGGAAAAATGGAAGGAGTATCTGCATAAAATCCGAAGTGGGAGAAAGCTTCAGGAGGTACTTGGGAAAGATCTGGAGACGGCAGAGGATGTGAAGGCCCATATGGAGGAGATCCGGATTCATCTCCGGGGCCACAACCTGTTTGATATCTTCTATGGAAGATACAAAAAGCAGGAAACCGAGCTTTTGAAGCAATATATTGACCTGGCGCCAAGGGAGGATTTCAAGGATATTCTCGATTCCATTGACCGGTTTATTTATTTTGAAAGCAGAGCAAGGAAGAACTAAAGGATTAAAGGAGAAAAAAAGGATGCGAATTGTAAACATACTGTTCAGCCCGACAGGCGGAACGAGAAAGGCAGCAGAAAAACTGACGGAGATCTGGGGACCGGAAACGATGGATCTGATGACGTATGGAGCCGATTTTTCCGGAGAGAAATTTACACAAGAGGATGTGGTGGTATTTGCTGTGCCATCTTTCGGGGGCCGTGTTCCGTCGGCAGCCGCAGAACGGTTTTCCAGAATCAAGGGAAATGGAGCAGCATGCGTCCTGCTCTGTGTTTACGGCAACCGTGCCTACGATGATACACTGGCAGAAATGGAAGATCTGGCAAAGGACTGCGGCTTTCAGGTGACTGCGGCTGTGGCTGCGATTGCGGAACATTCGATCGCACATCAATATGCGGCCGGCCGCCCGGATGAAACGGATACGGAGAATCTGCATGCTTTCGGAGAACAGATCTGGCAGAAGATTCAGAGAGGAGAACGGGCTTTAACGGAAACGATTCCGGGGAACCGCCCGTACCGGGAAGCCGGAGGCGGTGGAATGATCCCTCGTCCATCAGACACCTGTGTGAAGTGTGGAATCTGTGCGGCAAAATGTCCGGTGCATGCGATTGATCCGGAGGATCCGGCAGACATCCAGGAGGAAGTATGTATTTCCTGTATGGGATGTACGGCGGTATGCCCGCATGGGGCACGGGCACTGCACCCGGATGCTGTGGCCGAGGTCAGTGAAAAGTTAAAAGAAGTATGCTCTGTCAGAAAGGAATGTGAATTGTATCTCTAATTGCCGGATGTGGCAGAAAGGGGCGGAAAAGATGGAGAAAACAATGCTGGAAAAGCAGATTGAGCAGTTTGTCATGGAGAGCAGACTGAATTACGTGTCTGAGGAGGAAGCGATTGCGCCTGAATATGCAGGACTTCGTATGTACGATCCTCCTGTCTGGGGATATGGGGATGCAAATGATCCGATGTTTGAGGAGCTGAAAAAGAAAGAGGCGGTGGGAGAACAGTTTCTCCTGCCGGATGCATGGCTCCCGGACGCCAAAAGTGTCATCAGTTTCTTTATTCCGTTTACGGATGAGGTCAAAAAAAGTAACTGGACTGATGCGGCGGAGCCGTCTGCCCAGTGGCTGCACGCCAGGATTGAAGGGCAGCGGTTTGTCATTGCAGTCTGTGATGAGATCCAGAGAATTCTCAAGGAAGAGGGGATCATAAGTGTGATTCCGGCATCAGACCCAAGGTTTGAAAGTGTGACAAAACCAGATCCAGAACGGGGAGAAAAATGGCAGGGTGTCTCTTATACAAGCAACTGGTCGGAACGTCATGTTGCCTTTGTGTGCGGACTCGGAACCTTTGGCCTGTCCAAAGGGCTGATTACAGAAAAAGGAATTGCGGGGAGACTCGGAAGTCTGATTGTCAGTGAAAGATTTGAACCGAGAAAACGGGAATATACAGACATTTATGAGTACTGTACCCGTTGCGGCGCATGTATCAGACGATGCCCGGCGGGAGCGATTTCGCTGGAAAACGGAAAAGAACATCTGCCGTGCGACCAGTTTCTGGAAGAGACAAAGAAAAAGTATGCACCCCGGTACGGATGCGGAAAATGCCAGACAAAAGTGCCGTGTGAGAGCAGAATACCGGGAAAAAGAGGATAAGAGAAAGACGGAAGTTTTTGAGCCGGATGGTTTTCAACAGTTGAATGCCATCCGGCTTTTACTGTTTAGAAATTGTTTAAGAAATGATAGAAGAATTTTTAGCCGTCCGTGGTACGCTTTAGGAAAGAAAACCAGACAGAAGAGGCTTGCAGAGACATCTGGAAAAAGCAGACGTCTGCGTTATGATTAAGATCAGAAAAAAGGAAAAGAGGAAAAACCATGTCATTAAAAAAGAGAGTGTTTCGTTCCAATATGATGATACTGTTTACAGCTTTGATTTCTTTCATGCTGATTATTTTGGGAGTGCTGGTTTTGTTTGAGGATTCCCTTGAAAGGCAGCTTCATTCCATAAGCCAGAACCAGGTGGATTCCAATGCATGGAAGGTGGCACAGCTGATCGAAGAGACAGATCCGGCAAAAACACAGGAGTTTATAAAAGAGGCAGAAAATCTGAAATACCGGACAGCGCTTTTTCGGAATGGTCGTGTCGTGGGCGGAGCTGATGACGAGCATATGGAAGATCTGGCTGAGTTTTTTCAATCGGAAGAATACCATGATGGACAGACAGAAGTCTTTACATTTCTGAACGCAACGATTGTAGGAAAATATTTTGCGAATGAGGAGATTTATATTGCCGCGGTTCATTCCGCAGATTGGGGAGGAAAAGCGTTGTCCCTGAACAGTGCTTTTTATATGTTCCTGGGCGTGGTCTTCCTGGCCGGCATTGCTGCAATTGCGGTTCTGCTTCTTCTGGCATCCTTCTTTACACGCAGAATGAACCGGGTTGTCATGGAGCCGCTGGAACAGCTGGTAGAAGGAGCGGAACGGATCAAAAGTGGAAATTTAAAAGAGAACATCAGGTATCAGGGAGAAGCGGAGTTTGAACATGTTTGCGAGACGTTCAATGAGATGCAGCACACAATTCTGGAAGACCAAAGGCAGCGGGAAAAGACAGAAAAAGCGAGAACAGACATGATTACAGGAATTTCACATTATCTGAGGACCCCGCTGACTTCCATTCGGGGATACATCAAAGGAGTGCTCGACGGCGTGGCGGATACGGAAGAAAAGAGGAAACGGTATCTGGAAACGGCGTACGAATCTACAGAAGAAATGAATCAGCTGCTCCGGAAACTCTTTGACTTTTCACGTATGGAAAGCGGACAGATGCCGTTCCATATGATAAAAGCAGATCTGGCGGAATATGCGGCGTCTTATGTGGCGCAAAAAGAAGTGACTGCTGATCCTCGGAAATTGAAATTTCATTTCCATAAAAAAGAAGAGCTGATAGCGGAAGTCCGGTTTGATATTGAACAGGTAAGGAGAATACTGGATAATCTTCTGGAAAACAGCATGAAGTATGCTATGGTGGAGCCGGTGGAAATTGATATTACGATATCTGAGACAGAATCAGAGATCAAGCTGGAGTGGAAAGACAACGGAAACGGCGTACCGGAGGAAAAACTCGGACGGATTTTCGAGCGGTTTTACCGGTGCGATGAGTCCAGACAGAAAAAAGGAAGCGGAGTAGGGCTTTATGTGACAGACTATATTATGAAACAGCATGGCGGATCTGCAAAAGCCGAAAATGAAGACGGACTGAAGATTATTCTTACGTTTCCGAAAGGAGAAAACTGGAAACTCCGGTTCTGACAGGGCCGGGCACCGCAATGAGAGTATTTCTGGGTTTCCCTGACCAGACACTGCAACGATATTTTCCGAAAATGAAAAGTACAGTTACAGGTGAGAAAATATATATACAGGAAACAAAAAGCTCAAATCTCATCGATTTCGGTGGGGTTTTTTGATAGAGAAGAAAAGGGGAAAGAATGGATATAAGGCACACGATCGAATGTTTGTTCTATTTTTAGGACTTGTCCTATATACTTTTGCGGAAAGATTTGTTATAATGTGCGAAAAGGCAATGGATGCAATGGCGGAGAGGGATTCTATTTAAATGGATTTTAATAAGAATTCAGTTATTTGAAATATTTGAATAACTGAGGAAGAAAATAAGGAGGAGATATAGGAATGCAGGGTGAGAAAAATACACTTATTCTATATCATGGAAGCCCTAATAAAGAAATTATACCGACCTATGGTCTGGGAAATGATAAGCATGATTATGGAAAGGGATTTTACCTGACGGAAAGTCCGGCATTAGCCTCAGAATGGTCTGTTTGCAATCCTACAAATGAGAACGGGTGGGTACATAAGTTCATGTTGGATACCAGTGAGTTGAAAACATTGGATTTTCAAAAATATGATATACTTTCCTGGCTGGCAGAGTTGATGAAACATCGCGACGCGGACACTGGTCGAAGGTATAAAGTACTGGCACCGAAATTTATTGAGAAATATCAGATATCTACAGAAGATTATGATGTAATTAAAGGATGGCGGGCGAATGCGTCATATTTTTATATTGCTAAATGTTTTGTAAGGGACGAAGTGGATCTTGATATTTTACCAGATTTATTAAAATTGGGAGATCTGGGAGTTCAGTATTGTTTAAAAACAGAAAAAGCATTTCAATGTCTCAAAGAGGATTATTCCGCTTTAAATGAAATCGAGTATAATAAAGTGAACCCGCAATATACACAGCGTGACAGAACTGCAAGAGAAGCGATGTATACTTTGATCAACTCTGAGAAAAACAAGATTGAAAATGTGTTTAGTAAATTGATATAAGAGGTAGAAAAATGGATGTATTCAGCGAAGCCTATTTGGAAGAAGTGATTGAAAATCAAGGAAAATTATTTGAGTATGCAGAAGAGCATTGCCCTGGTATAGATGTGGCGGATTTTATAGAAGCTTATATGAAAAGCCGTACAAGAGCACTGATAGATGAAGGGCAGGCGTATGTTTCAACTATGGATGCCGAATCTTTATTCAATTATTTTCTGGAAAATGATAAGTATGAACCGAAACATGGAAAAGTGGCAAAGGGATTTGCGCCGAACTGGATTGGTCAGTTTTATGCATTGTTTCAATGGTTATATAAGATGTCAAGCAAAGAAGTCGTCAAATTGCTTCCAGTTGAATTTATGTTTGAAGGGTATCCAGGACTTCATGATCTTGATTTGCAAGTGGCTGTCTGTAAGGTAGGAGAACAGTGTGGACTTGGGACACAAAAATAGGTATAAATGATTACGGGAGGAATAAGCAGTGATATGTTTTCATAATCCGGACGAGGAGAATGGATATCTGAGTAATTGGTATTTGTCTGAATTTACTGTTGATGATATTACATTCTCGTCAATGGAACAGTATATGATGTACGAAAAGGCAATTCTGTTTCATGATCAGGAGACAGCGAAAAAAATATTACAGAAGGATAACGTGGCGGAGATCAAGGCTTTGGGAAGAATAGTACAAAATTTTGATGATACAGTCTGGGTAAAATCAAGAGAAGAAATTGTTTACAAAGGAGTCTTGGAGAAGTTTCGCCAAAATCCTGAACTTAGGAAAAGGTTGGAAAGAACAGGAGAAGAGATAATTGCAGAATGTGCGGTAAAGGATAGAATCTGGGGGATTGGACTATCTATGAAAGATGAGGACAGGTTTTGCGTAGAGAGATGGAACGGACAAAATCTGTTGGGAAAGATTTTGATGGATGTTCGGAAAGATATCAAACAAGGGAATTATGAGAAGAAAATCCGTCAGGTAGAGGAGCAAGGATAAATCATGGATCATTTTGAATTAGTATCAGAATACAAGCCGACCGGCGACCAGCCTCAGGCGATCGAGCAGCTGGTTCAAGGTTTCAAGGAGGGAAACCAGTGTGAGACCCTTCTTGGTGTCACCGGTTCCGGAAAAACATTTACGATGGCAAACGTCATCCAGCAGTTAAATAAACCAACGATTATTATCGCCCACAATAAGACACTTGCCGCGCAGCTCTACGGTGAATTCAAGGAATTCTTTCCTCATAACGCCGTAGAGTACTTTGTCTCCTATTACGATTACTACCAGCCGGAGGCATACGTTCCGTCCTCAGACACCTACATTGCCAAGGATTCAGCGATCAATGATGAGATCGACAAGCTGCGGCATTCGGCCACTGCGGCGTTGTCTGAGAGAAAGGACGTTATTATTGTAGCGAGTGTTTCCTGTATCTATGGACTTGGTAGCCCGATCGATTATCAGAACATGGTGATTTCCCTGCGGCCGGGTATGATTAAGGACCGGGATGAAGTGATCGGGAAACTGATTGATATTCAGTATGACAGAAATGATATTGACTTTAAGCGGGGAACTTTCCGGGTACACGGCGATGTGCTGGAAGTATTTCCGGCGGGATCTGGAGAAAATATTATCCGGATAGAGTTTTTTGGCGATGAGATCGACCGGATCACAGAAGTGGATTCTCTGACCGGAGAGATTAAAAATGAGCTGAATCACATCGCGATTTTCCCGGCGTCCCACTACGTGGTATCAAAGGAAAACATGGACCGGGCGCTCGGGCAGATTGAGGAGGAGCTGGAACAGCAGATCCGCTTTTTCAAAAGTGAAGACAAGCTTTTAGAGGCGCAGCGGATCTCGGAGCGGACAAATTTTGACATTGAGATGCTGCGGGAGACGGGATTCTGTTCCGGAATTGAGAACTATTCCAGACATCTGACAGGTCTGAAAGAGGGCGAACCGCCGCATACGCTTCTGGACTATTTCCCGGATGATTTCCTGATGATTATCGACGAGTCTCACAAGACGATTCCGCAGATTGGCGGAATGTATCATGGAGACCAGTCCAGAAAGACGACGCTTGTGGATTATGGATTCCGTCTGCCGTCAGCAAAGGACAACCGTCCACTTAACTT
Source organism: Drancourtella sp. An57 (assembly GCF_002161525.1). Lineage (NCBI taxonomy): Bacteria > Bacillati > Bacillota > Clostridia > Eubacteriales > Oscillospiraceae > Drancourtella > Drancourtella sp. An57. The sequence goes on from NZ_NFHY01000006.1 coordinate 15,210, forward strand.
TGAAGAATTTGAAAGCAAGATCAGCCAGGTGATGTTTGTGTCAGCAACGCCTGGCACTTACGAGGAGGAGCATGAGCTTCTGCGGGCAGAGCAGGTGATCCGCCCGACGGGACTTCTGGATCCGGAAGTGGAAGTGCGTCCTGTGGAGGGCCAGATTGACGACCTTATCGGTGAAGTCAACAAAGAAGTGGCCAGGAAAAACAAGATTCTGATCACAACACTGACCAAGCGGATGGCAGAAGATCTGACGGATTATATGCGGGAATTGGGAATCCGGGTACGGTATCTTCATTCTGATATTGATACGCTGGAACGGACAGAGATTATCCGTGACATGCGTCTGGATGTATTTGACGTGCTTGTGGGAATCAACCTGTTGAGGGAAGGTCTTGATATACCTGAGATTACACTGGTGGCGATTCTGGATGCGGACAAGGAAGGATTCCTGCGTTCGGAGACTTCGCTGATTCAGACGATCGGACGTGCCGCACGAAATGCAGAAGGTCATGTCATCATGTATGCGGACACTGTGACGGATTCCATGAAAGCTGCCATTGACGAGACGAGACGGCGCCGGGAGATTCAGATGCAGTATAATGAGGAACACGGCATCACGCCGAAGACGATTCAAAAGGCAGTCCGCGATCTGATCAGTATTTCCAAGAAGGTGGCAAAACAGGAGAAGATGCTGGAAAAAGATCCAGAATCCATGAGCAGGGAAGAACTGGAAAAACTTGTAAAAGACTTGAACAAGCAGATGAAAAAGGCAGCAGCCGATCTGGATTTCGAGACTGCGGCAGAGCTGCGTGACAAGATGATTGAAATCAAAAAGCATCTGCAGGAGATAGATGGGTAATAAGAAGGGAAAAAAGATGGACAACAAACAGTATATCCGTATACGCGGAGCAAATGAACACAATCTGAAAAATATTGATCTGGACATACCGAGAAATGAACTTGTCGTACTGACGGGATTGAGTGGTTCCGGAAAGTCATCTCTTGCCTTTGATACGATTTATGCAGAGGGGCAGAGACGATATATGGAGTCATTGTCTTCCTATGCGAGACAGTTTCTGGGGCAGATGGAAAAGCCGAATGTAGAGAGCATCGAGGGACTTTCCCCTGCGATTTCCATTGACCAGAAGTCGACTAACCGGAATCCAAGATCAACGGTAGGAACCGTTACGGAGATCTATGATTATTTCCGTCTCCTCTATGCGAGGATTGGAATTCCGCACTGTCCGAACTGCGGAAAGGAAATCAAAAAGCAGACGGTGGATCAGATGACGGATCAGATCATGAGCCTGCCGGAGCGTACCAAAATCCAGCTTCTTGCACCGGTGGTAAGAGGCAGAAAGGGAACTCATGCCAAGCTTCTGGATAAAGCGAAAAAAAGCGGGTATGTCCGGGTACGTATCGATGGAAATATGTACGAGCTGACAGAAGAGATCAGTCTGGAAAAAAATATTAAACACTATATCGAGATCGTAGTCGACCGGCTCGTGGTAAAGCCGGGAATCGAAAAGCGGCTGACGGATTCTATTGAGACCGTGCTGAATCTGGCGGAAGGACTGATGACAGTCGACGTGATCGGAGGCGAGCCGATCAACTTCAGCCAGAGCTTTTCCTGTCCGGACTGCGGCATCAGCATTGATGAAATTGAACCAAGAAGTTTTTCGTTCAACAATCCGTTCGGCGCCTGCCCGGAATGTTTTGGACTTGGATATAAGATGGAGTTTGATGCAGACCTGATGATTCCGGATAAAGGACTGAGTATCAATCAGGGCGCGATTGCAGTGCTTGGATGGCAGTCCTGCATGGATCCGTCCAGTTTTACCAATGCCATCCTGCGTGCTCTAGGAGAAGCCTATGATTTTGATCTGGATACCCCGTTTGAAGAGTATCCGAAAAAAATTCAGGACATTCTGCTTTACGGAACCAACGGAAAGTCGGTAAAAGTCCGTTACAGAGGACAGCGGGGAGAAGGTGTCTATGACGTGGCTTTTGACGGACTCATAAAGAGTGTGGAAAGAAAATACCGGGAGACCGGATCGGAGGCGATGAAGGCCGAATACGAAACTTTTATGAGAATTACCCCGTGCCATGCATGTAAGGGACAGAGACTGAAGAAAGAGGCGCTGGCAGTGACGGTAGGCGACAAAAATATTTACGAAGTTACCGCAATGTCGATTGAAAATCTCCAGAAATTTCTCGAGAATCTGGAACTTACACCGGTTCAGGAAATGATCGGAGGCCAGATTTTAAAAGAGATCAAGTCCAGAACAGGATTTTTGATGGATGTAGGACTGGATTATCTGACGCTTGCCAGAGCAACCGGAACGCTGTCCGGAGGAGAGGCACAGAGAATCCGGCTTGCAACACAGATTGGATCCGGACTTGTCGGAGTCGCCTACATTCTGGATGAGCCAAGTATCGGACTCCATCAGAGAGATAATGACAAGCTGCTCAGTACGCTCAAACATCTTCGTGATCTTGGAAATACGTTGATTGTGGTAGAGCACGATGAAGATACCATGCTTGCTGCAGATTACATCGTGGATATCGGGCCGGGAGCCGGGGAGCACGGAGGCGAGGTGGTTGCTGCAGGTACAGCGGAAGAGATTATGAATACGCCGGGTTCTGTCACCGGAGATTACCTGAGCGGAAGAATCCGTATCCCTGTTCCGGAGAAACGGGCGGTTCCGTCCGGATATCTGAAAATTGTCGGGGCAAAAGAAAACAACCTGAAAAATGTCAATGTAGAGATTCCACTTGGCGTTATGACCTGTGTAACAGGAGTTTCCGGTTCGGGAAAAAGTTCTCTGATCAATGAAATCCTGTACAAAAAGCTTGCAAAAGTGCTCAATCATGCAAGAACGATCCCTGGAAAGCATAAAGAGATTCTAGGGCTGGAGAAGCTTGACAAAGTCATTAATATCGACCAGTCTCCGATCGGGCGTACGCCGCGGTCCAATCCGGCCACGTATACAGGAGTGTTTGACCTGATCCGTGACCTGTTTGCGGCAACGCCGGATGCAAAGGCGAGAGGCTACAAGAAGGGCCGGTTCAGTTTCAATGTAAAAGGAGGACGCTGTGAGGCGTGCAGCGGGGATGGAATCCTGAAGATTGAGATGCATTTCCTGCCGGATGTCTATGTACCGTGTGAAGTCTGTCACGGAAAGCGTTATAACCGGGAAACATTGGAAGTGAAATATAAAGGAAAGAGCATTTACGACGTGCTGGATATGACAGTGGAAGAAGCGCTGACCTTCTTTGAAAATGTGCCGAGTATCCGCAGAAAGATGGAGACGCTCTACGACGTGGGACTTTCCTATATCCGTCTGGGCCAGCCGTCTACCACCCTTTCCGGAGGGGAAGCACAGCGGATCAAGCTTGCTGCCGAGCTGAGTAAACGAAGTACCGGAAAGACCGTTTATATTCTGGACGAGCCTACAACAGGACTTCATTTTGCAGATGTCCATAAGCTGACCGAGATTCTCAGAAGACTTGCGGCTGATGGAAATACAGTCATTGTCATTGAACACAATCTGGATGTGATCAAAACAGCAGATTATATTATTGATATGGGGCCGGAAGGAGGAGACAAGGGCGGAACTGTGATTGCAATAGGAACTCCGGAAGAGATCGTCGAATGTCCGGAATCCTACACAGGACGCTATCTCGCCCCATTCCTTAAGAAATAATGAAAGTTACAGATTCTGGGAAAAAACTCTTTCCATTTCCAGGAAGATTGATTATAATAACAAATGTATGCGTAGAACCAGAGGTTTATGAGTTCTGACATGCGAAAGAGGAAGTATAATAGACCAAAGAGGAGCGAATATAGAGGATTTGCGAAAGGGGTTTAGTTCATGGCGGTAGTAGATATTGGAATTGACCTGGGGACAGCGAGTGTCCTTGTATATGTGAAAGGAAAAGGCGTTGTGCTCAAGGAGCCGTCCGTAGTTGCGTTTGACAGAGATACAAATGAGATCCGCGCAATCGGGGAAGAGGCAAGACTGATGCTTGGAAGAACACCGGGCAATATTGTAGCGGTACGTCCTCTCAGACAGGGCGTGATTTCAGATTATACGGTTACGGAGAAGATGATCAAATATTTTGTGCAGAAGTCGCTTGGAAAGCGTACATTCAAACGCCCTCGTATCAGCGTCTGTGTACCGAGCGGTGTAACAGAGGTTGAGAAAAAGGCTGTGGAAGAGGCGACATTCGCGGCAGGCGCAAGAGAAGTGCATCTGATCGAAGAGCCGGTTGCAGCGGCAATCGGGGCCGGTATCGACATTTCCAAAGCATGTGGAAATATGATTGTAGATATCGGAGGAGGCACATCGGATATTGCGGTGATCTCTCTTGGCGGTACTGTTGTCAATACATCACTGAAAATTGCGGGAGATGACTTTGATGAGGCGATTGTGCGTTACATGAGGAAAAAGCACAATCTTCTGATTGGAGAACGTACCGCAGAAGATATCAAGATCCGGATAGGCACGACTTATCCGCTGGTGGAGGACGAGACGATCGAGGTGCGGGGACGTAACCTTGTTACGGGTCTTCCAAAGACGGTAACGGTTTCTTCTTCGGAGACAGAAGAAGCTTTAAGAGAGCCGACAAGTCAGATCGTGGAGGCTGTAATTGGTGTGCTGGAGAGAACACCTCCGGAGCTTTCAGCAGATATTCTCGACAGAGGAATTGTTCTGACAGGAGGCGGTTCCCTGCTCAGAGGCCTGGAAGAGCTGATTGAAGAGCGGACAGGCATCAATACAATGACAGCGGAGGATCCGATGCAGGTTGTTGCGATCGGAACCGGTCAGTTCGTAGAATTTATGAGTGAGAACAAAAAGTTTCATGTATAGAAGTCAAAACAGAAGGACTGCTGCGGGAAGAGGATTACTTTCGCAGCAGTCCTGTTGCTTTCCGCCGGTTGCATGACAAGAGGCTGGCGGTATTGAAGGTGAATACAAATGGAGGAAACAGGTGGAAAAGATAACGGGATACATTGACCATATTATTTTCAGAAACGAGGAAAATGGTTATACGGTATTTCAATTTCATAATGAGAACGGGGAAGTAACCTGTGTCGGGAAATTTCCGTACATTGGGGATGGGGAATTTCTGGAACTGGAAGGAGAGTATGTCATGCATCCTTCTTACGGGCTGCAGCTTCAGGTGACAGAGCACAAGGTAAAGGAGCCGGAGGACAGGGAATCCATTGAGCGGTATCTTGGATCCGGTGCTGTGAAGGGGATCGGGCCTGCGCTTGCAGGAAAGATCGTTGCGAAATTTGGAGAAGATACATTCCGCATTATGGAGGAAGAGCCGGAGCGGCTGGCGGAAATCAAGGGAATCAGTGAGAGAAAGGCCCGGGAAATCTGCGTACAGGTAGAAGAAAAGAAAGACCTCAGACAGGCAATGATTTATCTGCAGAAATACGGGATTTCCATCAATCTGGCAGTCAAGATTTATCAGAAATACGGACTGGGAATTTACAGCATTCTGGAAGAAAATCCATACAGACTGGCAGATGATATTGAAGGAGTCGGATTTAAAACGGCAGATGAGATAGCATTCAGAATCGGAATTCATACGGATTCAGATTTCAGGATTCAGAGCGGGATTTTTTATACACTGCTTCAAAGTGTACAGGAAGGTCATGTATATCTGGAAGAAAAGGTGCTTTCAGCAAAAGCGGCACAGCTTCTGGAAGTGGAGATTACAGATATTGAGAAGTATCTGATGGATCTTGCGATGGAAAAGAAGGTTGTCCTGAAGCAGGATGAAGAGCAGGTCCGTGTATATCCGGCAAAGTACTATTACATGGAGATGAATACGGCACGGATGCTCAAAGAGCTGAATATCCGGTACGAGGAAGACGACAGTCTGATCCGGAAACGGATTGAAAAGCTGGAAAAGCAGAATGAGTCCACGCTGGATGAAAGACAGAGAGAAGCGGTGGCAGAGGCGGTAAAAAACGGTATCTTTATCCTGACAGGAGGGCCGGGAACCGGAAAGACAACCACGATCAATGCCATGATCCGCTATTTCCTGAGTGAAGGGATGGATATCCGTCTTGCCGCGCCGACAGGACGCGCCGCCAAAAGGATGACAGAGACGACCGGATATGAGGCGCAGACAATTCACCGCCTTCTGGAAGTCAGTGGAAATCCTGAGGAGACAGGGAAAGGAGGATTCGGGAGAAATCAGGAGAATCCTCTGGAAACAGATGTGGTAATTATTGATGAAATGTCCATGGTGGATCTGCCTCTGATGCATGCGCTTTTGTCTGCGGTGATCCCGGGGACAAGACTGATTCTTGTAGGAGATATCAATCAGCTCCCGTCGGTGGGTCCGGGAAAAGTGCTCAAGGATCTGATCGATTCCGAAGTATTTCCTGTCATGATGCTGACCAGGATTTTCCGGCAGGCACAGGAAAGTGATATTGTCGTCAATGCGCATCGGATCAACGCGGGACTGGAAGTACGGCTTGATAATAAGAGCAGAGATTTTTTCTTTTTAAAAAGACAGGATGCAGATGTTATTATCAGCGTGATCCTGACACTGATCCAGAAAAAACTTCCGCGGTATGTGGATGCAAAAATGACAGATATTCAGGTACTGGCGCCGATGAAGAAGGGGCTTCTGGGAGTGGAACGGTTAAACCGGATTCTGCAGCAGTATTTAAATCCGCCGTCCCCTAAAAAGCAGGAAAAGGAATATGGGGAAAAAATATTCCGTGTCGGCGATAAAGTGATGCAGACGAAAAACAACTATCAGCTGGAATGGGAGATTGCCACAAAATACGGACTGGTTGTTGATAAAGGGATCGGAGTTTTCAACGGAGATATAGGTATTGTGACGGCCATTCATACATATGATGAGACTGTGGAAGTGGAGTTTGACGAAAAACGTAAGGTAAAATATCCATTTAAGCTGCTGGATGAACTGGAGCTTGCCTATGCGGTTACCATCCATAAATCTCAGGGAAGTGAGTATCCGGCGGTTATTATTCCGCTTCTCTCGGGACCAAAACAGCTTTATTGCAGGAATTTATTGTATACGGCAGTTACAAGAGCAAAAAAATGTGTTACACTTGTAGGAAGCGATACTGTTTTTCAGGAAATGATTCGAAATGTTGAAGAGCAGAAGCGGAACACTTCTCTCTCGGAGAGGATCCGGGAACTATCGTAGGGAAAATCAGAACAAAAACAGCATGAAGAATATATGGAAACTGCTTTATCCGGATGTCTGCCCGTTCTGCGGAAAGGTGAACGCGAAGGGGCCGTGTACAGACTGCCTGAAAAAACTTTCATGGATAAAAGAACCAATGTGCAAAAAATGCGGGAAACCGGTCAGGGATGAACAGACAGAGTACTGCAGGGACTGCCGGGAGAGAATTGAGGATGGAAACTGCTGGTTTGACAGAGGGAGGAGTCTCTGGACGCACCGGCCCCCGGTGAGCGGCTCCATCTATCAGTTCAAGTTTAAAAACCGCAGGGTATATGCCCGGTATTATGCGGAAACAATGAAAGAACGTCTGGGAAAGCAGATTCAGAAATGGAAGGTACAGGCGATCCTTCCGGTTCCGATGGATAAGTGGAAGAAAAGAAAACGTGGTTACAATCAGGCGGAAATTCTGGCAGAAGAACTTGGAAAACTTACCGGAATTCCGGTGGAAACCGGACTGATCCGAAAGCGGAAGACGTCAGACGCTCAGAAAAGTCTGAACAGACGCGGAAGAGCACATAATCTGGAAGGAACTTTTCGGGTTGAACGAAAAACCGGACTTCCGGAACGGGTACTTCTTATTGATGACATCTATACGACGGGCAATACGGTCAATGAGGCCGCAAAAACACTGAAGAAATCAGGAGTCAGGAGGGTGTTCTTTTTGACGATAAGTATTGGACAAGATATTTGATTTTTGATATACTGAACATAGTTTTCTGAGGATAGGAAGGTGGAATATGGTTAACGAAGAAAAAGTAAAGCTGATGAACAAAATGGCTCTATATGAGGAAAAATATGGAAAAGAAGATTTTAAAATTGCTTCCTATTACAAAAAAGATTATATCAGCTATCAGACAATTATTACTGTGATCTGGGTTACGATAGGATATGTAGTTCTGTTTGGAGTGTTTGCGGCCGCTTTTATGGAATCCTTTCTGAATGAGGCAACTTTGATAAGCATAGTTCTGATTATGCTGGCGGCTGTTGCGCTATATCTGATTCTTGCTGTTTCTTACGGGCTTTTTGCTTCCAGGTTTTACCAGAAGAAGCATATCAGGGCAAAGGGGAGAGTAAAGCGCTATGTCCGTATGCTGACTCAGCTGGAGAAATTTTACGGTAAAGAAAGGAAGAAAAAAAATGAGTAATTTATTTGTCCTGAAGGAGCAGCTGCAGGCCTTTTACGCGAAATACTCAAAAGAAGTAGATAAAATCGTACAGTTTCTGCTTGCTTTTATTGTATTTTATCTTGTTAATTCCAAGATTGGTTATATGGAGGCTGTGGCAAATCCGCTTGTTACTTTGATACTGGCTCTGATCTGTGCGTTCCTTCCGGGGACACTTACCGTACTGGTGACAGCGGTGCTGATTTTAATTCACGTATATGCCCTGTCGATGGGAGTTATGATTGTGACGGCAGCTCTGTTTGCAGTAATGTTCATTTTCTATTTTCGTTTTACACCGGAAAAGTCGATGATTGTCCTTCTTGTTATGGTCGCATACTTTTTCAAGATTCCGTTTGCGGTTCCGATGGCATTTGCGCTGATGGGAACGCCAATCTGTATCATTCCGATTTTTTTCGGTACACTGATCTATTCCATGATCAATTATCTGGAAATGTCGGCAACAGCTGTAACGGGGGCAAGCGGAATGGCAGGAGAGATGACCTTGTTTGCCACACAGATCCTGCAGAATAAAGAAATGTGGATTTACATCGCATCATTTGTTGTGGCGTTTCTGGTTGTCTACACACTTAGAACAAGTGAGTTCGATCAATCATGGAAAATCGGCGTGGCAGCCGGAGCGGTGGCCGACATTATCGTCATCGTTGCAGGAAGCATCGTCTTCAGTGTACAGATTGATTATGTGACATTGATTTTCGGAAATATTATTTCGGTTCTTCTTGCCCTGATTCTGGAGTTTTTCATTTTTTCTGTCGACTATTCCAAGGCAGAAAAATTTCAGTACGAGGATGACGAATATTACTATTATGTTAAAGCGATACCAAAGGTATCTGTTGCTGTTCCTGAAAAACGGGTGAAAAAGATCAGCAGACGAAAGACAGATTCCAAAAAGAATGAGAACAAAAACCGGGATACAAGGATCGAAGAAATAGAAGAAGTTTCCCCGTCTCCGGCGGAAAAAACTATAGAGAAGACCTACATACCGGGGAGGACAGAAGAGATGCTTCTGGCCAAGCAGCTTCAGGAAGAAATGGATCTTGAGAAGCTGCTGAAAAATGAATTGGACGATAAAGACGAATCTAAATAGCAAAAGAAAAAAGGGGATAACATGGGTGAGTATAAGATGATGGGAGGTGACAGGAATGAACAGCAGATTTTTTGAAGCTATGAGAGGATATTTTCCGGACTGGTATCTGCCGGATATTTACTGGACGGATATTGTGGAAATTGTGATTGTAGCGTTTCTGATCTATCAGATCATGGTCTGGATCAAAAACACAAAGGCATGGATGCTGCTAAAGGGAATTCTGGTCCTTGCTGTTTTCATTCTTGTTGCAGCCATATTGAAGATGAATACCATTTTGTGGATTGCAAGGAACAGTGTATCGATCCTTGCGACCGCGGCGATTGTGGTTTTCCAGCCGGAGCTTCGCCGGGCGCTGGAAAAGCTTGGGGAAAAACGGTTCCTCACAGCGATTGTGCCGCTTGACAAGGGGAAAGAAAACGAACGGTTCAGCAGCAGGACGATCGATGCGATTGTGGAAGCATGCTTCGCCATGGGAAAAGTAAAGACAGGAGCACTGATTGTAGTGGAGCAGGCGATCCGTCTGACGGAGTATGAAAGTACCGGAATCTATATGGACTGTATTGTATCTTCCCAGGTTCTGATTAATATTTTTGAGCATAATACCCCGCTGCATGACGGTGCAATTATTGTAAGGGAAAACCGGATTGTTTCCGCGACCTGTTACCTGCCGCTCTCAGATAACATGGAGATCAGTAAGGAACTGGGGACACGGCACAGAGCTGCTCTTGGAATGAGCGAAGTCAGCGACGCGCTGATCATTGCGGTATCCGAGGAGACCGGATACGTGTCTGTAGCACAGGGCGGACAGCTTGTAAGAAATGTGACTCCGGAATATCTTAAGGAGAGTCTGATCAAGATTCAGACGAAGAATACGGAAAAGAAAATAGCGAAACTGTGGAAAGGAAGGCGGAAACATGAAAAAGAAACTGACTAAAAACCTCCCTCTGAAGCTGTTGTCGCTTGCACTTGCCGTATTTTTATGGGCAGTCGTTGTAAACGTTGACGATCCGGTTACATCCGTGCAGTTTTCAAATGTACCGGTTGAAGTACTGCATCCGGAGGTTGTGACCAGTAAAGGAAAGACCTATCAGATTGAAGATGAAACAGATACGGTCCGGGTGACAGTAAGGGCCAAGAGGTCTGTCCTGCACAGCATGACTGTTTCTGACATTAAAGCATCTGCGGATATGAAAGAGATGTCTCTTGGTTCACAGGTTCCGATTGAGGTGTCGATACCGGGATTTGAATATGTGGAGGCATATTCCAGTCCGAGAAATCTGCAGGTAACGATCGAGGATGAAGCACAGAATACATTCCCGATTACGCCGACAACAACAGGAAGCGTCAGAGATGGATACGTGCTGGGAGAAATTAAAGCAGATCCGGAGAAAGTAAGAGTCAATGGACCGAAGTCCATCATCGATCAGATTGACAAGGTGGTTGCTGAAGTAGATGTAACCGGACTGGCAGAAGATACGACACTTCAGTCCAAGCTGGTATTCTATGACGCGGAAGGAAAGATAATCGATAATACGCTGCTCACACTTCAGGATCTGAGAGATGAGAACGATGTAAGTGTTCAGGTTGAGGTGAGAAATACAAAACGACTCCAGCTGGAGTTCGACACATCATCCATCAGGACGGCTGACGGATACATATTTACAGGTATCACGACAGAACCAACGGAGGTTCAGGTATCAGGAAGTTCAGATGTACTTGAAGATCTTGACAAGATTGAGATCCCTGCAAGTGCTTTGAACATTCAGAATCTGAACAGTAAAGAGGAGGTTGTGGTTGATATTACCCCGTATCTCCCGGATGGCGTGGAGCTGATTGATAAAAATGCCGGAGCGGTTGTCGTCACAATAGGAATTGAAGAGGAAGGAAGCAGGACTCTGGAGATGCCGACAGGATCCATTGTCGTGAACAATCTGCAGGAAGGTCTCCGCTATTCCTATGTATCCGGCAACAATCTGGAGATCAAGGTTCAGGGAGATCAGGAACTCCTGGATTCTCTGGAACTTGGAGAAGGCAGTCTGTCAATTAATCTTGTCACATATCGAGAGCCGGGAGAATATGATGTACCGGTGGAAGTAAGACTGCCGGAAGGATGTTCACTGGCGGAAGATGTTGTCATCAAGGTCAGGCTGGAACAGGTTGAAAACGAAGAAAGTGAATAACTGGAGGGAATACTATGGTTAGCCGGAAAGTAGTTGTAAGCAATCCTACGGGACTTCATCTGAGGCCCGCCGGACTGTTCTGTAAGACTGCGGTTGAATTTCGGTGCAGTGTAAAGTTCCGTACGAATAAAGGCGAGAGCAATGCAAAAAGTGTTCTCAGTGTTCTTGGAGCCTGTGTGAAATGCGGAGATGAACTGGAGATCATCTGTGACGGAGAAGATGAAAAACAGGCACTTGAGACAATGGTGGCACTTGTTGAGAGCGGACTGGGAGAATAGCGACAGAAGAATGAGGAGTGTGATTGGAATGCTGAATTATCAGAGATACAGGAGGGTGCCGGTTGTTCCGTATCCAGAACGGACCTGGCCGGATAAACAGATCGAAAAAGCACCGGTATGGTGCAGCGTGGATTTAAGAGATGGAAACCAGGCATTGATTGAACCAATGGTTGTAGAAGAAAAAATAGAGATGTTTAACCTGCTTGTCAAACTTGGGTTTAAGGAGATCGAAGTAGGATTTCCGTCTGCTTCCCAGATTGAGTATGATTTTCTGCGGAAACTGGTGGATGAAAATCTGATTCCGGATGATGTATGGATTCAGGTGCTTGTACAGTGCAGAGATCATCTTGTGCAGAGAACATTTGAGTCTCTCAAAGGAGTGAAGAATGCGATCGTACATATCTACAACTCTACGTCCACCCTTCAGAGGGAAGTTGTATTCAAAAAGGGAAAAGAAGAAATTAAAGAAATTGCCCTTGATGGAACAAGGATGGTAAAAAAATACGCGGAGGACTTTGAGGGGAATTTAAGGCTGGAATATTCCCCGGAAAGCTTTACCGGAACAGAACTTGATTATGCTCTGGAAGTGTGTGAGGCTGTTCAGAAAGAATGGGGAGCGACAAAAGAGAAACCTATCATCATTAACCTTCCGGCTACTGTGGAAATGACAACACCGAATGTGTATGCAGATCAGATTGAATGGATGAACCGCCATTTCAGCGACAGGGAAAGCGTGATTCTCAGCATTCATCCGCATAATGACAGAGGAACCGGTGTTGCCGCGACCGAGCTCGCACTCCTCGCAGGAGCAGACAGAGTGGAGGGAACGCTTTTTGGAAACGGAGAGAGAACAGGAAACCTGGATATTCTCACCGTTGCTTACAATATGTTCTCACAGGGTATTAATCCGGAGCTGAATATCGAAAATGTGACAGAGATCAAAGAAGTTTACGAAAGATGCAGCAAGATGGATGTTCCGATGCGTCATCCATATGCCGGAAAGCTGGTGTTCACTGCATTTTCAGGTTCTCATCAGGATGCCATCAACAAAGGTATGCAGGCAATGCATGAGAAGAATCAGGAATGGTGGGAAGTACCGTATCTTCCGATTGATCCATCCGACATCGGAAGAGAATATGAGCCGATTGTCCGGATCAACAGCCAGTCAGGAAAAGGCGGCGTAGCGTTTGTGATGGACAGCGAGTTCGGCTACAAGCTTCCGAAACGGATGCACAAAGAGTTTGCAGATGTAATCCAGAAGATTGCGGAAGAACAGGGTGAAGTTGCACCGGCAACCATCATGGAAGTATTTGAAAAAGAATATCTGCGGAAAAAGACACCGTATGAATTCATTCGGGCAAAGGCAGAAGATGTGGCTGAAAATGAGACAGAAGTAGAAGTAGTATTCATGGCAGGTGAAGAATTAAAGAGTGCAAAAGCAGTAGGAAACGGTCCGCTTGCCGCACTTAAAAAGCTGATGGCAGACGAAACCGGCATGGATTTCACACTGGTGGATTATTCACAGCATGCACTGAGCAAAGGATCCGAGGCAAAGGCAGCTGCTTATATCTGTCTGCATGATAACCGCACCGGAAAAGAAACATACGGAGTTGGTGTCAGCGCCAATATTACGAGAGCAGGCTTCCGCGCATTCTTCAGCGCAGTTGACAGACTGATTGAAAATTAAGATACAGGGCAGGATATCCTGCCCTGTTTTGTTATGTTGTCAAAAATGAGAAATGGGCTGATGTGTCTGGTAGACAATTATTATAAAATTCAGTATAATGAAGAAAAATCTTAATTTATAAAAGGAGAAAAAGTGATGAGCAGAGCAGCTTTAGTGATTATGGCGGCCGGTATCGGCAGCAGATTTGGCGGAGGGATCAAACAGCTGGAACCGGTAGGGCCAAATGGAGAAATCATTATGGACTATTCAATCCGGGATGCCATAGAGGCCGGATTTGACAAAGTTGTATTTGTCATTCGAAAAGATCTGGAAAAAGATTTCAAAGAAGTCATCGGAGACCGAATCGAAAAACAGATTCCGGTTGAATATGCTTTTCAGGAGCTGGATGACATTCCGCAGAAATTTCAGGAAAAATTCCAGGGAAGAACAAAGCCTTGGGGAACAGGGCAGGCAATTCTGGCATGCCGGGGTAAGGTAACAGAGCCGTTTCTTGTTATCAATGCAGATGACTTCTACGGAAAAGAAGCATATGTGGAGGCATATCAGTATCTGAAAGAGAAAAAAGAAGCATCAGGAAAAGAGCCGATCTGCATGGTTGGATTCGTACTGAACAACACCTTGAGTGAAAACGGGGGAGTGACAAGGGGTGTCTGTGAGGTCGATGAAAACGGACATCTGACAAACATTGTGGAAACACACAATATTATCAGAAAAGGAGACAAGGCTGAGGCGGAAGACGGAGCAAAAGAGCTGGAGCTTGATGTTCCAGTATCCATGAATATGTGGGGATTGCAGCCGGAATTTCTGGATATTCTGGAAAAGGGATTTCATGAATTCCTTGAAACAACAAAAGCAGATGATCTGAAAGCAGAATATCTGCTTCCGACCATTATCGGAGGACTTCTGAAAGAGGGCAGGGCAGAAGTCACCGTGCTGAATTCAAAGGACAAGTGGTTTGGAGTCACTTATAAAGAGGACAAGGAAAGTGTGGTGAATGCTATCAAAGAACTGATTGAAAAAGGAATTTATTAAGGAGTAAAGAGTTATCAAAGGAAAGAGAGAGGGATCAGGAATGAGAAAAATGATGAAGTGCGCAGCAGCGTGGGTACTGGCGTTTGCGGTTGCACTGACGGCGGTTCCGGTGTCCTATGCAGAGGATTCGACCGGAAATCCGGAGTCAGAGTATACAGTACCATATGAAGTTGTGGAAGAGGAAAACGCAGTGGACCAGGAGTCTCAGAATGACCTGGCAGGTCAGGCTCAACAGAATCCGGATTCTGTAAATGAAAGTACTACGGAAACAGAAGCGGATGAAACTTTGGGTGGAGCCGGAGAAGAAGATTCTCAACAGCAGACACCGTCGGAGGAAGAAGGACAGACAGAGAATCCGGCAGCAGAGAGTGAAGAGCAGACGCAGCCGGCGGAAGAGGCGCAGGCGGAGGCTGTACAGCAGCAGACAGAGGCGGATGTACAGGAAAAAGCGGCGCTTGAGAACGAGCAGGAGGCTGTGCTGCCGGAGCTTACCTATCGAACCCATGTGCAGGATATTGGCTGGCAGAGTTGGAAGAAGGACGGAGAGATGGCCGGAACCAGCGGGCTTTACAAGCGGCTGGAAGCAATTGAGCTGAAGCTTTCAAAAAGCGATTATGAAGGAAGCATTGAATATCAGACCCATGTACAGAATATCGGCTGGCAGGGCTGGAAACGGGACGGACAGCTGTCCGGAACCCAGGCAAGAGCACTTCGTCTGGAAGCCATCAGGATCCGTCTGACCGGGGAAATCGCGGAGTATTATGATATATACTATCGGGTACATATTCAGAATTATGGATGGCTTCCATATGTAAAGAACGGGGCGGCAGCAGGAAGTGAGGCCTTTGGACTCAGGCTGGAAGGCATCGAAGTCAAACTGGTGAAAAAGGATGAAGGCACGGCACCGGCTGTCGGATATGGTTTTTTGAAAAATGTGCTTTATTATTCCGGCCATGTCCAGACACTTGGAAATGTAAAAGAGGTTAAATCCGGAAGCGTTCTGGGAACAGTAGGACAGTATAAGCGGATGGAGGCTCTTTCTGTCCGGCTGAAAGGGATGGACGGATATGCGTCGGGAAATATCCGCTATCAGGCCCATGTGCAGAATATTGGCTGGCAGGGCTGGAAACAGAACGGAAGCAGTGCCGGAACAACCGGAAAGGCGCTGCGCCTGGAAGCGGTTCAGATTCAGCTTGACGGTGAAATCGCTCAGATTTACGATGTGTATTATCGGGTACATGTTCAGAATTACGGATGGCTGGGATGGGCTAAGAATGGAGCTGTATCAGGAACAAGCGGATTCGGCTACCGGATGGAGGCCATCCAGATTCAGCTGGTTCCTAAGGGATGGAAAGCCCCGGGCTCTACAGCGCATGCTTATCTGAAAAATTACACGAACAATGATCTGACCTATTCCGGTCATGTTCAGAACGTGGGAAATGTAGCGGCAGTAAAGGGCGGTGCCACACTTGGAACCGTTGGAAAAGGAAGAAGGCTGGAAGGTTTTTCGATCAACCTGAATGATTCCGCAGATGGACTGGCGAAAGGAAGTATCCAGTACCGTGCCCATGTACAGGATATCGGCTGGCAGGGCTGGAAACAGGAAGGGACTCTTGCCGGAACAACCGGACAGGGAAAACGGATGGAGGCCGTTCAGATCAGACTGACCGGCGAACTTGCTTCCTACTATCACGTATATTATCGGGTTCATTCACAGTATTTCGGATGGCTGGGCTGGGCTAAGGATGGAGAGTCTGCCGGAACGAGCAGCCTGTCTCTGAGAATCGAAGCCATTCAGATTAAACTGGTGCCGAAAAAAGACAGTCAGAGTGCCTATCAGACAGGAAAGGCATACTATAATACGTATCGCTATCAGAATCCAAAGCAGTACCTCCAGATCAGACATGTGCAGAAGACGTTAAGCGGCGGCGGATATAATCTGAGCAGAGGATACATGGGCCTGAAAGTCTGGTATGTACAGAGAAAACTTGGACTTTCCGGAAGAAGGGCAATCATGGATTCCACGACCATCAACGCTGTAAGGAATTATCAGAGAAGGAACGGTCTTTCGGCGACAGGTGTGGTCGATCTGGCAACCTGGAAAAAGATGGGATATTCCGAGTCTGCATGGTATCATCTTGGAGCATATGCAAGTCCCTTGAAGACCAATCCGGCAAGTACGCGCAGTGACTGTATCGAGGCGATGATCAGTACAGCGTACCAGTATCTTGGCAATCCATATATTATCGGAGCTTCCGGAGATCCAAATCACGGGCTGGACTGCAGCGGCCTTGTCATGCAGGCACTGTATTCCGCAGGAATTGATCCGGCTCCGGTGAGTCCGATCCGCCATTCAAGACCGGGATACGAATATGAATGCAGGAATTTATGGAATCTCCCGATGAAACATGTTCCGTATTCACAGCGGCAGAGAGGAGATCTGATATTCTATAAGAGCGCAAATGGAACGATTATCCATGTGGCGATTTATCTCGGAAATAACAGGGTGATTGAGTCCTGGCCAAATAAAGTAGTAGTATGGCCGGTTCAGAATTCACACCGCTCCCTGATTGCAGGGGTCGCAAGACCATTTGTATAGGGAGGCGGAAAATGAGAAAGCAGAAAAAACGGTTCATAGCGTGTATTCTGGCTCTGACACTGGCAGGAGGACAGCTTGTTCCGGCATCGGCCGCCGGAACAGACCAGATGCCTGCACAGGAAAAGACAGTTGGTACTGTGGAAGAAACGCAGGAAAATCAGGAGACAGATCTGACGGATCAGGGAGACATGGCAGAATCCGGTGAAAATCCGGATATGGATCCGGCAGAAGACGCAGATGTCCCGGATTCTGTTCAGGATGATACTGACAGCAGCCAGGATGATGCCGGAAGCACTGAGGAACAGGACCCGGAAGCCGGAGCCGGTGAAGAGGAAGCTGGCAAGACAGGCGGGGGAACAGAGACTCTTCCGGATGGAGAAATCCCGGAAGACACAGATGAAACAACTCCGGATATGGATGCAGAAGGTCAGACAGAAGAAGCGGCAGAGGAAGAGCAGGGTCTGCTGACACAGAGTCTGGAAGAACCGGTGGCAGGCGTGTTTTATCAGATATCCGGACAGAGTAATATGGAAAAACCCGTGATGGACGGTGCTGTGGCGGGCCGGCCGGGATCCGGACAGAGAATAGAGGGGATTTCCATAAAGCTTTATACAAAAGAAGGGGAGGAACAGCCTGCCGGAGGAATCCGGTACCGGACTCATGTGCAGAATATCGGCTGGATGGACTGGGTCAGTGATGGAGCTTATGCGGGAACAAAGGGACAATCCCTTCGCATGGAAGCGGTTCAGATTGAACTGACCGGTGAAATAAAAGATAAGTATGACGTGTATTATACAACCTATGTACAGAACATCGGCTGGCTCGGCTGGGCGAAAAACGGACAGAGTTCCGGAACAGAAGCTTTTTCACGGCAGGTCGAAGCAATTCGGATCTGCCTGGTGGAGAAAGGAAGCGAAGCGCCTGGAGAAAATCAGGGATATTTTGTAAAAGGACTTCCATCTTCCGCATTATCCGCCACAGCACATATTCAGACATACGGCGACCGGACGACAACGGGTTCTGGAAAGTTGATTGGAACGACCGGAGAGAAAAAGCGGATGGAAGGTCTCAGACTGACTATAAAAGGAGCCGGGGAATCCGGTTGTCCGTCCGGAGGGATCCGGTACCGCGCCCACGTCCAGAATATCGGCTGGCAGGGCTGGAAACAAAATGGTGAACTGGCAGGTACGAAAGGAAAGTCGCTCAGAATGGAAGCGATCCAGATTGAGCTGACGGGAGAACTTGCCAGATATTATGATGTATACTATTCTGCTCATGTTCAGCAGCTTGGGTGGCTTGGCTGGGCGAAAAACGGTGAGAGCGCCGGAACCGAAGCTTTTTACTATCGGATGGAGGCAATGAAAATCTGTCTGGTCAAAAAAGGTGATCCGGCACCGGGAACAGCCGGAAATGCGTTTTGTAAAGGGTACAGCACGGGAAATCTGAAGTATTCCGGTCATGTGCAGAATATCGGGAATACCCGTGAAGTCACAAATAATCAGATTCTTGGTACGATCGGGAAGAGTCTTCGGATGGAAGCTTTGAAAATCCGGTTGACGAATGCAGCCATGAATGGAAGATCCGGAGGAATTCAGTACCGCGCCCATGTGCAGAATATCGGCTGGCAGGGCTGGAAACAGAATGGAGCCCTTGCGGGGACAACCGGCAGGGCGCTTCGTATGGAGGCGGTTCAGATTCAACTGACCGGAGAGATCGCAAAGTACTACGATATTTACTACCGTGCCCATGTCCAGAATTTTGGCTGGCTTGGGTGGGCGAAAAATGGTCAGAGTGCCGGAACGACAGGATACGGATATCGTATGGAGGCACTCCAGATCCAGATGGTTCCCAAAGGAGGAAATGCTCCGGCAAATTCAGGATACTATAAACAGTATACGGGGAAGAAGTCATTAAATGTACCTTTGACCTATCAGAATCCAAAGTATCCGAACGGGTGTGAGGCAATTTCTTTATATATGGTACTTCGGTATTATGGGTATATGCTGACGACAAATGATGTCTGCAATAAATATCTTCCAAGAGGGCCGCTTCATTCCACAAATCCATATGCGGCCTATATGGGGAATCCGGGTTCACTGACAGGCGGTTATGGATGCTGGGCCCCGGTGATCTGCCAGACGGCGGCGAACTATTTCAAGGCGGTCAACGTGAAAAACAGATCTGCCAAAAATATTACCGGAACATCGCTTGAAGGACTGTTTCAGTATATTGACAAGGGAATGCCGGTTGTTGTGTGGGGAACCCTCAATATGGGAAGTACGACATGGTTCCGGGCAGGAAGAAAAAATGGTGTTACCTTTTACTGGCCGTCCAGAGCACACTGTGTCGTTCTGACCGGCTATGATAAAAACAGAAAAGTGGTAAAAGTCAATGATCCTATCCGGGGAAAAGTAGAATACAGCTTTTCGAGTTTTGAAAAAGCGTATAGGACCATGAACAGAAATGCAATGGTAATACAGTAAACGAGGAAAACAAGGAGTAATCTTTTACGGGATTCTCCTTGTTTTTTATTTTTACAAAAATTTCAGAAAATTGATAAATGAAGAAAAGTATGACAATACATTGGAAAAGATAAAGGCTTAGAAAGGATTTTGAGAAAAAAGTGTTACAAAATTATTACAAGATAAGAAATTTTTAAGGTCTAAAAACTTGCGGAAAGTATGGAAATCTTATATAATATAGGAAGTTTGTAGACCAGAGAGGTGTTTTATGAAACGAGAACTGAAAAAATTTGAGTCAACCATGTGGCTGTGCATCAAATTGTTGCTATATATTTTATTGATGGGCACCTTTATGTTTATTATGTCCAGAGAAAATAAGGCTCTCGGCGTACTTTCCAGAACGATGGGAATTACGTTTTCCACATACTGCATTGTAGGGCTTTTGTTTCTCAGCATTTACGGCAAGTATGATGTAGGCCGGAGAAAGAGTAAACCGATCATCTATTCACTTTCTCTGGCTGTTTTGTTCACGGATATTGTGACGTATATTCAGCTGATGATTATGAATACGATTACTCCAAGCATTTATGCATTCCGGCTCGACAGCATCGGGTCTCTGATTTTGAGTTTTATTGTTCAGGTCATTATTATTATCATCTTTGCGTATGCCGGAAACGGACTGTTTTTTACGATTCACAAGCCGGAGAGCTGCTGTATCGTAACATCTTCTCAGGAAAGCCTTGATAATATTGTAAGAGGAATTCTGAAATATAAAAAACAGTATAAAATAGACTATATCATGGACTATAGAGATAGACATCTTCTTGAGACGGTAAAGAAAGCCGATACCGTGTTTATTCATGACGTTCCGCTTGAGGTCAGAAGTAAAATAGTAAGATTTTGTTATAAGTATAAGATCAATATTTATTTTAATCCGGAAATCGAGGATATTGTTGAGATGAGTGCCAAATACTATCTTCTGGACGATGTTTCCGTTCTGAATGCCAATGTCAAAGCCTGGACGATGGAACAGCGTGTTATGAAGAAACTTCTGGATATGTCTCTTGCGATTGTTCTTGGAATTGTAACTTCTCCAATCTGGATTGTCAGTGCAATTGCGATCAAAGCATATGATGGAGGACACATTTTTTTCAAGCAGAAGCGTGCGACATTAAACGGACGTGTTTTTGAAGTGTACAAATTCCGGACGATGAAAGAAAATGTAGAAAATCACTCTGTAACAGATGACGATGACCGGATTACCAAACCGGGAAGAATTCTGAGGAAAATCCGGATGGACGAGCTGCCTCAGCTGATCAATATCTTAAAAGGGGATATGAGTTTTGTAGGACCTCGTCCGGAGATGCTGGAAAATGTGGAGGCGTACGAGGAAGAACTTCCGGAATTCCGTTACAGACTCCGGGTGAAGGCGGGACTGACCGGATACGCGCAGATTGCGGGGAAATATAATACATCACCAAAAGACAAGCTGATCATGGACATGATCTATATTGAAGAATTCAATATTTTGCGCGATATTCAGCTGATTTTCCAAACGGCGATTGTCCTTCTGAAATCGGACAGCACGGAGGCGTTCCGGACAGGCGAAACAAGTCAATATATTTTTAAAGAAGCAGAAGAAACGGAAGCGGAGGAATAACAGGATATGAAAAAGTATGATTATGTGATTGTAGGCGGAGGGTTATTTGCAGGTACTTTTGCGTACTTTGCAAAAAAAGCAGGGAAGTCCTGCCTGATTGTGGAAAAAAGAGAAACTCTCGGAGGGAATCTTTACTGTGAGGATATCGAGGGAATTCATGTACACAAATATGGCGCCCATATTTTCCATACAAGCAACAGGAAAGTATGGGATTTTGTCAATTCTCTTGTAGAGTTTAACCGTTATACGAATTCTCCTGTCGCAAACTACAAAGGCGAAATTTACAATATGCCGTTCAATATGAATACTTTCAGTAAGATGTGGGGAATTGCGACTCCAAAAGAGGCGGAAGAAATCATCAACAGACAGAAGGCCGCAGTCAAGGGAGAACCGAAAAACCTGGAGGAGCAGGCCATCAGCCTTGTAGGAGAGGATATTTATAAAAAACTCATCAAAGGATACACGGAAAAACAGTGGGGCAGAGACTGTAAAGATCTTCCGGCGTTTATCATTAAGCGCCTTCCGGTGAGATATACCTACGATAATAACTATTTTAACGATCTTTATCAGGGAATTCCGATCGGCGGGTACAATGTTTTGATTAACGCTCTGTTTGAAGGATGCGATGTAGAGCTTGGCGTTGACTATAACGAGGAAAAAGAGAAATACAATGCACTGGGTGAGAAGGTACTCTATACCGGAATGCTTGATGCATATTACGGATATCGTTTTGGAAAGCTGGAGTACCGGAGTCTGAAATTTGAGACGGAAGTGCTTGATGAGAAAAATCATCAGGGTGTGGCGGTTGTCAATTATACCGACAGAGAAACTCCGTATACCCGGATTATTGAGCATAAGCATTTTGAATTTGGAACTCAGGAGAAAACTGTGATTACCAAAGAATATCCGACAGACTGGGAAGAGGGTATGGAGCCGTATTATCCGGTTAATGACGATAAAAATCAGGAACTTTATCAGAAATACAGAAACCTTGCGGATGAGGAACATCTGCTTCTTGGCGGAAGACTTGCGGAGTACAAATATTATGACATGGACAAAGTGATTGAATCCGCATTTCAGCTTGTGGAAAAAGAATTACAGTAGGAGAGCGTAATTATGGGAGAAAATAAAATCAAAGTCAGTGTCATCATGCCTGTTTATAAGGTAGAAGAATATGTGGGGAAGGCGATTGAGAGTATTCAGGCCCAGACATTAAAAGAGTGGGAGTTTTTAATCGTGGATGACGGAACTCCGGACCGGAGCGGTGAAATCTGCGATGCCTATGCCGCAGAAGATGAGAGAATTCATGTGATCCATAAAGAAAACGGGGGAGCTCCAAGTGCCAGAAATACAGCAATTGATATTGCAAAAGGGGAATACATGTATTTCATGGATTCCGATGACTGGGCAGAGCCGACCATGCTGGAAGATATGTACAAGCTTGCAAAACGTGATAACGCTCAGCTTGTCGTGGCAGGATTTTATATCGATACCTACTACGATAAAGAGAATTATGTGACAGATGACTATGTGGTGGAGGATGCCGTATATCCGGACAAAGAGTCTTTCCGCCGCAATGCCTACAAACTGTTCGATAAAAACCTGCTCTACACACCGTGGAACAAGCTTTTTGAATCCAGATACATCATGGAAAACAATCTTCGGTTTCCGGAAACATTCTGGGATGATTTCCCGTTTAATGTCAGCATTGTAAGAAACGTAGAACGGGTGACAGTGACTCACAGACAGTACTACCATTTTCTCCGGGCACGTTCCGAATCCGAGACAGCGGCTTACCGCCCGGGAATGTACGAAAAACGGGAAGAAGAACATGGCTGGATGATGGATCTTTATAAGGAATGGCATGTCGGAGACGCGAGAAGCAAAGAGATGATCGCCAGAAGATATATTGAACGCTTTATCGGATGCGTGGAAAATGTCACCAACCCGAAATGTGATATGACAGAAAAAGAAAAACGGGACGAGATCAAAAAGATGCTGGCAAATCCAAGAGTAGAGAAAATGGTCAGAATCGCGAGACCAAGATCTTCCTATATGAAGGTAATGCTTTTGCCGGTACGCTGGAAGAGCACATGGCTTACTTATCTTGAGGCGAAAGTGATCACATTTGTAAAAACAAAGAACACGAAACTGTTTACAAAATTAAAGGCGGGAAGATAATGGAAAAGAGACAACCGTGGATCAGTGTGGTGATGCCGGTGTATAATGCACAGGACTATCTTGCTGACAGTATCGAAAGCGTTTTAAATCAGAGTTTTCGTGATCTGGAGCTGATTGTTGTCGATGACTGTTCCAGTGACAACAGCCGTGAAGTCTGCAAAAGATATGTGGAACAGGACGAGCGGGTACGTCTGATACAGCTGAAAGAAAATATCGGAGCCGGAATGGCAAGAAACCGTGGAATTCAGGCGGCGTCAGGCAGATACCTTGCATTTATGGATGCGGACGATACCATCGAGACAGGGCTGTATAAAAAAGCGGTGGACGCTTCGGAAGACGGCCGGGTTGATATGATCGTCTGGGGAGCAACAGAGCGGTTTTACAACTCAGACGGCGACGTTGTTTCCGAGAACCCGATTCTGCCGGAAAAAGGGATTTGGAAAGAAAAAAGGGAGATTGCGTCTGAGGCATTGACACTGGAAAAGAATACACTGCTTGGATACCAGTGGAATAAATTGTACAGAAGAGAGACTGCGGAAAAATATGAAATCCGTTTTGAGAAAGCAGTGCTCTATGAAGATTTCTTTTTTACAATAAGAATGCTGGAACATTCAGAATCGCTGGCGGCAGTCGATACAGCAGGATACATTTATAATAAACGGTTTAACGGGAGCATTACTACAAAGTTTGTAAAGGAGTATTTTGAACTCAGCAGACGGAGAGTTTATGAAATGTACCGCTTCTGTCAGAGGAGAGACATTCTTGAAGAAGCAGTAGATATACTCGGAGTAATTTATCTGAGATACATTCTTTCCGGACTGATGCGGAACGCAGATCCGCAGTCAAAGATGAAAGGAAGCCAGCAAAAGACATGGGTACATTGCGTGGCCAGGGATGAACTGTATCTGAGAACGGCAGCAATGTGCAGGGTGGAAAATCCGGCACTGAAGCTTCTGCAGAACAGCCTGAATAAAAAAAGAATCCAATCCTGTCTGCTTCTTGGAAAAGGTGTATATGAGGCCAGAAAATACGGGCCTCTTCTGTTTGAAAAAATCAAAAGAAAGTAAGGGTGAATCTATGAAACACATCAAACTGTGGATTGTGTACATTCTGAGATTTGTCTGCAAAGGGATATATTTGATACCGGTGAAAAAGAGAAGAATATACCTTTCAGCAAACAGAGGAACTTCGCTTTCCTGTAACCCGTGGTATATATTTGAATATATGCGGGAAAAGTATCCGGGTATATTTGAGTACATCTGGGAATATGACAAAGAGGCGGAACCGATGGACCGGGTAAAGTATGTAAAACCGCATACAGCCGCCTCCATTTACTATATGCTGACATCAGGGATTATTATCAGTAATGACGGGATCGGAAGTTTTATCCCGAAACGGAAAAGCCAGTGCTTTATTAATACCTGGCATGGAGGAGGAGCATATAAAAGAGTTGGAGGAGATACCATTCCGGATCCGAATGACCCGGAAGTGAAGATCAACCGGATCTGCGGCGGTCAGACGGACGTCTTTTTATCCGGATGCAAAAAATTTACGGAGGTCATGCATATTGCAAAGGCAGTTCCGACGGATCGGTTTCTTGAATGTGGAATGCCAAGAAATGATTTCCTTATCAATGGAACTGACAAAGATATCAAAGGAAAAGTATACCGGTATTTCGGCCTGGATCCGGAAAAGAAAATTGTATTGTTTGCACCGACATACCGTGGTGTGGAAGGAAATGCCAATTTTGATCTTGAGATCGATGTGGAAGGCTGCCTCAAAGCGCTGCAGGAAAGATTCGGCGGTGAGTGGGTCTTTCTCATGAGAAAACATCATTTTGTGGAACATGTAAAAACGGACGGCTGCATTGATGCCGGTGATTATCCGGATATGCAGGAGCTTCTGTATACAGTGGATGTATTTATTACAGATTATTCTTCCACGATATGGGATTACTCACTGACAAAGAAACCGGGATTTTTATTTGCTCCGGATTTTGACAAATATGAGCAGGAACGGAATTTCTATTCTGATCCGGCAACATGGGCATTCCCGATCGCAAAGACCAATCCGGAGCTCCAGAGGCTGATCCGGGAATACGACGACGAGGAAAGCCGGGAAAAGATCCGGAAGCATCATGAACTTCTTGGAGACACAGAAAGCGGACACGCATCTGAGATAGTATGCAGGAAAATAATACAATTTATCAAAAGACAGTAAGGAGAAAGTATGAAAACAGCAGGAAAAATATTAAAAAAATGCTGGCTGAAAATGGTCATAGTTTTTGTTTTGGTAACAGCAGTTGCCTTTGGAGTAATGAGATTTGCCCAGAATAATGATGTAAAAGAACAAAGAGAAAATCTGACAGTGGGCGCTGTCCTGAAATTTGATATTACTACATATACATATCTTGGAGACGGAACAGCATCTGTTTATGATTATGTGAGTGTATGGCAGAATGAAGATCTGCTCAGTGACTGTGTAGAGCTTCTGGATCAGGGAGATGCAATCCGCACGCTGGATCCTGAGTGGGATAATAAAAATGCCAAATCCAAAAAGGAATGGATCAATGAAAATATCCGGCTTCAGAGACTGGCCACATCTACTATGTATAATATTACTTATAACACAGAGGTTACAGAGGACAGTGTGGAAAGCCAGAAGGAGGCTGCAAGGGAAGTAATTAACTCTTATGTGGAATATGCAGGATCCATTGCGGCGCTTTCAGATGAAAATATTAAGTATGATGTTGCTAAGGAAATTATGAACGAGGAGCCGATCTTTACGCAGGGAGAAGAAAAGGTCAATACGATTTTGGAACTGGGCGTAGGTGCGGTTCTTGGTATCCTTGTATCAGCAACGTATTTCGGAATCAAGGTTATCAGAAGCGATAAGAAGGCAAGATAGGCAAAGGAGAAGGGATGCTTATGAGCAGTTATGTATTGTTGGCAGCGTTATGTCTCCTGCTGATCATAGCCCTGATCATATCCAGAAAGGATATTTTGTCTCCGTTTGCTGTTTCCACGATCATGTTTTTGATCAGTACCGGAGTAGCAGTAGTTTATATGTCAAAATGGCAGTTTTCCCTGTCATATGTGACGGTATTTATTATTATTTCCGCGCTTCTTATATTCGGGGCTGGAGAGGTCTTTTCAAAAAAAGTCTGCGGGTGCCTGTTTAAGAAAGAGCCGGAAATCCGTCTGGACAGAGTTGAGATACCGACGGGACTCACGATTGTCATTATTCTTCTTATGTGTGTATTTCTTCTATACGCCTTCCGTACAATTTATGCATTGTCAGTACAGGGCGGAAATGCGGAAGGATACGGAGCAATGATGACCTATGCAAGAAGAATGACCTTGCAGGAAGGCTACAGCAGAAGCAGAGGGCTGAATCATATTCTTGTTTTTTCAAAGGCGCTATCTTATATTTTCGGATGGGCGGCTCTCCACAATTTTGTGTACCGCAGATTCAAAAAGACTGACTGTCTCTATGCCGTTCCCGTTGTGCTGGGATTTGGCATCTATGCGGTTGGAACAGTGACCCGTGGATTTGCCATCGAGTGGATTGCGTACTATCTCATGCTGTATCTTTTGATGTGCAGTAAAAAGAACCGTTGGAAAAGTATTAATATCTGGAAGATTGCTCTTGTTGGCGGGGGAGCGCTTGCGCTTTTCCTTGTACTGTTTATTTTCCTCGGGATGGCTGCAAACCGGTTTAATCTGGCTTCTATTGTGGATACGATCGCGTTTTATACGGGACTTTCGATTCCGTCTCTGGATCATTACATCGCAAATCATATTCCGGTTTCACAGATCGTTGGAAGTGAAACTTTGTACGGAGTTTATGCCGTGCTGAATAAACTGGGAATGAGTGATGTCAGCATGAACATGGCACTGGAATTTATCAGTTTTAACGGTGTGGAAGGGAATGTATTTACTTCGCTGAGAAGATATATTAATGATTTTGGCTATGTGGGACTTTATATTGTACAGTTCTATCTGGGAGTATTCTATGGATTCTTTTATAACTTCGTGAAGAAACAGTCGTCGGAAGGCCCGATGATTGTATATGCGATCTTTGCGTATCCGCTGGTTATTCAGGCCATAGAAGAAAAGTTCTTTTCTGCATATGTTGCGGTTGGAACTGTAAATCTGTTTATTTATATGATTGTCAGCTATTTAGTGGTATTAAAAATTCCGCAGCTTCTGAAAGAATATAGACAACGAAAAAAGGGCGTAGGATATGAAAACAGGAAAACTAATTAAAAACCTATCATATTCCGTAGTGGCAAACGGGACAAACACTCTGGTTTCTTTGATTCTGGTGCTGTTTGTTCCGAAAATACTTGGAGTGAAAGAATATTCATACTGGCAGCTGTATCTGTTTTATGCATCTTATGTCGGTTTCTTCCACTTCGGATGGGCAGACGGAGTATATTTGAAGTTTGGCGGGAAAAAGTATGAAGAGCTGGATAAAGGCTATTTTCACTCACAGTTCTGGCTTTTGACAATTTTTGAAATTGTGCTTGCAGCGGTTTTCGCAGGTTGTACAATTCTGTTCAGCGAGGATTCAAACCGGGAAATGGTCCTTCTGGCAGTGGCATTATGCTGTGTGCTTCAGATTCCGAGGACATTTCTTCAGTATCTTCTGCAGACGACAAACAGAATTGTAGACTATGCCAGAAACTACCTTTTGGAAAAAATTGTATACGCGCTTCTGGTGATCGGATTTCTTATTGCGGGTGTCAGAAGCTTTCAGATACTGATAGGGGCAGATCTGTTTGCAAGAGGTCTGACTCTTGTTCTGCTTTCAAGAGAATGTAAAGATATCGTGAAGGGGAAAATGCTTGACTGGGCAGGCGGGATCCGTGAGGCATGGGATAATGTGTCCATCGGTATTAAATTGATGATTGCCAATATTGCAGGCCAGCTCCTTGTCGGTATTGTCAGATTTGCGATAGAGAACCACTGGTCCGTTGAAGTTTTCGGAAGGGTATCACTGACAATTACAGCATCTAATCTGCTGCTTGCCTTTATCAGTGCTGTCAGCATTGTAATCTATCCGATGCTGAAAAACATGGATGAAAATCATTATGTTGAAATTTATGTGAAGATGAGAAATATTCTGATGATTTTCGTTCTGGGACTTCTGATTATCTATTATCCGGCGCGTGTCATACTGTCCTGGTGGCTTCCGAAATATGCGGAAAGTCTCCGGTATATGGCACTGCTGTTCCCGATGTGTGTATTTGAAAGCAAATTAACGCTGCTGATCAGCACATATTTAAAAGCATTGAGAAAAGAAAAAGAGTTTATGATTATCAACTGGATTTCCGTGGCGATTACACTGGTGGCAACCGGAATTTCGGTTTATGTGCTGGATAATCTGACACTGGCGATTGCAATGCTTCCGGTACTGATGGGAATCCGCTGCTGTATCGGAGAAAGCCTGCTGGCAAAAACTCTTTGTTTCTCTTTGTGGAAAGACATGACTGCCGAATGTGTTCTGGCAGGAGGATTTATTCTTCTGAGCTGGAATATAGAATCCTGGCTTTCAACCGTTCTGTATCTGTGTATGTATATCATATACGTAATCTGGAAACGGGATTTTATAAAAGTGATGATTCAGGAAGTTAAAAACAGAATTCAAAACAGGTAAATCCAGAGGAAGATTGATGATGAAAGTAAGTGTAATCATGCCGGTGTACAACGGCGAAAAATTTTTAGAAACAACGGTAAAAACAATATTGGATCAGTCCCTGGATGATTTGGAACTGATTCTGGTTAATGACGGATCAAAAGATGGCTCTGCGAAACTGTGTGATGAATTTGCGCAGATGGATCCGAGAGTCAGAGTGATCCATCAGAAAAATCAGGGCATATGCGGGGCAAGGAATACCGGTCTGAATGCAGCCAGAGGAGAGTATATTGCATTTGCCGATCAGGATGATGACTGTCTTCCGGGGTGGCTGAGCGACAATTATGAAGTGGCAAAAGAATACGATGCGGATCTTGTAAAATCAGGCCGTATTGCGGAGACGATCGATGAAAACGGGAATCTTCTGAAAAAGGATGTCAGAGAACTGCAGAAGAAATTTTATGACCGTGAAGAACTGAAAAAAGCATATTTCGAACTCAGGGATAAGAATGTATTTTCCCCTGTATGGGACGGGCTGTTCCGGAGGGAAGTGATCCAGAAGCATCAGATTCATTTCAGAACCGAGTTCAAACAGGGAGAGGAAGATACTGCTTTTTGTCTTGAGTTCCTGGCTTGTGTAAACCGTTTTGCGACTAACACCGGTGTATATTTTAAACACTATGAGAGATATGCTACCAGTACATCCAGTGTATTTAATATTGAAAGTCTGAACGGGCTGGTCCGTTCGGCCGTGATTGAAGAGAAAGTACTGGAAAAAATGGGAATTGACCGGAAAAGTGACAAAGCACTTTTGAGCAGTGCCAAGCATCATTTGATTCCGGTTCTTGTGCAGCTGTATCATAGAAACTGTAACTGGAATATGAAACAAAGGACAGGCTATATCAGAAAGCTTCATGATGTGCCGGCATTCCAGTATGGGATGAGCCGCGAACTCTTTAAAAGAATCTGGGCACAGGACCGGAAGAAAGCGGTCATTCTGCATGAATTTGTAAAGGGACATGACAGAACGGTTACAATGATTGCCAGATTTTATAAAACCCTGCTGGAAAGAAAATTAAGAGCGACAGTCCGCAAATACGAATAATCTGGAGGAAAGAAAATGAGCAGAATACAAGTCAGTGTGATCATGCCGGTGTATAACTCCGAAGAATATCTGGAGACCGCAATCAAAAGTGTTTTGAATCAGGATATAGAAGAGATGGAACTGCTTCTTGTGGACGACGGGTCAAAAGACAACAGTGGAAACATCTGTGACCGGTATCAGGATGATCCGAGAGTGCGGGTATTTCATAAGGAAAATGAAGGAATCTGTGCCACGAGAAATTTCGCGGTGGAGCACGCAGGAGGAGAGTACCTGGTTTTTATTGATAATGATGATGAACTGGCAGACCATGTGCTGTCGGAGAACTATGCGCTTGCAAAAAAATATGACGCAGATGTTGTGAAATACGGATGCAGCATTGAAGAATCTTTTGAAAGCGGATACGTGGAAAAACGTGCGAATGTATTCAAAAAGTTAAGAGTATTCGATCAGAGTAAGGCTGCCAGGTATTATGCCATTGCGGATAAAGAACGCTATTTCAGTTATATCTGGAATGGAATGTACAGAAGAAGCTGGTGGCAGGAGCATCATCTGAAATTCAATACAGAAATCAAATGCGGATTCGAAGACCGTGTACTCAATTATGAGATCTTCAGGCTCGCACGGAGACAGGTGCTGAATCCGCATATAGGCTACCGGTATTTCCAGCGTTTCGAACACAGCACATTCAAGAAATTCAACCGGAACATGCTTTATTCCGGACTGCTGTCGGCAGAAGCGGAATACGGTCTGTTCCAGCATCTGAAAGAAAGTGACGATTTTCATTCGGACTGGATCAGAAGATCAGCGGAATATCTGATTGAATTTCTGATGCTGCTCAGCAGAAAAGACAATGATATGTCTCAGGAAGAAGTGGCAGCATTTATGCGGAAACTCAAAAAGAGCAAGGTGTTCCATGACGTGCAGAAAAAGGGAGCCGATCAGAATCTGCCGCTGACCAAAAAAGGAGTCGTCCGTCTGTTCGTAAAGGGCAGATACAGTGCGCTTCTGAGTATTTCCAAAGTATATGTCAGATTTATATTTTTGAAAAAACGGCTTGGAAAAAGATAGGAAAGGTGCGGTAGAAAGATGAAACATATTGCAGTAGTGTTTGCCGGAGGAATCGGCAGAAGAATGAACAGCAAGGCCCTTCCGAAACAGTTTTTAAGGCTGTATGGAAAAGAAATTATCGTATATACACTGGAGCATTTTCAGAATCACAGTGAAATCGACGGAATCGCGGTTGCCTGTGTGGAAGACTGGATTCCTTTTTTGAAAGATCTGACAGAGAAGTATCATCTTGACAAAGTGAAAAAAATTGTGCCGGGTGGAGAAACCGGGCAGCAGTCCATTTACCATGGACTTTGTGCTGCCGGAGAAATTGCGGACGGGGACAGAGCAATTGTCCTGATCCACGATGGAGTCAGACCTTTGATCAACAAGGAGCTGATTTCAAACTGTATACAGAAAGTTGTGGAAACCGGGAGTGCGATTACTACAGCTCCGGCAATTGAGACAATTTTCAGATCAAGTGATAAAAAAACAGTTGAGCAGATCATTGAGCGTTCAGACTGTATGCTGGCAAGAGCTCCGCAGTGCTTTTATCTGGATGAAATTCTGAAAAGGCATCAACAGGCGAAAGAAGAAGGAAGAGAATTTATTGATTCGGCATCTATGATGTCCTTTTACGGAAGCGATCTTCATCTTGTAGAAGGACCGATGGAGAATATTAAAATCACTACGCCGATGGATTATTATACGTTTAAGGCATTAATTGAAGCGGATGAAAATTCACAGCTTTTTGGAGTTTGAAACGGAGGGAATATCATGAATCAGATCATTCGGGAAGATATGGAACGGATCACAGAAGATCCATTTTTTCAACAACTGGCCGGAAGCAGGATTCTGATTACCGGAGCCACAGGACTGATCGGCTCGCTTACGGTAAAAGCATGTTTGAGATACAACGAAACGCATGATACAAAGATTTCTGTCATTGGAATGATCCGGAATAGAAAAAAAGCGGAGGAAGTATTTGAGGCGGCCCTGACGAATCCTCATCTGGAATTGGTAGAAGGAGATCTAAGAAAACCGCTTGAAGTTCCGGATGACATTGATTATATTCTCCATACTGCAAGCGTTACAACTTCCAAGCTTTTTGTGGATCAGCCGGTGGAGACCATTGAGACATCCTACCGGGGAACAAAACATGTTCTGGAACTTGCAAAGGAGAAACAGTGCAAAGGAATGGTCTATCTGTCATCAATGGAAATGTACGGGAGGCCGGATCCTTCACTTGAGAGAGTGACCGAAGAGGATCTGGGGTATATTGATGTTCTGAATGTGCGGAGCAGCTATTCGGAAGGGAAACGGATTTCAGAATGTCTCTGTGCTGCCTATGCGGATGAATACAAAGTTCCGGTACGGATTGCCAGACTTGCCCAGACATTCGGAGCGGGTGTGCTGAAAAGTGACAACCGTGTCTACGCCCAGTTCGCAAGAAGCGCGGTAAAGGGCGAGGATATCGTACTTCATACAGAAGGTAAATCAAACGGAAACTACTGTTATACGACAGACGTGATCAGGGCTCTCGCACTTCTTCTCTGTAAAGGGGAAAACGGTCAGGCGTATAATATCTGCAACGAGGAGACGACAACTACCATTGCAGATATGGCAAAAATGGTGGCAGAAGAATTCGGAGGAGGGAAATCAAAGGTTGTTTTTGATATACCGGAAGACGCAAGAACATTCGGCTATGCCCCTGATGTGAAAATGCATCTGGACGCAGGAAAACTCCGCGGGCTTGGATGGAAACCCGAGTTTGGACTCAGAGAAATGTATGCAAGATTAATTGCGGGAATGGAGCAATAGAAAGTTAAGGAAAATGTAAGGGAATTGATAAGAGAATTTCTGGACATTTTATAATAAAACGTGTATCATAATCTTATGTATGTAAATAAAATCTGAGACGAAAGAAGAGGTACAAATATGAAATTGATGAAACGATTGGCAGCCATGCTGCTGGCAGTATGTTTGGTAGTACCATGTGCCAGTCTGGCTGTAAACGCGGCGGATGGGCTGATTTTCTTTACAGATCTGGAGGGAATCAGTGTCGGTGAGACTTTCACCATAACAGGAAGCGTGGTGAATCGTGACGGAAATCTCAGCCAGGTCGATCTTACGATGAGTTACGACAGCACAGCCATGAGGTATGTGGGCGGAGATGATAATGTGACAGATCAGGGAGACGGGACGCTTGTTTACTCCGGATCTGTAGACGGAAGCCGGCTCGATTTTGACATGCAGTTTGAGGCTTTGATCCAGGGTGAGACCAGACTGGAACAGGAGAGCGCGGAAGTTACGGACGCGAACGGCGATACGCTGAACCTGCTTGATCCTCCGGGATATTCAGATGTTCAGATCGTAGAAGGAGACGGAACGGCTGCATCTTCCTCTACTACTGCTCAGGCGAGCGGAGTTACCCTGACAGTCAATGATACGGAATACACAGTTGCAAGCAGCTACCCTGACAGTGAGCTTCCGGCCGGATTTGTTTCCGCAGATATTACAGTTGGCGGAGAGACAGTTACGGGAGCTTCACAGGAAAACGGCAGTGCACAGCTGGTCTATCTTCTTGACGGAAACAATGACGGAGCGTTTTTCCTTTATAATTCCGAAGATAATACAGCTTCCCCGATTCAGATTGTGACATTGACTTCCGGCAGTACACTGATTCTGCTCGGTGACAGAGGAGATGTGACACTTCCGGCAAGATATCAGGAAGTAGAGCTGGATATCTCCGATACACAGACACTGCCGGCATGGCAGGACAGCAAAAACAGTAGATACTATCTGATGAACGCGCTGAATGCATCCGGAGACCGTGCGCTTTACCGTTATGATTCTACCGATCAGACATATCAGTACTACGGTGATGATGTAACAACAACGGCTTCAGGTACAAATTCCGACAGCGGTATTTTCGGAAGAGTTTCGACGTTTGTACAGGATCATGTGGATGTAGTGATGATCGGAGCCGGATTTGCATTCCTTGTTCTGCTTCTCTTGATTATTATTCTGGCAGTGAAGCTTCACCGCAGAAATCTGGAACTGGATGATGTGTATGATGAACTGGATGAACTGACAAAGAAAAAAGGTTCCGACGGACCGGGAGGACCGGAGCGCAGAAGCGAGAGCAGAGAGAGCGCGGAAAATCTTCCGGAGATTCAGATGCCTGAAGAGCAGTTCGATGAATTTGAGCAGTACGGTGACGAAGACTTCGAGGAGTATGACGAGTCCGAAGACGAAGAGTTTGAGGATTATGACGACGACTATGAGGACTTCGAAGACGATTACGAGGATGAAGAAGAGTCCGATGAAGACAGTGACTATGATTCGGATTACGATGACTTTGAAGAGGATTATGAAGATACAAAGCCGTCTAAAAAATCCAGACGTAGTAAAAAGAACAACGAGCAGAATAATGATGATGACGATGATTTTTCCATAGACTTTATTGATCTGTAGGAAATTGTCAAGATACAAAAACAGCAGGATTTTTCCTGCTGTTTTGTGTTTTGGTGTAATTTTCGAACGTGGAAGGAACAAAAATAATGCTTTACATCTATTCCGGAAGATGATAAAATAGTGCACGTGATACAAAAGTATAAAAAAAACGGTTGATTGTGCAAAATGGAGGAGAAGTATGTGTGGAATAGTTGGATATATTGGAAAAGAAGAGGCTGCACCGATTCTGCTGGACGGACTGTCAAAGCTGGAATACAGAGGATATGATTCTGCAGGAATTGCAGTTTTTGATGGAGAATTTATCAATGTTGCAAAGACGAAAGGAAGACTTAAGGTATTGAGTGAACTGACACATGATGGCAGGATGCTTCCGGGTACACTGGGGATCGGACATACACGCTGGGCGACACACGGGTCACCGTCCGATACAAATGCACATCCGCATTTGAACAGTGAAGAGACAATTGTAGTTGTACATAACGGAATTATTGAGAATTACCTGAAGCTGAAAAAGAAACTTGAAAGTAAAGGATACCGGTTTGTATCAGAGACAGATACCGAGGTCATTGCACATCTTCTGGATTATTACTATAGAGGAAATCCGCTGGAAGCAGTGACAAAGATTATGCACCGGATGGAAGGTTCCTATGCCCTTGGAATTATCTTTAAAGATCATCCGAATGAGTTATATGCGGTCCGCAAGGACAGTCCGCTGATTGTCGGACATACGGACGGAGGAAGTATTATTGCTTCTGATGTGCCGGCAGTATTAAAATATACAAGAGATGTTTATTTCATTGAAAATGAGGAAATTGTAAGGCTTACCGAACAAAATATGGAGTTTTTCACGGTAGATGAAGAACCATTGAAAAAAGAGCCGGTCCATATTGACTGGGATGCGAACGCGGCGGAAAAAGGCGGATACGAACATTTCATGCTGAAGGAGATGTACGAACAGCCGAAAGCGATCGCTGACACCTTTTCTCCGAGGATCAAAGATGGCAGGATCGAAATCGAAGAGCTTGGAATGGATGATGAGGCAATCCGCGCAGTAAAGAAAATTGTGATTGTGGCATGTGGATCCGCGTACCATACGGGAATGACAAGCAAATACATTTTTGAAGGAATGGCAAGAATTCCGGTAGAAGTAGATCTGGCGTCCGAGTTCCGGTACCGCGATCCGATTCTGACAGATGGGACACTTGTTATTGTAATCAGCCAGTCTGGAGAGACGGCCGATTCTCTGGCCGCACTGAGAGAGGCAAAAGAAAAAGGCTGCAAGGTACTTGGAATTGTAAATGTGGTAGGAAGTTCCATCGCCCGGGAGGCTGACAACGTAATGTATACATGGGCGGGACCTGAGATTGCAGTTGCAACAACGAAAGCTTACTCCTGCCAGCTGATTGCGCTTTATCTTCTGGCAATGAAGTTTGCGCATGTAAGAGGAACGATTTCGGAAGGCGAACTTGCGGAGATGATTGAGGATCTGAAGAAGCTTCCGGCTCAGGTTGAGATGCTTTTGAACAACAAAGACAGGATTCAGAAATTTGCCAACCGTTATCTGGCGGCAAAAAGTATTTTCTTCATAGGCAGAGGCATTGACTACGCGATTTCCATGGAAGGGTCATTAAAGCTGAAAGAAGTATCGTACATTCATTCCGAAGCATATGCAGCCGGCGAGCTGAAACATGGAACGATCTCGCTGATTGAAGACGGAACACTTGTCACAGCGCTTTTGACGCAGGAAAATCTGTACAAGAAGATGATCAGCAACATCGAAGAAGTCAAGACAAGAGGAGCTTTTGTCATGGCGGTTACCAATGAGGGGCATAGCGATGTGGAAAAAGCGGCAGATTATGTGGTCTATATTCCGAAGACCAACAAGTATTTTACAAATTCTCTTGCCATCATTCCACTGCAGCTGTTTGGCTATTATGTGGCAGTCGGACGGGGCTGTGATGTGGATAAGCCGAGAAATCTTGCAAAATCTGTAACAGTCGAATAGAGAAAAGGCTGAATTTCCGCAAAATGGGAATTCAGCCTTTTTTTATGAATTGATCACAAATTATACACATTTTTTCGATAGACTGACTATCGGAAAGAAAAAGTAATGGGTAACCTGTTGGAAAGGGGATAAATGTTATGAATCAAGAGTATGAATATTACAATCCGGGGCCGGA
This sequence comes from Drancourtella sp. An57, assembly GCF_002161525.1. Classification (NCBI taxonomy): domain Bacteria; kingdom Bacillati; phylum Bacillota; class Clostridia; order Eubacteriales; family Oscillospiraceae; genus Drancourtella; species Drancourtella sp. An57. The sequence continues at coordinate 52,248 of NZ_NFHY01000006.1, forward strand.
ACCATCCGGGAACGGATCGTTTTCGAACGAGAACCCGAAAAGACCGAAGAAGAAAGTAAATAAGGCTGTTGTAGGGAAAGTTGCGGGCCTTGCTGTCCTGTTTGGGGTTGTCGGAGGTCTTACTTTTCAGGGTGTAAATTATATATCGGGAAGAATACTTGGAACCGGAAACGGAAGTTCACAGAATTCGGCACAGGTACAGACAGTACAGACACAGGAGGATTCGGGGGAAGAGCTGCAGGGATCTGATATCACACAGATCGCAGCCAATTCCATGCCGTTTGTTGTTTCCATTCAGAATATGAGTGTACAGCAGGTACAGGATTTCTTCGGAGGAACAAGAGAACAAACACAGACAAGTGTCGGCTCCGGTATTATTGTCGGTCAAAATAATTCGGAACTGATGATTGTTACAAATAATCATGTAGTGGAGGGAAGTACAACACTGACAGTCACGTTCAATGATGAAACAAGTGTGGAGGCAAGTGTCAAAGGGACAGACTCCACAAAAGATCTGGCGGTGGTAGCTGTTCCGATCCGTCAGATCGGCGATGAAACAAAGAATGGTATTAAAGTTGCCGTACTGGGAAACTCTGATGAACTTCAGGTTGGAGAAGAAGTCATTGCAATCGGAAATGCGCTTGGATATGGACAGTCCGTGACAAACGGAATTGTCAGTGCCAAGGACAGAGAGATCGAGATGGAGGGATTTGACAGCAAACTGATCCAGACAAATGCCGCGATCAATCCGGGAAACAGTGGAGGCGCGCTTCTTAATATCCGGGGAGAAGTAATTGGAATCAATACGGTGAAAGTAAATGCCTCAGCTGTAGAAGGTATGGGATATGCGATTCCAATTTCCGATGTGACAGATATCATTACCGGTCTGATGAATAAAGAGACGAGAACGCAGGTTCCGGAAGCTCAGAGAGGATATATCGGCATCGAAGGTACAAATGTAGATTCTCAGAGTTCGGAACAGTTTGGAATGCCGGAAGGTGTTTATGTTTCCAGAGTAATGGAAAATGGAGGAGCAGAAAAAGCAGGAATTACCAAAGGCTGTATTATCACCGGTATAGAAGGATCCGGTATCAACAATATGGAAAGCCTTCAGGAACAGCTGAGTTACTACAGAATTGGCGAGACCGTGACATTGACGGTACAGTTCCCGGCAGGTCAGGGAGAATACAACGAAAAAGAAGTGGATGTCACGTTGACAGAACAGTTAAGCTAAAAGGAAGAGACGCCGCCAGAGTAATGCCGGCGTTTTTTCGCGTCCGAAATAAAGGAGAGCTACTTGACAAACGGTCATCTGCAATGTAGTATGATTATATACCGGGTCAGGGTATAATTGCAGGACTGATCCGAAGAAAAAAGCAGGCCGAATGAAAAGAAGCGGAGGAAACAGGATGGAAGAAGAGAAGAAAAAACACAGGGAAGGAAAAGAATACCGGGATCTGGTCAACCGCCTGAGCCGAATAGAGGGACAGGTGCGTGGAGTTAAAAAGATGCTGGAAGAGGACCGGTACTGTATTGATATTCTTGTTCAGGTTCAGGCCATTCAGGCAGCGTTGAATGGATTTAATAAAACACTCCTTTCTGAACATATTCATTCCTGTGTGGTGAAGGATATCCAGGAAGGGAATGTAGAATGTGTAGACGAACTGTGTGAGACGATTAAAAAGCTGATGAAATAACAAGGTGCCTCCGGCTGGTATGGAGACGGGAGTGTGTAAACAACACACTCCCGTTTTTTTGAGAGAAAAATGCTTCCGGCACCATGTCCCCGGTCAGGACCGGCAGGCCGGATTGTCAAATTCCGGGTTGAACGCATAGAAGTTCTTACTGTCGAGATGGTCGGTTACAATGCGGAGTGATTCGCCGAAACGTTGATAATGAACAATTTCGCGTTCTCTTAAGAAACGGATCGGGGCGATGATATCCGGATCATCGATCAGACGGAGAATGTTATCATAAGTTGTACGGGCTTTTTGCTCTGCTGCAAGGTTTTCGTGAAGATCTGTGATCGGATCCCCTTTGGACTGGAATACAGTGGCGGTCCATGGCATTCCGCTTGCGGCCTGAGGCCAGAGAGCCAGTGTATGGTCCACATAATATGTGGCAAATCCGGAACGCTCAATTTCTTCCGGGGACAGGTTTCTTGTCAGCTGATGGACAATGGCACAGATCATTTCCATATGGGCGAGTTCTTCTGCTCCGAATAAGGATGAAGTCGCTTTTGAACAGTAAAAAACAGGTCTTCGGAGATCAGGGCGGGATGAAGACCCTGGACAATGAGATAGTCGTTCTGCCTTGGCCGGTGTGCAGTAAGAATTCCATCCTTCAGTTTTGGCGAAGTCTTCCGGTAATTCCAGCGAAGTTTCCCGATATAGACAGGATTATCCAGTATATCGTGAACGGAGGAATAGGTAAATGCAGGGGCTTTCCGGGGATGGTAAGTGCGGGAACGGTTCAGTTCACCGACAACTTCGGAAATAGTGAAGGATTTTTCGCCGTAAAGAGAAAAAATCAGACGGACAGCAGGAGATTCGTGATTCGGGCAGAGTGTAAAACCTTTCCGGTCGGGAAGACGAATACGGTCATATCCGTACGGGGCAATATTCCCGACGTATTTTCCCTCTTTGATACTGGCGAGCCTTCCGGCCTGCATCCGCCGGTTGATTGTTTTATACTCTCTGCGGGACATGAAGAGACTGAATTCAAAATACTCCAGATCAAAATCATTTTCCGGTTCGTAGATTTTGTACGGGGTTATAATCCGCGTGCCGCTGTACTGAAAAGTCCGTGTTACGATCCCCTGATCGATAGAGTCGCCTCTTGCCAGACGTTCAATTTCCATAACCAGGACACCTTCCCACTTTCCCTGTTCTACCTCGGAAAGCAGCTGTTTCATTACGGGACGGCCGGAGATCGTATCTCCGGATCCGACTTCCCGGTAGATTTTCAGGACGGGGAGAGACATGGAGTCGGCAAGGGATCTCAGAACGGATTCATGCCGGAGAAGTGTGCTTCCCGGGTGAAGACGCTCCATTTCCAGATCTTTTCGGGATTTTCTAAGATACATGCAATAAGACAAAAAAAATCATCCTGTTAACTGTTTTGTAGAAATTTATGAATAAAAAAGAGAAGATATGAAAAAGAGGTCCAAAAATGAGGAGTGCCGGTACAAAATGTACCGGCTGAATTATGAAAAAGAAAATTGTTTACTTAGAAAGGTTTTGCTTTCTATGTGTTTTAATATACAGGAAGAATATGAAAAAAATATGTTTCTGATTTGAAAAAAGCATGAACAATATGTAACCGGATCAATGTCTGATGTTATGTTCCTGGCAATAAGCAACAAGGATATCAATGAATTCTCCGGCAGAAGGTTTAAAGCCAAGAGGATAGGATGCAATCTGACTTAAAAACTCTCTGTTTCCACGTTCCCAGCAAATCGTGATTACTGTACGGAGGTTTCGTTCTACATTACTTACCGGAGTATGATAATAAGAAGCGATATCAAGATACATCTTTTTTGTGATGGAAAGAAGATACTCTTCATTGGACAGGGCAAGAATGACTGCTCTGTAGAGGTAGTGATACCCGCGGTAAGTGGCATTGATACCCAGCCTGTGAATCAGCTGCGAAAGATTTTCCATGATTCTCCTTTCTCTTACATCTGAGACAACACCATAATGTTCTATTATAATATAGAAAAGCCGGGAAATATAAATACGACATTTTTAGACGGAAAAAGACAAAGAAAGACAAAAAAGAAATAAGAAATCGGAGCGGATTCTTCGGTCCCGATATCGGTCAGAATTCCGGTAACCTCTTTGTAAGGCATGGTATACCGTTGAGAGAGGTAGCGCATGGATGCTGCAAGCTCTCCGTCAGGGCCTCCGAACTGACTGATGATAATCTGGGCCGCTTTTGGATCCGGTTTTGAAATTTTTACCGGAAACTGAAGACGTTTTTCATAATTCCACATAAATCAGCATCCTCCTTCCTGCCATGGCCATGGTTCGTTGATCCAGTTCCAGCGGTCCCCGCATGATTCGTCCGTACTGTCAATGGTGAGAGGACCATAACATGCTGCATATTCTTCCAGCGCCTTGATACGCTGCTCTTTATATTTGTGAAAAAAGGCGAGTGCTTCTTCGTCATCCGGATGTGTGTCGAGATACAGCTGAATGTCATTTACAGCAAAGCTGACAGTGTTAATATGGTTTAAAAGCTCTTTTCGTGAAGGAAAGTTTTTCATGAACAGCAGCCTCCTTTGCCAAGAAACGGTTTGTCGAGCTCCTCGAAAATAGTCCCCCGTATAAAGGCCCTGCAAACCGGGTAAGGTTCCATATAGCGCTGCCACGGGACATAAGCCATTGCAACAGGAAACTCTTTTTTCAGATTTTCTTTCGCGCCGCAGATGCTCTTTCCCGTGTGATCCTGATTCTTATAAGGCTGGCGGAACGGAGGGCGCTGATAATAATTCTGCATTCTGAAACTCCTTTCAATCTTTTTTCTAAGATTATCATATGGGAAAACAAAGTGAAAGTTACAATTCATTTCCGGGAGAAGGTTGTTTTTCCGCGTCAATACGGATATAATAAGAAATCATCGGGGCAGTATAAATGAAAAATATGGAGTGAATGGATATGGATCAACGTCAAAGACTAAAAAGAAAACGAATGATACGCCAGAAGAAAATGACAGGTAAAGTAGAATATTCCTATTTTGATTACGGGCTCGTAGCTGTGCTGATCTTTCTTCTTTGTTTTGGACTGATTATGCTTTATAGTACAAGCTATTATTCGGCGCAGATTGACTATGACGGGGACGGTACGTACTATTTCAGAAGGCAGCTGATGATCAGCGCTCTGGGACTTGTCGTGATGTACGTGGTGACAAAGATTGACTATCATCTTTATGCGAGATACGCCAAGGCTCTTTATGTGATTTCCTTTATTTTGATGGCGCTTGTTCAGACACCGCTGGGAATTGAGGCAAATGGGGCGAGAAGATGGATTCAGCTTCCTTTCAGGCAGCAGCTGCAGCCGTCCGAGGTGACCAAAATCGCCGTGATTTTGTTTATCCCTTATATCATATGCTCTCTTGGAAAAGAGGCTTATACGAAAAAAGGGGCGTTCAGGATTTTTCTGTATGGAGGACTTGCCGCAGCAGGTGTATTCGTCCTGACGGAGAATCTGAGTACTGCGGTTATCGTATTTGGAATTGCAGCAGTCATCTTTTTTGTAACGTATCCAAGGACGAAGAAAATTGCGATTGCTTTTTTTGTAATTGTAATCGGGGGGCTGATTGCAGGCCAGATCCTTGGAAGACTTCTGGAGTCCAGCGGCAATTTCCGGCTTCAGAGAATCCTTTCCTGGGTAGATCCTGAAAAGTATGCCCAGAGCGGAGCATTTCAGACGATGCAGGGACTTCTGGCAATCGGAAGCGGAGGCTTTTTTGGAAAAGGTCTTGGAAACAGCGCCCAGAAAATGGTCATTCCGGAGCCGCAGAATGATATGATTCTTTCCATCATCTGCGAGGAACTGGGAGTCTTCGGCCTGATTGTCGTTCTGGTATTGTTTGGCATGCTTCTTTACCGGCTGATGTTTATTGCACAGAATGCGCCGGATCTTTACGGATCTCTTATTGTGACTGGGGTGTTCGCGCACATCGCGATTCAGGTTATTCTGAATGTCGCTGTTGTTCTGAATGTGATTCCAACGACCGGCATCACGCTTCCGTTTATCAGTTACGGAGGAACTTCGGCGTTGTTTTTGATGATTGAAATGGGGATTGTCCTGAATGTATCGGGAAAAATTAAAATACGCAGATAAAATATCTTTTCTTTCCCACGGGTTTGTGTTATGATGAATAAAGTAGTATTGAAAACTACATATTATAGATGCAAAAATCACACCATGGAATGTGGGAGGAATAAAAATGAGTTATAAAGTGATTGTAGACAGCTGCGGAGAACTGACACCTGAGATGAAAAATTCGGGAAAGATTTTTACAGCTCCGCTGATATTGAATGTCGGAGGACATCTTGTCGTAGATGATGAGACATTTGATCAGGCGGATTTTCTGGAGCGGGTAGCAAAATGCAGTGAATGTCCAAAGTCATCCTGTCCATCTCCGGAGTCCTATATGAAAGCATTTCAGGGAGAAGCCGAACGGGTTTATGTGGTGACACTTTCCGCAGAGCTGAGCGGCTCTTTCAACAGTGCTGTGCTGGGAAAGAACCTGTTCCTGGAAGAGTATGGCGAAAAAGACATCTATGTATTTAACTCACGGTCTGCATCGGTAGGAGAGACGCTGATAGCAAAAAAGATTATGGAATGTGAAGAGCAGGGGATGACCTTTCAGGAGGTTATCGATGCGGTAGAGACATACATCGACGGACAGAATACGTATTTTGTTCTGGAGTCACTGGAAACCCTCAGAAAAAACGGAAGACTCACCGGATTGAAAGCGCTGGCGGCATCGGTGCTGAATATCAAGCCTGTTATGGGGGCGACAAAGCAGGGCATCATTATCCAGCATGGGCAGGCCAGAGGCATTAACAAAGCACTTGTTAAAATGGTGGACCGCGTGGTGGAGGAGATTGTCCAACCGGAGGAAAAGATTCTCGGTATTGCGCATTGCAACTGTCCGGCACGGGCAGAGCTTGTAAAGGAAATGCTCCAGAAGAGGATTCCGCTTAAAGAGGTCATTGTGCTCGATACAAGAGGAGTCAGCAGTATGTATGCCAATGATGGCGGTGTGATCATTGCCGTATAATGCAGACGGAGATTGTGTAAGAAATGTGAAATCAGGATTCAAAACTTGTATTTGCATGGTGAATGTGTTATCATGTATACCAGTTGAGTGCAAAAGGAGTAACAGATATGAGCCTGACAAAAGCAGATTCTTATAAAAATAACAGGGAAAAAAGAAAAAAGGAAGAGAAAAAGAAAAAGCTTCTGTTCCGTCTGAAGACGGCTCTGGCGGCAGTGATTATTGTACTGATTGTTGTCTGGATCGGATTTTCCGGATATCAGAAGATTGAAAAGAGCAGACCGAGAGCAAGTGTGACAGCTGATTATTCCGCGTTTGAGGAATATCTTAATGGCCTGAGCGGCACAGAAGAAACGGAATAAGATCCTATGTAATGAAAGGCGAAAAGGCAGTATGGTTTCATCCATACTGTCTTTTATTTTGTTCCGGGAAAAGCCCGCAGGACTCTTAACAGACGTGAAAACCTGTAAGAAATTATTAAGAATCATTTTGGAAAAAACACTTGAAAAAGCAGGGTGTGTGGTTTACAATGGTTTCAAGTGGTAGAAAGTGGAGAGAAGTGGTACAAAATGGTGGAGGCCATCCCCATTTTGGAAGAAGGTGATTGTATGTTGAACGGAGAATTCAATCATAGTATTGATGCAAAAGGCCGCCTGATCATCCCTTCCAAGTTTCGCGAAAGTCTGGGAGAACATTTCGTGATAACAAAGGGAATGGACGGCTGTTTATTTGTGTATCCGGACGACGAATGGAGTGCCTTTGAGGAAAAACTCCGGGAATTACCACTTACAAACAAAAAAGCCAGAGACTTCAAACGTTTCTTTCTTGGAAGCGCTGTCGATGGTGAACTTGACAAACAAGGTCGAGTACTTATCTCTTCTGCCCTGAGAGCATATGCCGGACTGGAAAAGGAAGTAGTTCTGGCAGGTGTCCTTGACAAGATTGAAATCTGGGACAAGAAAGCCTGGGATGCACATAGTGAAGAAGTGGAAGCGGATATCGATGATATCGCAAGTGACATGGAAGATCTGGGCCTTAGTATTTAAGATCATATGATGGAGGAGAACGCCATGGCATTTGAACACAAATCAGTATTGCTGGAAGAGGTCGTAAATGGTCTGAACATCAAGCCAGACGGCATTTACGTAGATGGAACGCTTGGTGGAGGCGGACATGCTTTTGAAGTGTGTAAGCGGTTAAACGACAAGGGGAGTTTTATCGGAATAGACCAGGATGCCGCCGCGATTGAAGCGGCAGGAATCAGGCTTCGCAGTTTCGGGGAGAAGGTTACAATAGTAAGGAGCAATTATTGTGATATGAAGCTGCGGCTCCGGGAATTAGGCATTGACAAGGTGGATGGGATTGTCCTCGATCTGGGCGTATCGTCCTACCAGCTGGATACGGCAGAGCGTGGATTCTCATACACAAAAGATGCACCGCTCGATATGCGGATGGATACGAGGCAGACAAAGACGGCTGCCGATATTGTCAATGGATACAGTGAGATGGACCTTTTTCGGATTATCCGGGACTATGGAGAAGACAAATTTGCGAAGAATATTGCAAAGCATATTGTTCAGGCGAGGGAAAAAGGTCCTATTACAACCACTGGCGAGCTTACAGAGATTATAAAAGCATCGATTCCAATGAAGTTTCAGAAGATGTCAGGACATCCGGCCAAGAGGACGTTTCAGGCGATCCGGATTGAGCTGAATCAGGAACTGACAGTTTTGAAGGAATCTTTGGATGAGATGATTGATTTATTAAATTCAGGAGGAAGGATCTGTATTATCACTTTCCACTCACTGGAAGACCGGATTGTAAAGGAAGCATTCCGACGGAATGAAAATCCGTGTACATGTCCAAGTCATTTTCCGGTATGTGTATGCGGGAAGAAGTCAAAAGGAAAGGTCATCACCAGAAAGCCGATCCTTCCGGGGGAAACAGAAACCGAGGAAAACAGCAGATCAAAAAGTGCAAAGCTCCGTATTTTTGAACATGTCTGATACGGGATGGAATACGGAAATACCAGACACAGAAAGAAGGAACGTGTATGGCAGCAGGAAAGAAAAGAAAACAGGGAAATGACATCTATATGTATGATAATCTTGTCCGGGTCAGACAGACACAGGCGGAGCAGAATACAGATGGTTACGAAGAAGAAAAGCAGGTGAGTCCTCAGACAAGGAAAAATCAGCGCAGAGCGATGAAACTCGGCTTTGGATATGTGACATTTCTGGCCGGGGCAGTGGCAGCGGCATTATTTGTCTGTTTCCATTATGTGGGAGTCCGGGCGGATCTGGATAAGCAGACAAGAAAGATTGAAAGCCTTCGCACGGAAATCACCAGCCTGAAAGAAAAAAATACATCGGAATACAACTATATTGCCAACTCTGTCAATCTGGAGGAAATCCGGGAAAGGGCTGAAGAACTTGGAATGGTCTACGCGGATTCGTCTCAGATCGTGAAATATCAGAGTGCAGGCACTCATGAAATCAGACAGTATGAAAGTATTCCGGAGGATGGGGAAGCATCGGATAAATAACAGCATATTGACAAGGGGAATTACATGATAAAAAGAAAAAAAAGAAATGAATTCCGACATTTTCCAAAAAAATTTCCAAAGAAAATGAAGATAAAGCTGGTAGGAGTGTTTACGGCAATCGTACTGGCTTTTGTTTTTTTGACAGGCAGGGCAGCGGCTTTAAATCTCACAAAAGGAGACGAATACCAAAAACAGGTGATGAGCCAGATGCGAAGCGGAAGTCAGACGATCCCGTTTAAACGGGGTGATATTCTGGATACGAATGGTACGGCGCTTGCGACAAGTGAACGCTCCTACAATGTGATTCTGGATGTGGCAGGGCTTCTGGAAACAAAAACGACATATCAGAACAAACGGATCAATGCTACAGTGGAGGCACTTGTAAGTGCATTTGGACTGGATGAGCCGGAGCTCCGGGAGATTCTGCAGGATCAGGCGGACAGCAGATATGTCATACTGAAATCCAATGTGGATTATGAGACAGGAAGAGACTTTCAGAGCCAGATGGATCAGAATGCCGATATTGTGTGTGTGACACTGGAAGATTCGTATGTAAGAACTTATCCTTATGGAACGCTGGCAAGCGATGTGATCGGATTTACCTCATCCGGAAATGTTGGGACGATCGGGCTGGAGGCATATTATAACAGCGAATTAAACGGAACGGACGGAAAGAGGACCGGATATCTGTCATCCGGATCAAGTTCGGAAAGTGTAATACAGAGCCCGACGGACGGCAATTCGATTGTTACAACAATTGACGCCAATCTCCAGGCGATCGTCGAAAAACATATTCTCGCATTGAACGAGCGTCTGCGGGACAATGACCATGAAGGAGAAGGGACAAAAAATACAGCCGTCATCGTCATGGATCCGAATACGGGAGCCATTCTGGCTGAGGCGAGTTACCCGAATTTTGATCTGAATAATCCAAGGGATCTGTCAGAGTACTATACCACGGAGGAGCAGGAGGCAATGACGGATGAGGAACGTCTGGATACTCTGAATGCGCTCTGGAGAAACTTCTGTGTCAGTGACACGTTTGAGCCGGGATCTACAATGAAACCATTTACAATGGCGGCAGGATTTGAGACGGGAAAACTGACAGGAAATGAAACGTATGTCTGTACCGGCTCTTATTCCTATGAGGGAGTGGCAAATCCGGTTTCCTGTATTGCAACAAACGGACATGGGACAGAAACATTAAAGCAGGTTTTGGAAAATTCATGCAATGTTGGTATGATGCAGATTGCTGAAGTGCTTGGTGCGGACGATTTCTGCCGGTACCAGCATCTGTTCGGGTTTGGAGAATATACCGGAATTGATCTTCCGGGAGAGGGAGATACATCAAATCTTCTTTATTCGGCTGACAACATGCAGCCGATTGACCTTGGAACCAACTCGTTTGGTCAGAACTTTAATGTGACAATGACACAGCTTGCGGCCGGATTTTGTTCACTGATCAATGGCGGGAACTATTATGAGCCGTATCTTGTCAAAGAGATCCGCAATGCCAACGGAGATGTAGTGGAGACAAAAACACCGGTACTGGCGAGAAAAACGGTTTCTCAGGAGACCTGTGACATTCTGAAAGACTACATGTATGGAGTTGTGCAGGAAGGAAGCGGAACATCGGCCCAGGTAGAAGGATATGCAATTGGTGGAAAGACGGGAACAGCGGAAAAACTGCCAAGAAGTGAAGGAAAGAATCTGAACTCCTTTATCGGCTATGCGCCGCAGGAAAATCCGGAGGTCATGATCTACGTAATTGTGGACGAACCGAATCTTGCGCAGCAGGCAGCAAGTTATCTCGCAACGGGCCTTGCAGCAGATATTATGGAAGAAGCATTTCCATATCTGAATATCACAAAAACAGAATAAAAAGAATAACCTCACAGAAGGATTAATAAGTTATATCAATCACTTCTGTGAGGTTTTTTGATGAAAAACAAAACCTATAATAAAAAGAAGATACTGATTGTCTTTCTTGCCGCCACTGTCATGATTCTTGGACTGATCGGGAGGCTCTGCTATCTGATGATTTTGGACGCGGAATATTATCAGAAAAAGGCGGAAGATCTTCATGAGAGAGAACGGGAGATCAAAGCGGCAAGAGGGGAAATTGTAGACAGAAACGGCAAGGTGCTGGCTACCAACAAGACTGTCTGCACGGTTTCCGTGATACACAGTCAGATTGAAGAACCCGAGGCAGTAATCAGGGCGCTAAGCAGCACTCTGGAACTGGAGGAAAGCGAGGTGCGGAAAAAGGTGGAGAAGGTATCCTCCATGGAACGGATTAAGACCAATGTGGAAAAGGAGACCGGAGACAAGATCCGGGAGATGAACCTGGCGGGGGTCAAAGTGGATGAAGACTTTAAACGGTATTATCCATATGAAGAACTGGCGAGCAAGGTGCTTGGATTTACCGGAGGAGACAACCAGGGAATCATCGGGCTGGAAGTAAAATATGAAGACTATCTGAAAGGAGAAAACGGGAAAATTCTCTCGACAACAGATGCCAGAGGAGTGGAACTGGAAGGTATAGCGGAAGACCGGATTGAACCGTCAGCGGGAAATACGCTTCAGATCAGCATTGATTATAATATCCAGAAATACGCACAGCAGATGGCACAGAAGGTGATGGAGGAAAAACAGGCGGATAAAGTGGCCATCATCCTGATGAACCCGCAAAACGGGGAGATCTATGCGATGGTCAACTGGCCGGAATTTAATCTGAATGAGCCGTTTGAACTGCCGGAAGGCGTATCTGCTTCCTCGGAGGAAGAAAAGCAGGAACTTCTGAATCAGATGTGGAGAAACGGGTGTATCAATGATACCTATGAACCGGGATCCACCTTTAAGATCATCACCTCCAGCGCCTGCCTGGAAGAAGGGGTAGTCGATCTGGATGATACATTTGTGTGCCCTGGATATAAGATTGTAGAGGATCGGAGAATCCGGTGCCACAAAGTAGGAGGACACGGGGCGGAGACATTCGTGGAAGGAGTGCAGAATTCCTGTAATCCGGTTTTTATGGAGATCGGGCTCAGACTGGGAGCGGAGCGGTTCTGCGATTATTTCGAGCAGTTCGGCCTGATGGAAAAAACCGGGGTGGATCTCCCGGGAGAGGCAGGAACAATCATGCACCGGCTGGAAGATATCGGGGAGGTGGAACTTGCCACCATGACTTTTGGCCAGTCGTTCCAGGTAACGCCGGTTCAGATGGCAGCGACAGTCAGTTCGCTCATTAACGGGGGAAAACGTGTGACACCGCACTTTGCGGTATCGGTACAGGACGGTGAGAGAGGGAGGACGATCAAGACATTTTCCGATAAGCAGGGAAAACGGATTGTTTCGGAAGAAACATCGAAGACCATGCAGAAAATTCTGGAAAGTGTCGTGTCAGAAGGCTCCGGGAAAAATGCCTATATCGAAGGATACAGCATCGGAGGGAAAACAGCGACATCTCAGACGCTTCCAAGAAGTGCCAATAAATACATCTCTTCCTTTATCGGTTTTGCTCCTGCCGAGGATCCGCAGGTTCTGGGAATGTGTGTCATTTACGATCCCCAGGGAATCTATTATGGCGGAACGATCGCAGCTCCGGTCGTGAGGGAGATTTTCGATGATGTGCTTCCGTATCTGGGAATTGAAAAAGAAGAGTGAGCGCAGGCGGTAAGCTTGCAAAGACAGGGCAAATACGTTATAATTGAACGCAGGCATAAGGCCTGTTTAGAAACCAAAGGATGAAGAGGTGCAGATATGGATTATACATTTGTAATTCCGGTTCTTATATCATTTGTGCTGAGTGTGATTATGGGGCCGATCGTGATTCCAATTTTACGAAAAATGAAGATGAAGCAGACAGAACGTGTGGAGGGAGTGGAGTCCCACCTTCAGAAGGCGGGCACACCGACGATGGGAGGAGTCATGATACTGGCTTCGATTGTCATTACATCCCTTTTTTATGTGAAAGATTATCCGAAGATCATTCCGATTCTGTTTGTAACGCTTGGATTTGGACTGATCGGTTTTCTGGATGATTATTTGAAAGTAGTGATGAAGCGTTCCGACGGGCTGTATCCGAAACAGAAATTCGCACTTCAGATTGTAGTTACGGCAGTATTTGCCTATTATCTTGTCAATGTCACCAATACACCGCTTACACTTTTGATCCCGTTTTCCGGGGGAAAATACTGGAACATTGGATGGCTTGCCATTCCGCTTTTGTTTGTAGCGGTGATTGGTACGGTAAACGGTGTCAATTTTACAGACGGACTGGACGGTCTTGCCTCCAGCGTGACGGTGCTGGTTGCTACCTTTTTTACGGTTGTCGCAGTGGGAACAAAGAGCGGGATCGAACCGGTCACCTGCGCGGTAGTAGGAGCTCTGATGGGATTTTTGCTGTTTAATGTCTATCCGGCCAGTGTTTTTATGGGAGATACGGGTTCGCTGGCACTTGGGGGATTTGTGGCATCCACGGCTTATATGCTTCAGATGCCGATTTTCATTATTATTGTCGGCCTGATTTATCTTGTTGAAGTGGCTTCCGTCATGATTCAGGTCACATACTTTAAAAAGACAGGCGGAAAAAGAATCTTTAAAATGGCCCCGATCCACCATCATTTTGAACTTTGCGGGTGGTCGGAGACAAGGATTGTGGCAGTATTCTCAATTATAACGGCGATTTTATGTCTGATTGCGTTGCTGGCACTGTAAGATAAGAAAGGACGGGAAGAAGATGTTTGACGGTAATGGAAAAAAGGTACTTGTGTTTGGCTCGGGAAAAAGCGGAATCGGCGCTGTAACACTGCTTGAGCACGAAGGTGTTGAGACGATTTTGTATGACGGAAATGAAAAGCTGAGCAGAGAGGAAGTGGCAGGCCGTCTTCCGGAAGGATGCAGAGCAGAGATTGTAATCGGAGCATTTCCGTACGAGAGAGTGGATGAGATTGGGATGCTTGTGCTGAGCCCGGGAGTCCCGACTGATCTTCCGGTTGTGCAGGATATGGAAAAGGCCGGAATTCCTGTCTGGGGAGAAGTGGAACTTGCAAGCTGCTTTGGAAAAGGAGATGTGCTGGCGATTACCGGAACGAATGGAAAAACGACGACGACAACACTCCTTGGAGAGATTATGAAAGCATACAAACCGGAAGTTTTCGTTGTGGGCAATATAGGAAATCCGTATACGCTGGAAGCATTGAAGATGACACCGGCCAGTGTGACAGTTGCGGAAATCAGCAGTTTCCAGCTGGAGACGATCCACCGGTTTGCTCCGAAAATCAGCGCGATCCTGAATATCACACCGGATCATCTGAACCGTCACCATACAATGGAAAACTACATCAAGGCCAAAGAGGCAATTACAGAAAATCAGACAAAAGAAGAGTTCTGTGTACTGAATTATGAGGATGAAGTCCTCAGAGAGTTTGGAGAAAAGACGAATGCGACTCCATTTTTCTTCAGCAGTAAACGAGAACTGGAAACGGGAATTTTCTTAAAGGACGGGGAGATTATCTTCCGGAATCCGGATGAGGTACGGGTGTGCAAAACAAACGAGCTTCAGCTCCTTGGCACACACAATTATGAAAATGTGATGGCAGCTGTCGCCATGGCGGCACTTTACGGCGTCCCGATGGATACGATCCGGGATGTTATCCGAAGATTTTCAGGAGTGGAACACCGGATCGAGTACGTGACGGAAAAGAACGGCGTAGCTTATTACAATGATTCCAAGGGAACGAATCCGGATGCTGCAATCCGGGGAATCACTGCGATGAACCGTCCTACGGTCCTGATCGGAGGAGGCTTTGATAAGCAGTCGGAATACGATGAGTGGATTGAGAGTTTCCACGGAAAAGTGAAAAAGCTGATTCTGATCGGCGAAACAAAAAAGAAGATCGCCGAGACGGCCAGAAAGTGCGGCTTTACAGCGTATATGTTTGCGGATACACTGGAAGAGGCGGTGACACTTGCAAGCCGTGAGGCAAAAGAGGGAGATGCGGTACTGTTATCTCCTGCATGTGCAAGCTGGGATATGTTCGGAAGTTATGAAGAACGTGGAGAGAAATTCAAAGAGTTGGTAAAATCGCTGTAAGGAGAGGATAGATTGAAGCAGGCGGAAAAACCGGAGTCCGGAGGAATTGACAAAGTCCTTCTGGTGATCGTTTTTTTACTTGTGATAACGGGATTGGTGATCCTGTACAGTACCAGTTCCTATAATGGAAGGATAAAATTTGGAGATTCTTTCTATTATTTAAAAAAACAGATATTTGCTACAACGCTTGGCATTGCCGGGATGTACGCAGTGGCAAAGACCGATTATCATGTCTGGGCGAAGCTTGCTGTACCAGGATATATTCTGGCGATTGTGCTCTGCATCGCCGTCATGCTGTTTGGCGATGAATACAATGGTTCCAAAAGATGGCTGTCTTTGGGACCATTTTCTTTTCAGCCGTCAGAGTACGTCAAAGTTGCTCTGATCGTGTTTCTGGCATGGCTTGTGACAAGAAATGCAAAGAAGATCGGAAAGCTTTCCATCTTGTTTCGGATCATGCTTTTCGCTCTGCCGGTTGTGGGTCTTGTAGGAGCAAGCAACTTAAGCACGGCAGTAATCATTCTTGGAATCGCCGTGATCCTGATTTTTACGGCCAGTCCCAAATATGGCCAGTTCATCTGGATGGCGGTGACAGGGACCGGCTTTATGGCAGTCTTTCTCGGCCTGGAAAGTTACCGTCTGGAGCGGATCGCGATCTGGCAGAATCCGGAGAAGTATGAGAAAGGATATCAGACCCTTCAGGGGCTTTACGCCATCGGATCAGGAGGACTGTTCGGGAAAGGACTTGGAAGCAGTATCCAGAAGCTGGGTTTTGTCCCGGAGGCGCAGAACGATATGATTTTCTCTATTATATGTGAGGAACTGGGGCTTGTGGGAGCGGTTCTTGTTATTCTGCTGTTCTTCCTTTTGATCTGGCGCTTCTTTGTGATCGCATCTCACGCACCGGATCTTTTCGGGGCACTGATTGCGGCAGGAGCCATGGGGCATATGATGATTCAGGTGATTTTGAATATAGCCGTTGTAACTAATACAATTCCCAATACCGGAATTACCCTTCCTTTTATCAGTTATGGGGGAACATCTGTTGTTTTCCTTCTCGTGGAAATGGGGCTTGTATTCAGCGTTGCCAGTTGGTAAAATAAAAGCGTTAATGATAGGAAAAATACAGGAGGCACATCCATGAATGATCAGATTGTGCAAAGGGATGAGAAGAGAAAGAGGATCAAGCGTACCAGGCGAAGGCAGATTCTGACAAGACTGGGAACAGGGGCAGCTGTCATTGCCGGCATCATCGTGTTTCTTCTTTTGTTCCAGCTCAGAGATATCCGGGTGAGGGGGAACGATTTTCTTACAGACAGCGAAGTAAGCCGGTACATCCGTGAACAGGGAGGGGATGGGAATTCTCTGGTTCTGCTTTTAAGCACAAAACTGGGAGACTATCCGGAGCCGCCGACTGTCGAAAGTATGGAATTTCATATGGTGAATCCCTGGACGATCCGGGTGGATGTGAAGGAAAAAAGTCCGGCCGGGTATGCCAGACGGGATGAGGAATATGTCTATTTTGACAACGAAGGCATGGTTCTCGGGGTTACGGATAGCCAGAGAGACGGTCTCAGTCTTGTAGAGGGGCTTGATGTTTCGAAAGCCGAAAAAGGAAAGAAACTTACCGTTCAGGATTCTTCCGTATTTGAATATATTGTCCGGATCCAGGAAATTCTTGGAAGAAGCGGGGTCAGCCCGGACCGGATTGTATGCGATGGAGAAAATCTGACACTGTATTTCGGGAACATCTGCGCGGAACTTGGAAGCGGGGATCCGCAGGAGAAGGCGGCACAGCTTCCGGCTATTCTTGAGAAGCTGGAAGGACAGAGCGGGACGCTCCATCTGGAACATTATGGAGAGCTGACGGAGACGATCCGCTTTGAAAAAAGTGAAACAACAGAGGGATCAAATACCTGAAAGTACCATAGGAATCTGGCGTAAAAAAATCGAAAAATAGGAAAAATTCTATTGAAATTTAGAAAGAAAGACTATATTATATAGTATATATGGCAGAATACATGAACTAGTAGGGTGTATAAATAATAAAGCATAACAAAGGAGGAGACACTCTTGTTAGAAATTAAGACAAATGAATCAGAAGCAGCAGCAAAAATTATCGTCGTTGGTGTAGGTGGAGGCGGTAATAATGCTGTCAACCGCATGATAGATGAGCAGATTGCTGGAGTAGAATTTATCGCCATCAACACAGACAAACAGGCTCTCTCATTCTGCAAGGCCCCTACACTGATGCAGATCGGAGACAAGCTCACAAAAGGACTTGGAGCAGGAGCAAAGCCGGAAGTTGGAGAAAAAGCAGCAGAAGAAAGCGCAGATGAGATCGCGGCAGCACTCAAAGGCGCAGACATGGTATTTGTTACATGCGGAATGGGCGGCGGTACAGGTACAGGTGCAACACCGGTTGTAGCACGTATCGCAAAAGAGCAGGGATCCCTGACAGTCGGCGTTGTTACAAAGCCTTTCCGTTTTGAATCCAGAGCCCGTATGAATAATGCACTTGCCGGCATTGAAAAATTAAAAGAAAATGTAGACACACTGATTGTCATTCCGAATGATAAGCTTCTTGAGATTGTCGACAGAAGAACAACGATGCCGGATGCACTGAAAAAGGCAGACGAAGTGCTTCAGCAGGGTATTCAGGGAATCACAGACCTGATCAATGTACCATCCCTGATCAACCTTGACTTTGCCGACATTCAGACAGTTATGATCGACAAGGGTATCGCCCATATCGGAATCGGACACGGAAGAGGAGATGACAAGGCGCTGGAGGCTGTAAAACAGGCTGTATCCAGTCCGCTGCTTGAGACAACAATCTCAGGAGCATCTCATGTCATCATCAATATTTCCGGTGATATCACTCTTATGGATGCAAGCGACGCAGCAGAGCATGTTCAGGAGCTTGCAGGAGAAGATGCAAACATCATCTTCGGTGCTATGTATGATGAATCCAAGTCTGATGAAGCAACAGTGACGGTCATCGCGACGGGTTTACATAACAGCAAGGAAAGTACAGCATCCAAGCTGAAATCCAAAATCGGAACAGCCAGATCGGCAGGATCTGTATTTGCCGAGACTCAGGATACATCCTCTCTTAAATCAGATATGGGGAGAGTGACAAGAATGCCGCAGCAGCCGAGGACATCTGCAGCACCGGAAAGCAGCACAACTGCTCAGTCTTCCACACCATCCTACTCTGCAGGAACGGGAAGAGTAAAAGAGCAGACTATCAAGATTCCGGATTTCTTTAAAAAATAAAAAGTGAATTAAGATAATCAGAAGGTATGGAGGCGAGAGTTTCCATACCTTTTTTCTATGTTTGCATGTCGAAAGAAAACAAGTTTCTCTGTCAGTTTCTGACAAAATTTCAAGTTCCTTTTTTTTATAATACTATTTGTTCGTATACTGAATCGATTTAGCAGCGACAGGAGAAAAGAGGGTGAAGCATGTATTATGAAATCTACATGGATGTATTCTTCCTCGTCAATTTTATGATGGATTATCTGCTTTTAGCAGCGGTGTGCAGGATGCTGGCCGGTGATTTCCGGAGAAGACGGGTGCTTCCGGGAGCGGTTCTGGGCTCTTTGCTGACCTGTCTTACGATAATGCTCCCGGTTCCCGGCTTTGTGAAACTGCTGCTATACCATGTAGCGGTGAATACGGTTATGCTCAAAGCGGCAATTCCCGTACACGGCATGAGGGAGTTTGTGAAAGCTTTTTTTATGCTTTACGGGGGCGGATTTCTGTTGGGCGGTATTTTTAGCTTTTTCGGGCAATATATTCGTACAGGAAGTCTTTTTTTTCTGTTTGCCGTTGTCAGCTATGAACTGATGCAGGCGGTGTGGGCATTCTGGCGTCAGATGCAAAGGCAGAATCAATATACCTGCGAACTTCTGGTGGAACAGTCCGGGAGGAAGGTACGGCTGAAAGGACTGATTGATACGGGAAACAGCCTGACGGATCCGCTTACCGGACAGCCGGTCTGTATCGTGGAAAGAGAGGCGGTCGAAAGCCTTATGGAGAGCACGCAGAAAAGGCGCTATATCGGTTTTCGGTCTGTCGGAAATGAGCATGCCAGACTGCTTCTGGTACAGTTTGACAGTCTATATCTGCCGAGGAAAGAGAAAAAGCAGATCTGTGATATCTGGATCGGGATATCGGATACCAGGATTTCAACAGACGGAACATACCGGATACTTGTAAATCCGGATATTTTTAGGAGGGGATGTAAATGATTATGAACATTACGGTGCCGAACACATTCGGACAGAAAATTTTTCCGGCTTTCCGGACATGGCTTTTTCCGGAAAAGCAGGAAGTGTATTACATAGGAGGTTCAGATATTCTTCCGCCGCCACTGGAAGTGGAAGAAGAGGCAAAGGCGATTGAACAGCTCTGTACGGAACAGCATGAGGACGCAAGAAAGCAGCTCATCGAGCATAATCTGCGGCTTGTTGTTTATATCGCAAAAAAATTCGACAATACAGGAGTCGGAGTGGAGGATCTGATTTCGATCGGTACAATCGGCCTGATCAAGGCGATCAATACATTTAATCCGGATAAAAATATCAAGCTTGCGACGTATGCATCCAGATGTATTGAGAATGAGATTCTGATGTATCTCAGACGCAACAGCAAGACAAGACTGGAGGTTTCCATAGATGAGCCGCTCAATGTAGACTGGGACGGAAATGAACTGCTGCTTTCTGATATTCTCGGAACAGAAGAAGATACAATCTACAAGGATATGGAAACGGAAGCGGAGAAAAACATGCTGATCCGGGCCGTGGGGAGACTTTCTGTCAGAGAGCGCAGAATCGTAAATATGCGGTTCGGGCTGGGAACTCCGGACGGAGAGGAAATGACACAAAAAGAAGTGGCGGACGTGCTTGGAATCTCACAGTCTTACATATCCAGACTGGAAAAAAAGATTATGATACGTCTGAAAAAAGAAATTACAAAACTGGAATAAAAATTCAGAAAAAGGGAGAAGAAACTGATAAAAAGTGATACAATATCTACATACGATACCACAGGAAAAGGGGCGATGTTATGAAACTAAGATTTATAGGTGCGGCACATGAAGTGACGGGAAGCTGCCATCTTCTGGAAGCGTGCAATAAACATATTCTGGTAGACTGCGGGATGGAACAGGGGCCGGATCTGTACGAAAATCAGGAAATCCCGGTGTCGGCGTCCGAGATAGACTATGTACTCCTGACCCATGCACACATTGACCATTCCGGTAATCTGCCACTCCTTGTCAAGAACGGATTTCAGGGAGATATTGTATCGACCTTTGCGACTGCGGATCTGTGCAGCATTATGCTTCGTGACAGTGCGCATATCCAGGAATTCGAGGCGGAATGGAGAAACCGTAAGGCCAGAAGAAGCGGCGCACCATTCTATGAGCCTCTATACACGATGCAGGACGCGGTGGATGCGGCGGCATTGTTTTCACCATGTGACTACGGACAGAAGATTGTACTTTGTGACGGGATTGAAGTCCGGTTCAGCGATGTGGGACATCTTCTCGGCTCCGCATGCATTGAGGTGTGGATCACAGAAGACGGAGAAACGAGAAAGATCGTATTTTCCGGCGATGTAGGAAATATCAATCAGCCGATTATCAAGGATCCATCGACGGTTAAAGCAGCAGATTATGTGGTCATTGAATCTACATACGGAAACCGGACACATGGTGCGGGAATTCCGGACTATGTGGGCGATTTCACGAAAGTGATACGGGAAACATTTGCAAAAGGCGGAAATGTTGTTGTACCGTCCTTTGCGGTAGGAAGAACACAGGAACTGCTTTATTTTATCCGGGAGATCAAGGAAAAAAATCTCCTTCCGGAGTATCCGGACTTTGAAGTGTACGTGGACAGTCCACTGGCCATTGAGGCAACCAATGTGTTTAATAAAAATATGCTGGGATGTTTCGATGAAGAAGCAATGGAGCTCGTGAATAAAGGAATCAATCCACTCCGGTTTTCCGGATTGAAACTGACGACAACAAGCGAAGAATCCAAACAGATCAACTTTGACGAAAAGCCGAAGATTATCCTTTCTGCTTCCGGTATGTGCGAGGCGGGACGGATCCGGCATCATCTGAAACATAATCTGTGGAGAAAAGAGTGCACGGTTCTTTTTGTCGGCTATCAGGCAGCGGGAACGCTGGGACGCAAACTGATAGAAGGAGCGGAGTGTGTCAAGCTGTTCGGAGAAAATGTAGAAGTCAATGCCAGAATCTGTACACTTCAGGGAATCAGCGGGCATGCGGATAAAAACGGGCTGCTGAACTGGCTTTCCGCTTTTGAAACGCCGTTGAAGCATGTGTTTGTCGTACACGGGGAAGACCAGGTGACGGATGAATTTGCCGCATCCATCAAAGAGACACTCGGATACGAAGCGTTTGCGCCGTACTCCGGAGCATGTGTGGATCTGATAGAGGATGAAATCTTAAGCGAGGGAGTCAGAGTGCCGAAGAAGTCTTCCGAGAAACCGGCCAGAATCCGCGCAAATCAGGTGTTTGGCCGTGCGGTTTCCGCGGCAAAACATCTGCTGGATGTTGTTATGAAAAACGAAGGGCTTTCCAATAAAGATCTCGCGAAGCTGGAAAGTCAGATTTTGAATCTTGCTGACAAATGGGACAGAAATGATTAGTACCTGTTAAGAAGAGCCGAATTGTCAAGGACTAAAAGTTTTTTTATTTTTTTCCATACTGAATAAGAGGATGCCGGGATGTGCATGATTTCTGTTAGAAAGGCAGAGTTGCCGTGACAGGAGGATGTACGATGGCATTGAACAAAGTAGAAATATGCGGAGTGAATACTGCAAAACTTCCGCTTTTGAAAGAGGAAGAAAAAGAGGAACTGTTTGCCCGGATCAAAGAAGGAGACGAAGAGGCAAAAGAAAAATACATCAAGGGAAATTTAAGACTGGTGCTCAGCGTGATCAAGAGGTTCGCGGGAAGCAATGAAAATCCGGATGATCTCTTTCAGATCGGCTGTATCGGCCTGATCAAAGCGGTTAATAATTTTAATACGGAGCTGGACGTCCGGTTCTCTACTTATGCGGTGCCGATGATTATCGGAGAAATCCGAAGATACATGCGGGACAACAATTCCATCCGCGTCAGCCGGTCGCTGCGGGACACAGCATACAAGGCGATCTATGCGAAAGAAAATTATGTCAAAAAGAATTTAAGAGAACCGACCGTTCAGGAGATTTCCGAAGAGATCGGAATTGCAAAAGAGGATATCGTATTTGCGCTGGATGCAATCCAGGCTCCGGTCAGCTTGAATGAGCCGGTTTATAATGACAGCGGAGATGCACTGTATGTGATGGATCAGATCAGTGATAAAAAGAACAAAGAGGAGAGGTGGATTGAAGATCTGTCTTTGCAGGCGGCGATGGAACACCTGAATGAAAGAGAAAAATATATTATCCGTCTCCGTTTTTTCGAAGGGAAAACCCAGATGGAGGTGGCCAGAGAAGTAAATATCTCCCAGGCTCAGGTGAGCAGACTGGAAAAAAATGCGCTCCGTCTGATGCGGCAGTATCTGGACTAAGGAAAAAGAACGCCTGCCGGGCGTTCTTTTTTTGTTGAAATTTTGGCAGGCATATATTATGCTATACGTGTAGAAAGTACTAAGAAAAGAATGAGGCAAAGAAAATGTATAAGGCTTGTATTTTTGATCTGGATGGAACATTGACAGATACATTGGAGTCCATGACACGCTCGGTAAATCTGACTCTGGAGCGGATGGGGCTGCCGGTGATTACCCTGGAACAGTGCCGGGAGTTTGTAGGAAGCGGCGCAAGAAAGCTCATGGAGAGGACATTAAAGGCGTGCGGAGATGAAGATCTTGTGCGTATTGAGGAAGCCATGGAGATTTACGGCAGGGTATTTGCAGAAAACTGTACGTATCATGTAAAGCCGTATGACGGAATTGAAAAGATGTTAAAGGCACTCAAGGAAAGAGGGATTTATCTGGCTGTTCTTTCCAATAAGCCGGACGGACAGACAAAGGATGTGGTCCATACTTTTTTTGGAGATGCAATATTTGACTATGTACAGGGACAAAAGGAAGAGATTCCGAGGAAACCGGACCCGGCAGCTGTCTTTGCGATTATGGAGATGGCAGGGATCAGCCGGGAAGAATGTGTCTATATCGGGGATTCCGATGTGGACATGTGCACCGGAAACAATGCCGGGGTAATGACGGTCGGTGTCAGCTGGGGATTCCGGTCAAGAGAAATCCTGAAGGAAACAGGGGCGGATGTGATTATTGATCATCCGGAAGAACTGACCGTGATCGTAAATAATACCAAAGGTGAGGAGGGAAAGAATGAACGGATTTAGTGAAGAATGTATCGAAGTGTTTTTAAGAGATCAGTCACAGCTTTTTGATGAACCGGTCGCTGAGACACCGGAAGAGGCGGAAGCTTTCCTCGAGGACTGCATGGCAGTTGTGCTGGATTCGCTCGAAGAGGTAAAAGAATATCTGGAAGAGTCCGGAGCGGATGTGGATGGAATGACACTGCAGGAAATCGAAGATGCGTCCGAAGTGTTTGTGCTTCCGGAAGGGAAGTATCTGGTTGTAGAAGGATAAGGGAAAGCCGGGGCAGCATATCAGTCTGCCTCGGCTTTTTTCAGCGCTTTTTGGATGGTATCAAGAATCAGGTTGGAAGTATAGGAATCGTCCTCTCCGGATTTGATCTGATCTGCCGACTGCGTTTCGATGATCTGTCCGGCAATTTCTTCCATGGCCGGCTGAACAAGAGGATACATGGTTTCCACGCTTTCATCCAGATTGGAAAAACGGATAGAGTTGATATGATTTTTGTCGACCGAAACTTCCACTTCCAGCGGCGTGTTATTCAATGTCATGCTGGCTGTGTAGATGCCGGGAGTGTATTCTTTGGACGTCTGCTTTTTTCCGGAATGATCCGGAAGGAACATAAAAAGAAGCAGAAGCACAAGAAGAATGCCAAGGGCTGCAAAAATGGCGGTATAGATAATTTCCTTCATGTGAAAAACGACGATTCTGGTTTTGGAACTCATAAGTGAAAAGACCTCCTTTCAGTAATGATGAATCCTGCAGCACCACGGGATTATGTCTTTATAAATATATGTGACGTCGGAAAAAATTATGCGGCGTTGCCAAACGCGGCTTTTTGCGGTAGAATAGAAAAATACGAAAAAGAGAGGTAGAGATGCATGTTTATTATCGCAGGATTAGGAAATCCGGGATCAAAGTATGAAGACACACGGCACAACGTCGGTTTTGATGTCATAGACCGAATTTCGAAAGAATACCATATAGCAGTTGATACAAGAAAACACCGGGCGCTGATCGGAAAAGGGGTTATCGACGGCGTAAAAGTGATTCTCGCAAAACCCCAGACCTTTATGAATCTAAGCGGGGAAAGTATCCGGGAGCTGGTGGACTATTATAAGGTGGATGAGGCCACGGAGCTGATTGTTATATATGATGATATCAGTCTGGATGTGGGTCAGCTCAGGATCCGGAAAAAGGGGAGCGCCGGCGGACATAACGGAATTAAAAATATTATCGCCCACCTTGGGCACGATGTATTCATGCGTGTGAAGGTCGGTGTCGGGGAGAAGCCGAAGGGCTATGATCTGGCGGATTATGTACTGGGCCATTTCTCAAAGGAAGAGAAAGAGAAGATGGAAGTGGCATATGAAAAGGCAGTACAGGCCGTCAGAATGGCCGGACTTGGAGAAATTGACGAAGCGATGAATCAGTTTAACCGGAAAGGCTGATGGAAGGAGGAGAACACAATGAAGGCTTTTACGGAACCTCTTTTGGAGCTTGCGGAATTCGAGACGATTCAGAAGACAAAATACCGGGGAAAAGGGATGATTCAGATTGCCGGAAGTACCGGTTCGCAGAAAAGCCATCTTGCGTATGCTCTTTCTGGAGACGGCCGGAGGATTCTTTATATTCTTGCAGATGAAGAAAAGGCAAAGGAAGTTCTTGAAGAATATCAGTTTCTGGATGGGGAAGTCCTGTTCTATCCGGCGAAGGACTTCCTCTTTTATCGGGCGGATATCAGAGGAAAATATCTGGTCAAGCAGCGGATGGAAGTATTCCGCGCACTGAAAGAAGAGGAAAATGTAACGGTTATTACAACGATCGGCGCGTTGATGGACGGGGTACGTCCACCGTTGAAGATCGATGAGGAAGTTTTTTCTGTCCGCACAGGGGAGACGTCAGATCTGGAAGAACTTGTTCAAAGGTTATCCGCAATGGGATATGACAGGGAAGTACAGATTGAAGGGCCGGGGCAGTTTGCGGTGCGTGGAGGAATTGTCGATATCTTTCCTTTGACAGAGGAGATGCCGGTGAGGATTGAATTCTGGGACGATGAGATTGATTCGATCCGTACCTTCGATGCCCAGACACAAAGATCCATAGAAAACAGGGAGGAGATCACGGTGTATCCGGCCTGGGATGAGGCGGATGAGCAGGAGGAGGTCTCTTTTCTGCGCTATTTCCGTCCGGAAGAGACGCTTTTGTTTCTGGATGAGCCGTCAAGACTCTACGAACGTGGAGAAGTCATCGAGGAGGAAGTCCGGCAGGCCAGGGAGCGAAGAGAGGAAGAAGAAAAGCTTCCGGAAGGAGAAAAAGACATCAGGATCTTTCCGGTCCACGAGATTGCAGGTTTGATCAATCAGTATCACAGTATCGGATTTACAGCACTGGAGGGCAAAGTAAAAGAATTTCTGGTCCGGGATGTATACAGCATTCTGGCTAAAAACGTGAACCCGTATAACAGCAGTTTTGAGGTGCTGACGAGAGACTTAAAAAGGCTGAAGCGAAACGGGTACCGGGTGATTCTGCTTTCGGGTTCCCGGACAAGGGCAAGAAGGCTTGCGGAAGATCTCAGGGACTATGATCTGAACAGTTTTTAT
Source organism: Drancourtella sp. An57 (assembly GCF_002161525.1). Lineage (NCBI taxonomy): Bacteria > Bacillati > Bacillota > Clostridia > Eubacteriales > Oscillospiraceae > Drancourtella > Drancourtella sp. An57. The sequence continues at coordinate 78,648 of NZ_NFHY01000006.1, forward strand.
GATGAAGATCCCGAAAGACTGGTAAAACCGGGAGAAATTCTTGTGTCCTACGGTCATGTGGCAGTTGGGTATGAGTACCCGATGCTGAAGTTTACCGTGATTTCGGAGACCGATATTTTCGGGAAAAAGAAGAAAAAGAAACGAAGAAGGATTTACGAAGGGGAAAAGATCCAGAGTTTTACCGACTTAAAGCCGGGGGACTATGTAGTTCATGAGAATCATGGGCTTGGAATTTATCAGGGAATCGAGAAAATTGAGATAGACCGGATTGAGAAGGATTACATGAAGATTTCCTATGCAGGAGGCGGAAATCTCTACATCCCGGCTACCCAGATGGATCTGATCCAGAAATACGCATCGGCGGATGCAAAGAAACCGAAACTCAACCGTCTGGGCGGACAGGACTGGGAGCGTACCAAGACAAGAGTCCGTAAAGCGGTACAGGTGATCGCGAGAGATCTGGTGGAGCTCTATGCCGCACGGCAGGAAAAGGAAGGCTATGCCTATGAGCCGGATACGGTGTGGCAGAAAGAATTTGAGGAGATGTTTCCGTTTGAGGAGACAGACGATCAGGCAGCGGCCATCGAAGAGACAAAAAAGGATATGGAAAGCCACAAGATCATGGACCGTCTGATCTGCGGAGATGTTGGCTTTGGAAAAACCGAGGTGGCGATCCGGGCGGCCTTTAAAGCGGTGCAGGAGAATAAGCAGGTGGCATTTCTTGTACCGACCACCATTCTGGCGCAGCAGCATTATAACACCCTTGTTCAGCGGATGAAAGACTTCCCGGTTCGGGTGGATCTGATGTGCCGTTTCCGTACCCCTTCCCAGCAGAAAAAGACGCTGGAAGACCTGAAAAAAGGTCAGGTGGATATTCTGGTGGGAACCCACCGGATTTTGAGTCAGGACGTCTGCTTCAAAGATCTGGGACTTCTTGTGATCGACGAGGAGCAGAGGTTTGGAGTGCAGCACAAGGAAAAGATCAAAAAACTGCGGGAAAATGTGGATGTCCTGACATTGACAGCTACTCCGATTCCAAGAACTCTTCATATGAGCCTGATTGGAATCCGGGATATGAGTGTGCTGGAAGAGGCTCCGATGGACCGGATGCCGATCCAGACCTATGTCATGGAATATCAGGATGAGATGGTAAGGGAGGCAATTGTAAGAGAGTTGTCCAGACAGGGGCAGGTGTACTATGTCTATAATAAAGTCAAGGATATTGCGGAGATCACGGCCAGAGTCCAGAGCCTTGTTCCGGAGGCAAATGTTGCCTACGCTCACGGGCAGATGAGGGAACATCAGCTGGAGCGGATCATGTATGACTTTATCAACGGGGATATCGATGTGCTTGTTTCCACGACTATTATTGAAACCGGGCTTGATATTTCCAATGCCAATACGATGATTATCCATGATGCGGACAAACTGGGGCTCTCCCAGCTATACCAGCTGCGAGGAAGAGTCGGGCGTTCCAACCGGATGGCCTATGCCTTTCTTCTCTACCGGAGAGACCGTCTGCTCAGAGAGGTTGCGGAAAAGCGGCTTGCCGCGATCCGGGAGTTTACGGATCTTGGATCTGGATTCAAGATTGCCATGCGGGATCTGGAAATCCGGGGAGCAGGAAATCTGCTTGGAGAAGCACAGCACGGTCATATGGAGGCAGTCGGGTATGACCTCTACTGTAAGATGCTCAATGAAGCGGTCAAAAACATGAAACAGGGCACTTCCCAGGAAGAAGCCGCAAGCTTTACAACAACGGTGGATCTGAATGTGGATGCCTTTATTCCGGCTTCCTATATTCCGGATGAATATCAGAAGCTGGATATCTACAAACGGATCGCGCTGATTGAGACCGAAGAAGAGATGGATGATATGATGGAAGAGCTGATTGACCGGTTCGGAGACATTCCGAAAAAGGTACAGAAGCTGATCCTGATTGCAAGGCTGAAAGCCTTTGCACATTCCGTGTATGTGACTTCGATTGAGCAGAAAGGGCAGACGCTGAAGATCACCATGTATGAGCGGGCGAAGGTACGTGGCGAGGAGATACCGAAACTTCTGGAGCGCAGGAAAGGAGAACTTGTTTTTAAGAATGATACGCCGCCGTATTTTCTCTATGAGCAGAAAAAGCGGAACCGGAAGGAAAAGGACCCGGATATTCTGGAAGTCGTGAAAAATCTGTTAAATGATATAAAAACATTGATTGTCCAGGAAAAACCGGATATAATAGGGTAGTTAGAAATACGAAGGAGGCTTTTGACAGTATGAAAAAGCGTTTGGCAGTAGTCCTTTTGACTGCCGCTGTGGCAGCAGGAGCAATGACAGGCTGCGGACAGCAGACGATTGAAGACAGCGATGTCGTTGCGACCGTGGGAGATACAGAAATTAAAGGAAATGTGGCAAATTTCTTTGCAAGATATCAGCAGGCAATGTATGAGACTTATTACAGCTCTATGCTGGGAGAAAACATGTGGACAACCGAGGTTGAGGAAGGAACGACTTATGAAGAGTCGGCCAAGGAGACGATCATGCAGTCGCTGGAGGAACTCTATCTGGTTAACGAGCATGCCGGCGATTATAGCGTTTCACTGACAGACGAAGAAAAGAAGTCGATTGAAGATGCTGCGGACCAGTTTGTAGAGGCAAACGATGCGGAGGTCCGGGATGTGATTTCCGGCGACAAGGAGACGGTGCAGAAGGTTCTGGAACTCTTTACAATCCAGCAGAAAGTACAGACTGAGATGCTAAAAGATGTGGACCGGAATGTTTCCGATGAGGAGGCCGCCCAGAAAGCGCTGCAGTATGTAGCATTTACCTACTCGGATACGGAGGAATCCGAAGAAAGTGATTCCGAAAATACTTCAGATACAAAGGAAGAGGCAAAAGCGAAGGCGGAAACATTTTTGAACGCGGTGAACAGCGGCACAGATTTCAGTCAGGCCGCAGAGGATCAGGAGAAATCAGCAGTGGATCTGACGTTTGACTCCAGTACGACATCCCCGAATGAGGAGCTCATTCAGGCGGCGGACAAACTGGAAGCAGGCCAGGTAACTGATGTGATAGAGACAGATACCGGATACTATGTGGCAAAGGTGACATCCACATTTGATCAGAGCGCAACGGACAGCAAGAAACAGGAGATCATCTCCGAACGTGAGTCTGAGCGATACAATGAGATCCTTGATGGCTGGAAAGAAGACACTGACATCAAGGAAAACAAGGATGTCTGGGAAAAGATCGACTTTAACGGTCAGGGGGTTGCCCTGAAGACGGAGGACAGCTCAGAAGACAGCGGCAGTACAGAAGGCTCTTCAGAAAACACAGATGGAGAAGATACTTCTGACAGTGCAGAGGGAGAAGATACTTCCGACAGCACAGACAGTGGAGAATCCACTGATTCCGAAAATACAGATAATACAGAAGAAGCAGCCGAATAGGCTGCTTCATTTTTGTCTTTTATTCAAAAAATGTGCTGACAAGTTCGTTTACAAGTTTGCCATCGGCTTTTCCTTTGACCTTCGGCATCAGCTCTTTCATGATCTTTCCCTTGTCTTTTGCAGTCGGATGATCCAGACCCATATCAGAGAGAACAGAGGCGATGACAGATCTGATCTCCTCTTCCCCCATCATCTTCGGGGCAAATTCTTCAAGAACCGCGATCCGTGCCCGGCATTCTTCAATGATTTCGGTACGGTCTTCCGGGGTCATATCCAGAGTCTCTTTTGTCTGTTTGATCTCCTTTAAGACAACCTGTACTTCCTCTTCCTCAGTCAGATCTTCCCGCTTGTCGATTGCTTTATTTTTCAGAGCGGCAAGAAGAGAAGACAGAGTTTCTTTTCTTGCCTTGTCACCGGCCTTCATGGCAGCGACCATTTCTTTTCTTACATCATCGATTTTACTCATAGCCTTATGGACCTCCTAAACGTTTTTCTCTATTTTACTATCTCTTAAGAAAAAGTGCAAACAGAATAAAAATTTTCCTTTTGCAGATACTAGCCTTATGTGAAAGCCGGAAAAAGGCGGCTGATTTGTGAAATGGAGGGAACTTTACAGAAATGAAAGCGACGGGAATTGTGCGAAGAATCGACGATCTTGGAAGGGTGGTTGTTCCAAAAGAAATACGCAGAACACTGGGAATCCGCGAGGGGACTCCGCTGGAAATCTTTACGGGCCAGGACGGCGAGGTTATTCTGAAGAAGTATTCTCCGCTTGGAGAAATATATACATTTGCGCAGAACTATGCAGAGAGTCTGGCGCAGGCATCGGGAATGCTTTCCTGCATTACGGATATGGAAAAGGTGATTGCTGCTTCCGGAGCAGGGAGAAAGGATGTAGCAGAACAGGAGGTATCAGAGGAGTTTGTCTGTCTTCTGGAAGAACGGAGAGCGGTATCCATAAGCCGCAGCGGGGGATCCGGTATCAATTTTCTGAAAGAAAAGATGGTGGACTATGGAGAAATTTTTGTCTGTCCGGTGCTGGCAGGAGGCGATGTGATCGGATCAGTTCTTTTTGTCAGACCGGAGCGGCAAAAAGGCATTTCCGAAGAAATCTGTCAGAAACTGGCTCAGTGCGCGGCTGCATTTCTTGGGAGTCAGATGGAAACGTAGTCATAAAGAGAAAATCCGCATCATACAATAGTCTTAGAAAAACGGGACAAGGGGGATGCGATGAGAGTAAAAGGACAAAAATCGGGGGTCATGCGGATCTTTCAGGCACTTCTGGTATCCTACATCGTTACGGGAATCCTGCTTCTGGTGCTGGCGGTGCTGCTTTATAAGCTGAATCTGGATAAAGGAAAAGTGACGGCAGGAATTACCGGTATCTATGTTGTGTCCGCGTTTGCGGGAGGTTTTCTGATCGGGAAGCTGCAGAAAGTACGGAAATTTATCTGGGGACTGATTCTTGGAATGCTATATTTTCTGCTTCTGGTACTGGTGTCCGTTGGTGTATATCACACCCTTCAGGGCGATACGATGCAGATTGTGACAACGCTGATACTGTGCGCGGCAGGAGGAATGCTTGGCGGAATGCTGTCGTAAACGAAAAAAAGGCTTTAAAAAAGAAACCGCCTATGATATAATAATTTCTAGCAAAATGCATAAGGAGGAAATCAGGATGAAACACATTAAAACATTAAATACACAGACTTTAAACAACACAATGAAAAAAGGCGGATGCGGAGAATGCCAGACATCCTGCCAGTCAGCATGCAAGACTTCCTGCACAGTAGGAAACCAGACCTGCGAACAGAAGAAATAGGCAGACAGGACTTATAAGTGAAATTACAGGACAGCGGCTATTTGGTCGCTGTCTCTTGATGTCTACAGAAAAAAAGAGAAAGGGGTACACAAAGTGATCCATCAGTACCAGAATAATGGATATAATATCGTTCTGGATGTTAACAGCGGATGTGTTCATGTCGTAGATCAGATGGGATACGATCTGATCGCAGCACTGACCGCGATGAATCCGGAGCAGACAGCCGATACCATCCGGGAGGGTGAGACAAAGGAAAAAATCAAAAAACAGTATCAGGAGAAATATAATCCGCAGGAGATTGACGAGGTGCTCGATGATCTCGCTGAACTAGCGGAGGCAGGACAGCTCTTCGCACCGGATACTCATGAGTCCTGTATACAGGATGTCATGAAAAGAAAGACAGTAGTAAAGGCGCTCTGTCTCCATATTGCCCATGACTGCAATCTGGCGTGCAAATACTGTTTTGCCGAGGAGGGCGAATATCATGGAAGACGTGCGATGATGTCCTATGAAGTAGGGAAAAAGGCGCTGGATTTCCTGATCGCAAATTCCGGAAGCAGAAGAAACCTGGAAGTAGACTTCTTCGGCGGGGAGCCGCTGATGAACTGGCAGGTTGTCAAAGATCTTGTGGCATATGGAAGAGAGCAGGAGAAGATTCACGATAAACATTTCCGTTTTACTGTTACGACGAACGGCGTACTGCTGAATGATGAAATTCAGGAGTTTATCAACAAGGAGATGGACAATGTCGTGCTGAGCCTGGACGGAAGAAGGGAAGTCAATGACCGGATGCGTCCGTTCCGGAATGGAAAAGGAAGCTACGATCTGATTGTTCCAAAGTTCCAGAAACTTGCCGAGAGCAGAAACCAGGAGAAATACTATGTGCGCGGTACATTTACGAGACAGAACCTGGATTTTTCAGAGGATGTGCGCCATTTTGTAGATCTCGGATTTCAGCAGATGTCCATCGAGCCGGTTGTCGGTGATGATACAGACCCGTACGCAATCAGGGAGGAAGACCTGCCTCAGATTTTTGAGGAGTATGATAAACTCGCAAAATATATGATTCAGAGAGAAAAAGAAGGAAATGGATTTAATTTCTTCCATTTTATGATCGACCTGGAAGGCGGACCGTGCCTTGCGAAACGGTTGTCAGGATGCGGTTCGGGAACCGAATATCTGGCTGTAACACCGTGGGGAGACCTCTATCCTTGTCATCAGTTTGTAGGAGATGAGGATTTCCTGATGGGAAATGTAGATGAGGGTATTACAAAGCCTGAGATTGCGGACGCATTCCGGTGCTGTAATGTCTACTCAAAAGAAAAATGTAAAAACTGCTTTGCGAAGTTCTACTGCAGCGGCGGATGTATGGCGAATGCATACCATTTTGAGGGAAATCTGAATGATGCATATGACATCGGATGTGAGATGGAAAGAAAACGTGTGGAATGCGCCATCATGATCAAAGCGGCGCTGGCGGACAACTCCGGAGAGAGCGAAGAAGCTTAGAGAAGGGGATGTAAAGTGTGAAGAAAAGCAGAGGGATCGCAGGATTGATTGTGACAGTCCTTATAATCGGACTGCTGGTATATACGACAGCCATCGGATGGGGCCGTTCCCAAAGCGGTGCCATGGAAAACATCAAACTCGGGCTGGATCTGGCCGGCGGGGTCAGCATTACCTATCAGGCAAAAGAGGAAAACCCGTCGCCGGAAGAGATGCGGGACACCATCTACAAACTGCAGAAGAGAGTAGAAGCATACAGTACGGAAGCGAATGTATACCAGGAGGGAGACAATCGTATCAGCATTTCCATTCCGGGAGTGTCGGATGCCAATGAGATTCTGGAAGAGCTTGGACAGCCGGGATCGCTGGAATTTCAGACAGCAGATGGCGAGACGGTTCTGACAGGAAGCGACATTAAAACCGCAAAGGCGATGAGCGGTCAGAACCAGACAACAGGAGCAAATGAATATACGGTAGAGCTTCAGTTAAATGAGCAGGGAAAAGAAAAGTTTACCGAGGCGACAGAGAAGAATGTCGGAAAGGAAATTTCCATTATCTATGACGGCGAGGTAATCAGCTCCCCGACTGTGAATGAAGCTATTACTGTGGATACCGCTTATATTGACGGAATGGCAAGTTATGAAGAAGCCGAAGAGCTTGCTTCCGCAATCCGGATCGGCGGTCTTTCCCTGGAACTGGAAGAGCTCAACTCACAGGTGCAGGGAGCCCAGCTTGGCGGGGAGGCAATCAGTACAAGTCTTCTGGCAGGAGCAGTCGGACTTGCGGCAGTCATCCTTTTTATGATTGCTGTTTATCTGCTTCCGGGACTTGCTGCAGGGCTTGCACTTCTGATCTATACCGGACTGGTGCTGGTGCTGTTGAACGCATTTGACATCACTCTTTCCCTTCCGGGAATTGCCGGAATCATTTTGTCCATTGGAATGGCTGTGGATGCAAACGTCATTATCTTTGCAAGGGTGAGGGAAGAAATCGCGTCCGGAAAGAGTGTGCAGAACGCGCTGAAGAGCGGATTTCACAAGGCACTTTCCGCAATCATTGACGGAAATGTCACGACGCTGATTGCAGCAGCGGTACTCTGGTTTCGGGGATCGGGAACGGTCAAAGGATTTGCGCAGACACTGGCTCTTGGCATCGTCGTTTCCATGTTTACCGCGCTGGTAATTACACGGATGATCATCAATTCGTTCTATGCGGTGGGAATCCGGAACGAGAAGTTCTATGCAAAGAAAATGAAGGAAAGAAAACCGGTAGACTTCCTTGGAAAGAGAAAGATCTGCTTTGCTGCTTCCCTGCTTGTGATCCTTGCCGGATTTGCCGTGATGGGATATCATCATGTGAAAGAAAACGGTATGCTGGCCTACAGTCTGGAATTCCGGGGAGGAACATCCACGACAGTGGATTTTCAGAAAGATTATTCGATTTCGCAAATTGAATCCCGGATTGTTCCGGTGGTTGAGAAAGCATCCGGAGACTCGGAAGTACAGACACAGAAGGTAAAAGGAAGCACTGAGATTGTCATCCGGACGAAAGCCCTTGATCTTGACCAGAGGGAGGCATTAAATCAGGCACTGGCTGATGAGTTCCAGGTGTCGGATTCGGACATTACCTATTCCAGCATCAGTTCTACGATCAGTGCGGAGATGAGGCAGGATGCGGTCGTTGCGGTGATTATCTCCACAGTCTGCATGCTTCTTTATATCTGGTTCCGGTTTAAGGACATCCGGTTTGCCACAAGCGCGGTGACGGCCCTGATTCATGACGTCCTCGTCGTGCTTGCCTTTTACGCCGTATCCCGTATTACAGTCGGAAGTACCTTTATTGCGTGCATGCTGACAATTGTAGGATATTCGATCAATGCAACCATTGTAATATTTGACCGGATCCGGGAGGAGCTGAAAGCGCGGAGGAAGAAAGAACCACTTGCCGAACTTGTAAACAGATGTATCACAATGACGCTGACAAGAAGCATCTATACTTCTCTGACGACGTTTATTATGGTGTTTGCGCTCTTTGTTTTTGGTGTCACATCAGTCAGAGAATTTGCACTGCCTCTGATGGTCGGTATCGTGTGCGGTGCATATTCTTCCGTATGTATCACGGGAGCACTCTGGTACGTTATGAAGACAAGAACCGGAAAGAAGAAATAAAACATGAAAAGGATGCAGCAGGATGGAAAGTATGGATCTTGCGGCATCCTTTTGCTTTTTTGGAGGAATACAATCGATGAAAAACTGGGTACTGCTTAGAAAGGGAGGAAATTTTACAGAGCTGGGGAAACGGTTTGGGATCCGGCCGAGAACAGCGGCGCTGATCCGCAACCGGGATATTATCGGAGAGGAGGCTTTTGACCGTTATCTGAATGGAACCATCGCGGATCTGTATGATGGAATGCTTATGAAAGATATGGATAAGGCGGTGGATCTTCTGAAGGAAAAGATTGTGGAGAAACAGAGTATCCGCATTATCGGAGATTATGACATTGACGGAGTCAATGCTACATATATTCTTCTGGAGGGGTTGAAAGGACTGGGCGCAGAAGTGGATTATGACATCCCGGATCGTGTCAGGGACGGATACGGGTTAAATATTGATCTGATTGACCGTGCGCTGGATGACAATATTGATACAATTGTGACATGTGACAACGGAATCGCAGCGCGCGAAGAGATCGCGTATGGGAAAAGTATGGGAATGGCTGTCGTTGTAACAGACCATCATGAAGTGCCGTATGAAGAATACGAAGACGGTACACGCGGCTACCTGATTCCGCCTGCCGACGCGGTGGTGGATATCAAAAGAGAGGACTGCCTGTACCCGTTCAAAGGACTGTGTGGAGCAGCTGTGGCCTACAAGCTGGTCGAGGCACTTTACAATGCCATGGGAAGAGATCCGGAAGATGTGGATTATCTGATGGAAAATGTAGCCATCGCGACGGTAGGAGACGTTATGGATCTGACCGACGAAAACCGGATTTTTGTAAAACAGGGGCTGGAAATGCTGAAGAGAACGAAAAATCCGGGACTTGCCGCGCTGATGGAATGTACCGGAGTCCATACGGACCGACTGTCTGCCTATCATATCGGCTTTGTGATCGGACCGTGCATCAATGCCGGGGGGCGTCTGGATACAGCCAGACGGGCACTGGAGCTTCTGTGCGCAAAGACAAAAAAAGAAGCGGATCTTCTGGCGGGAGATCTGAAAGCTCTCAATGACAGCCGGAAGAATCTGACAGAGGAAGCAGTGAAAGAGGCGGTGGTCCAGGTGGAGACAACCGGATTAAAGGAGGATAAAGTACTTGTGGTGTATCTGCCAAAATGTCATGAAAGCATAGCGGGAATTGTGGCAGGACGTCTGCGGGAGCGGTACTACAAACCGGTGTTTGTCCTGACAAAGGCAGAAGAAGGAGCAAAAGGCTCCGGGCGGTCGATTGAAACCTACCATATGTACGATGAGCTGAGCAGATGCAAAGATCTTCTGACACGTTTCGGCGGACATCGTCTGGCAGCGGGGCTTTCGCTCCCGGAAGAAAAAATTCTGTCTCTTCGGAAAAAACTGAACGAAAATACGACAATGACGGAAGAAGACTTGACGGAGAAAGTTGTGATCGACATGCAGCTTCCTCTGTGTGAGATTACCGAGGATTTTGTGCAGGAACTTTCTCTTCTGGAGCCGTTTGGAAAAGGAAATACGAAACCGGTGTTTGCCCTGAGAAAGCTGCTTTTTCGTCGGGGACGGGTTATCGGAAAGAATCAAAATGTGTTGAAACTGGAAGTAGAAGATGCGGACCACACCACTATGGATGCCATCTTTTTTGGTGATCTGGAGACCTTCTTTTCCTGTCTGTCACAAAAGTACGGACCGGATGCAAAAGACCATCTTTTATATGGAAGAGGAAATCCGATTTTGATGGATGTTACTTACTATCCGGGAATCAACGATTACATGGGAAGAAGGACGCTTCAGATTACAATTCTCGATTATCGGTAATACTGATAAGAAAAAAGGCAGGATTACGCGAAAAACCTGTAGAATGCTCTGCTTTACACATTCTGGAAATAATGATATACTAAAGGATATATTCCAAAAAACGACATAATATTTGAGAGTAAAGCAGTGAAGAAACAGGTAAAGGAGGGGAATGATATGGCAGAAAAAATCAGACCGGAAGAAGTTACGACAGAAGTCCGCCAGGGGATGCGGATTGTGGACGGCCATGCTGTAAAAGAGCCTGAGGACTATCAGGACCCGGATGAGCTGTACCGTTATCTGATCGGGCATATCCATAAATATCACCCGTCAGCAGATGTTTCGCTGATTGAAAAAGCATATCAGCTGGCGAGCAAGGCCCATGCAAATCAGTTCCGAAAATCCGGAGAGGCATATATCATTCATCCTCTTTGGGTAGGCATTATTCTGGCACAGCTTGAGATGGACAAGGAAACGATTGCGGCCGGCATTCTGCATGATGTGGTAGAAGATACCGAGGTTACAAAAGAGGATATTGAAAAAGAATTCGGAGAGGAAGTAGCGCTTCTTGTGGATGGTGTTACAAAGCTGGGACAGCTTTCCTACTCTTCGGATAAGCTTGAAATGCAGGCGGAGAATTTAAGAAAGATGTTTCTCGCCATGGCAAAGGATATCCGTGTCATCATTATCAAGCTTGCCGACCGCCTTCATAATATGCGCACGCTGCAGTTTATGAAGCCGGAGAAGCAGAAGGAAAAAGCGAAAGAGACGATGGACATCTATTCTCCGATCGCCCAGAGACTCGGTATTTCCAAAGTGAAGACAGAGCTGGATGACCTTGCGCTTAAGTATCTCCATCCGGAGATTTTCTATGACCTGGTGCAGCAGATTAATGAGAGAAAGACCGAGCGGGAAGAGTTTGTGGCTCAGATTGTAAGGGAAGTCTCACAGCATATGGAAAATGCCCATATCAGGGCGGAAGTCAATGGAAGAGTCAAGCATTTCTTCAGTATCTACAAAAAGATGGTTAATCAGGATAAGACGGTAGACCAGATTTACGATCTTTTTGCAGTACGGATTATTGTTGACACGGTGAAAGACTGTTACGCGGCCCTCGGCGTGATCCATGAGATGTATACACCGGTACCTGGCAGGTTTAAAGATTACATTGCCATGCCGAAGCCGAATATGTATCAGTCACTTCACACGACGCTGATGAGTTCCGTCGGACAGCCGTTTGAGATTCAGATCCGTACAAAGGAGATGCACAAGACGGCCGAATACGGAATCGCAGCCCACTGGAAATACAAAGAGTCCAATGACGGAAAGAAGAATATCAAGGCTCAGGAAGAAGAAAAGTTAAGCTGGCTCCGCCAGATCCTCGACTGGCAGAAAGACATGTCGGATAACCGGGAGTTTTTGAATCTGATCAAAGGAGACCTGGATCTGTTCGCGGAAGATGTGTACTGCTTCACCCCGAACGGAGATGTTAAAAATCTTCCGAACGGTTCCACGCCGATCGATTTTGCATACGCGATCCACAGTGCGGTTGGAAATAAAATGGTCGGTGCAAGAGTCAACGGAAAACTTGTCAAAGTAGACTACAAGATTCAGAACGGCGACCGCATCGAGATTCTGACTTCTCAGAATTCCAAGGGACCGAGCCGAGACTGGCTGAACATTGTCAAGAGCACGCAGGCTAAGAACAAGATCAACCAGTGGTTCAAAAAGCAGTTTAAAGAAGAAAATATTGTCAAAGGAAAAGAAATGCTGATTTCCTACTGCAAGGCCAAAGGCTATGAGCAGGGTAATCTGATGAAACCGAAATATCAGCAGATCGTGCAGCAGAAATACGGCTTCAAGGACTGGGATTCCGTCCTTGCGGCAATTGGACACGGCGGACTGAAAGAAGGTCAGATTGTTAACCGTCTTGCAGAAGAATATAACAAAGACCACAGACAGGAGATTACGGATGAGGCTGTACTTGAAAAGGTAGCAGAGGCATCGAAGAACGTGGTACACATCGCAAAATCGAAAAGCGGTGTCATTGTCAAAGGAATCGATGACATGGCGGTGCGCTTTTCCAGATGCTGTAATCCGCTTCCGGGCGATGAGATCGTAGGATTTGTAACCAGAGGAAGGGGTCTTACGATTCACAGGACAGACTGTATCAATGTCCTTCATCTGACAGAGAGAGAGAGAGCAAGACTCATTCCGGTAGAATGGGAGGCCGATGCTGCGGAAACTTCCGAAGGCAAATATTTTGCGGAAATCAAAATGTTTGTGGAAGATAAGCCGGGTATGCTGATGGAGATTTCCAGAGTCTTTACCGAGGCGGAGATCGATATCAAGACGATGAATGTGCGTACAAGCAAGAAGGGCGTATCTACCGTGGAGATGGGATTTGTTGTAAGAGGAAAAGAAGAGATGGGACGCCTTGTAGGCAAGCTCAGACAGATTGAAAATGTAATTGATATAGAAAGGACGACGGGCTAAAGAAAGGCCGGGGCAAAAAAAGATGAAGATTCAGACATTTGTAACAGGCATTATCGGGACAAATACCTACGTTTTATACGATGAAAACACAAAAGAGGCCGTGCTGGTCGATCCGGCAGCATGTCCGAAAAAGCTGATGAACTTTATTCAGGAGGAGGGCCTTGACATGAAGGCTGTTCTCCTGACCCACGGACATTTTGACCATATTATGGGAATCCAGGATTTCCGGAAGGTCTATGATGTGCCGGTTTACGCAGGGGAGAGGGAAGCGGCGCTTTTACAGGATGCCCACTGGAATCAGTCCGATATCTATACGAACGGATACACGTTTTCCGATGCGGTCTATGTAAAAGACGGAGAAATGCTCCACATCGCCGGTTTTGACATTCAGGTGTTTTTTACGCCGGGCCATACGCCGGGCGGAGTCTGCTATTATCTGGCGGATGAGGGAATTCTCTTCAGCGGGGATACTCTGTTCCACCATTCTGTAGGACGCACGGATTTTGAGGGAGGAAGCATGTCAGATCTGGTACGCGGGATTGAGGAAAAGCTCCTCTGTCTTCCGGATGAGACGAAAGTCCTGCCTGGTCATATGGATGCGACCACCATCGGCGAAGAGAAAAAATACAATCCGTTTTTGAGAAAATAAAACGCGGGAGAGACTATGATGAAGCTGACATGTAATGATACTTTATACACATATGACGCGTATCATCTGTTGAAAGCTTTTTATCCGGACGAAGAAATCGAACAGCAGGTTAATGAAGAGCAAGAGTCACAGGTCAGGATCGAGACAGACCGTGATTCTTGTTTTTGTGTCAGCCTGGCCGGAGAGAAAGGTGAAATCGGGCAGATGGACAGAAGCAGGAGAAAGCATCTGGTAGTAAGTGCACTTTATGAGAAACTGAGTAAAATGGCAGGAAAGAAACTGCCGTGGGGAAGTCTCACCGGGGTGCGGCCGACCAAAATGTTCATGCAGAAATTAGAAGAAGGAGTGCCGGATCAGGAGATTCTGAACTGGATTGAAAAGGAGCACTTTGTCTCGGAAGAAAAGGCGGAACTGGGACTGGCAATTGCAAAAAGGGAAAAGGAGCTGTTGTCCAGACTGGATTACGAGAATGGATACAGTCTCTATATCGGAATCCCGTTCTGCCCGACAACCTGTGCATATTGTTCCTTTACTTCTTACCCGATTGCGCAGTATCTTGATCGGATGGACGATTACCTGGATGCGCTCTGCCGGGAGCTTTCCTATATTGCAGATGTTTCCAAAGAGAAAAAACTCAATACGATCTATCTGGGAGGCGGGACGCCGACATCCCTTAGTGCATCCCGGCTTGACCGTCTGCTGACTCATCTGGAGCAGCAGTTTTCCTATGAACATCTTCTGGAGCTTACCGTGGAGGCCGGGCGGCCGGACAGCATCACAAGGGAGAAGCTGGAGGTTTTAAGAAACCACGGAATCAGCCGGATTTCAGTCAATCCTCAGACCATGCAGCAGAAGACACTGGATCTGGTAGGAAGAAGGCATACAGTGGAGGATGTGGTGCAGACGTTTCGTCTGGCCAGGGAACTCGGCTTTGAGAATATCAATATGGATCTGATTGCCGGACTGCCTGGGGAGGCGCCGGAAGATATGGAAGATACGCTGCGGCAGATCCGGGAGCTTCACCCGGACAGTCTGACGGTGCATGCCCTTGCCATCAAGCGGGCATCGAGACTGCGCCAGGAACAGAGAAGCGGAGAAGGCTTTACCGGTCATCTGCTTTCGGCAGAAGACCTGACGGCCATGATCGATGCGGCGTACCGGTGCGCGGAGGAGATGGGGCTTGTCCCGTACTATCTGTACCGCCAGAAAAATATGGCCGGAAATTTTGAGAATGTCGGATATGCAGAGGTTGACAAAGCGGGAATTTACAATATACTAATTATGGAGGAAAAACAGTCGATTATTGCGGCGGGAGCGGGTGCTTCCACGAAGATTGTCCTCCCGGAGGAAGTAGAGATGCCGGGCAGCAAAAAGAAAAAGATGACAAATCTGATCCGCATTGAAAATGTGAAAAATGTGGACGAGTACATTGCCCGGATTGACGAGATGATAGAGCGAAAAGGAGAATGGCTATGGCGTTAAAGAAAAAACCGGTCACCGGAATGAACGATATGCTCCCAAGAGAGATGGAAATCCGTGACTATGTGATACAGATGATCAAAGAGACATACCGCACATTTGGATTTTCTTCGATTGAAACTCCGTGTGTGGAACACATTGATAATCTTCTCAGCAAACAGGGAGGAGAAAATGAGCAGCTTATCTTCAAAATTTTAAAAAGAGGGGCGAAGCTGAATCTGGAGACAGCAAAGACAGAGGCGGATCTGGTGGACGGAGGACTCCGTTACGATCTGACACTGCCGCTTTCCAGATATTATGCAAATCACGCGAATGAACTGCCGTCTCCGTTTAAGGCACTGCAGATCGGAAATGTGTGGAGAGCAGACCGTCCGCAGAGAGGAAGATACCGCCAGTTCATGCAGTGCGATATCGACATCCTGGGCGAGCCGTCCAATCTTGCGGAGATCGAGCTGATCCTTGCCACAAGTACACTCCTCGGAAAACTGGATTTCAAGAACTTTACTATCCGGATCAATGACAGACAGATCTTAAAGGCAATGGCTGCTTTCAGTGGATTTGCTCCGGAAAGCTTTGACGAAGTATTCATCATTCTGGACAAGATGGACAAGATCGGTCTGGAAGGTGTGGAAAGCGAGTTAAAAGAAGCGGGATATGAAGCACAGGTTGTGGAGACTTACCTGACACTGTTCAAGGAAGTGACACGTGATGTGGAAGGTATCCGTTACCTGAAAGAGAAGCTTGATGGATTTCTGGATCCGGAAGTGGCAGACGGCCTGGAGACGATCATTTCCAGCGTGGAAGCGGTAAAAGAAGCGGAGTTCAAGATGAGCTTTGACCCGACACTTGTCAGGGGAATGTCCTACTACACCGGTACGATTTTTGAGATCTCCATGGATGAGTTCGGAGGATCAGTAGGCGGAGGCGGACGCTACGACAAGATGATCGGAAAGTTTACGGGACAGGATACGCCGGCATGTGGATTTTCCATCGGATTCGAGCGGATTGTCCTGCTGCTTTTAGAAAGCGGCTATCAGGTTCCGACCAGGAAGGAAAAGAAAGCATTCCTGATTGAAAAAGGAATGCCGTCGGAAGGCATTACCCGAATCCTGGAGCTTGCGAAAGAAGAACGGGCAAAGGGATGTCAGGTTCTTGTTTCCAATATGAAGAAAAACAAGAAATTCCAGAAAGAGCAGCTTGCGCAGGACGGCTACACGGATGTGACAGAGTGCTTTGTACGGGAATTTGCGCCAAAGAGCGAAGAATAGAGCAAGAATAAATGGAGGAAGAGAAAATGGCAGAATCAATGAAAGGCCTGAAAAGAACCCACCGCTGCGCAGAACTTGGCACAGCGAATATCGGTGAGACCGTCACCGTCATGGGGTGGGTGCAGAAGAACAGAAATAAAGGCGGTATTATCTTTGTTGACTTAAGAGACCGCTCCGGGATCCTGCAGTTGATATTTGAGAATGGAAGTATCGATGAAGAAGGATTTGAAAAAGCAGGAAAGCTCAGAAGCGAGTTTGTCATTGCGGCAGTAGGAACCGTGGAGGCACGTTCCGGAGCTGTCAATGAAAATCTTGCTACAGGGGCCATCGAGATACGTGTGAAAGAGCTTCGGATCCTGTCCGAGTCCGAGACTCCGCCGTTCCCGATTGAGGAAGACAGCAAGACAAAGGAAGAACTGCGTCTGAAATACCGGTTCCTGGACTTAAGAAGACCGGATATGCAGCGGAATCTCCGCATGAGAAGCCAGATCGCCACACTGACGAGACAGTTCCTGGCAGATGAAGGATTCCTTGAAATCGAGACACCAACACTGGTAAAGAGTACACCGGAAGGAGCAAGAGACTATCTGGTACCAAGTCGTGTACATCCGGGAAGCTTTTATGCGCTGCCGCAGTCTCCTCAGACATTAAAGCAGTTGCTGATGTGCTCCGGATGCGACCGCTATTTCCAGCTTGCAAGATGCTACCGGGACGAAGATCTCCGTGCAGACCGCCAGCCGGAATTTACACAGATCGACATGGAGCTTTCCTTTGTTGATGTAGATGATGTTCTGGAAGTCAACGAGCGTCTCCTTGCTTATTTGTTTAAAGAAGTTCTGGATGTGGATGTAAAGCTTCCGATCCAGAGAATGACATGGCAGGATGCAATGGACCGCTACGGTTCCGACAAGCCGGACACCCGTTTCGGAATGGAGCTTGTCAATGTCAGCGAGATCGTAAAGGACTGCGGATTCGGCGTCTTTACCGGAGCTCTGGAGCAGGGCGGAAGCGTCCGCGGAATCAATGCCAAAGAACAGGGTGCAATGCCGCGTAAAAAGATTGATAAGCTTGTAGAATTTGCAAAAGGATATGGTGCAAAAGGACTTGCATATATTGCGATTCAGGAAGATGGAAGCGTGAAATCCTCCTTTGCAAAATTCATGACAGAAGAGGAAATGGCTTCCCTGATCCAGGCAATGGACGGACAGCCGGGAGACCTTCTGCTCTTTGCGGCTGACAAGAATAAGATTGTATGGGATGTACTTGGAAATCTCCGTCTTGAAATTGCAAGACAGCTGGATCTTCTGGACAAGAGCCAGTACAATTTCCTCTGGGTAACAGAGTTCCCGCTGCTTGAGTGGAATGAAGACGAGAACCGTTTCGTGGCAATGCACCATCCGTTTACCATGCCGATGGAGGAGGATCTTCAGTATCTGGACAGTGATCCGGGAAGAGTGCGCGCGAAAGCATACGATATTGTATTAAATGGAACCGAGCTCGGCGGAGGAAGTGTCCGAATCCACCAGAATGACATCCAGACAAAGATGTTTGAAGTGATCGGATTTACAAAAGAAGAGGCCGAAGAGCAGTTCGGATTCCTTCTGAATGCGTTCAAGTACGGGGTACCGCCTCATGCAGGACTTGCCTACGGACTGGACCGTCTTGTCATGCTCATGGCGAAAGAAGACAGCATCCGTGATGTCATTGCATTCCCGAAGGTGAAAGATGCATCAGACATGATGCTGGAGGCACCGTCTGAAGTAGCAGTAAAACAGCTGGAAGAGCTGGGAATCGGTGTCATCAGAAAAGAAGAGGCGGAAGCGGAAACAGAAGAGTAATTTCGTGAGAAAGAAGAAAAAGGGTGTTGTGGGAAACTGCAGCATCCTTTTCAATTAACAGAAAATTTTGTCCTTTGTTCTGAGAGTATCTGGCATACAGGTTTCGGGGATACAGCTGTCTGAGAAAAGAAAAAACACGATTCATTTGAATCGTGTTTTAAGAGCGACAGACGGGGCTCGAACCCGCGACCCCAACCTTGGCAAGGTTGTACTCTACCAACTGAGCCACTGTCGCATGAATATCAAATTTTAAAAAAGAAGAGCGACAGACGGGGCTCGAACCCGCGACCCCGACCTTGGCAAGGTCGTACTCTACCAACTGAGCCACTGTCGCTTAATGTTTTTTGTTCACTCGGAACAAAATGTATGATACTATAAAAGAAAAGAAATGTCAACATGTTTTTTTAAAAAATTTTAAATAGAATTTACAAAGAACCGGGGGTGTCAAAATGGAGCAGAACAGTACAAAAACAGTATGGAATGAAAGGCGGATGGACGGAATCGATCTGAGTGGTAAAATCCTGGAATGGGGAGATTTTACCGCCGTCAGTTTCCGGAATGCCGACTTTACAGGGTGCAGGCTTTCTAATTCAAGATTCCGGGACTGTGATCTGGAAGGAGCAAAATTTTGCGGGGCAGATTTGCAAGGGGCGGACCTTCGGGGATGCAGTCTTAAAAATGCAGACTTCCGGGGTGCGGATATCCGGCTTTCAACACTGGAAAATGCAGACCTGACCGGGGCGCGCATGGATGAGACAACCGTGGGGTATCCTATGCGCTGCCCGGAGAAAGGAGCGTTTGTAGCATACAAGAAATGTGTGTATGACCGGATTGTACAGCTCCTTGTTCCGGCAGATGCAAAGCGGAGCTCGGCCACAGGTCCGACATGCCGGTGTGATAAGGCAAAAGTACTGACAATCAGAAACTTTGACGGCACAAGGGAATTTGATGAGGCATGGTCGCTGGTGGATGAAAACTTCGTCTACCGGAAAGGGGAGTGGGTATACGCTGACTCTTTTACAGAAGACCGGTGGAAAGACTCCACTCATGGGATCCATTTCTGGATGACGAGAGAGGAGGCAATGGCATACTGAGAAATCTCTTTACGATCAGAGGACTTCGTGCTATAATCAGAGACGAAATGAACAGGCAGAGTAGAAATATGTGCGTTAAGTGCCATTCGGACGGGGAGTTGCCGGTGGACGAAAAGAAATTTCTTGCGGTACATATTTCGCATCCCGCTGCTGCACATAGACAGAGACTGATATACCTGCTGTGCGTGGCAAAAGGACTACTGCAAAGGAGGTATATTTTTATGGAAAAATGCAAGAAACTACGAGACATGTTCCGGGAATCAGCCCGTGAACTCAAAGACAGCCATACCATGGTTGTCATAGCGATGCTTCTGGCACTTGCTGTGGTGCTGGGATTTTTTGGAACCGTGCAGGTGACGGACTTTCTGAAGATCGGATTTTCCTTCCTGCCAAATGAACTGGCAGCAATGCTGTTTGGACCGTCTGTGGGCGGTATTGTCGCGGGAGCGGCGGATATTCTGAAGTATCTGGTAAAGCCGACGGGAGCCTTTTTCCCGGGATTTACCATCAGTGCCGTGGCGGGCGGCATCCTCTATGGAATGGTTCTGTACCGGAAGCCGCTTTCCGTGGGGCGGATTGTATTTGCGAAAGTACTTGTCGCAGTTCTGGTCAACACCTGTCTGAACACGTACTGGCTTACTGTCATGTACGGAAGTTCCTTTGCGGCGCTGCTTCCGGCAAGACTTCTGAAACAGATGGTGATGGTGCCGGTGGAGACGGTGCTGTTTTATCTCGTAGTACGGACATTATCCAGAGCAAAAGTATTTGCATTGATGAAATCAAATTAAAATGGAGAAAAACGGAGGTAGCAATATGAGTTATGCGGATCAGGTATTTGTCAGCATGTGCAGAGACATTATCGATCACGGCACAAGTACAGAAGGAGAAAAGGTGCGGCCAAAGTGGGAAGACGGAACACCTGCCTATACGATCAAGAAGTTTGCGGTTGTAAACCGGTATGATCTTGCGAAAGAATTTCCGGCACTGACCCTTCGGAAAACAGGGATCAAGAGCTGTACCGATGAGATGCTCTGGATCTGGCAGCGCAAATCCAACAACATCCATGACCTGAAACCTCATATCTGGGACAGCTGGGCAGATGAAGACGGATCCATCGGAAAGGCGTACGGATATCAGATGGGAGTGAAACATCAGTATAAGGAAGGAATGATGGATCAGGTAGACCGTGTTATCTATGATCTGAAGCACAATCCGTACAGCAGGCGGATTCTGACCAACATCTATGTTCATCAGGATCTGCATGAAATGAATCTGTATCCGTGTGCATACAGCATGACCTTCAACGTGACGAAGCGTCCGGACAGTGAAAAACTGGTGCTGAACGGAATCCTGAACCAGCGTTCCCAGGACGTGCTGGCGGCAAACAACTGGAATGTCTGTCAGTATGCGGTGCTGATGCATATGATGGCGCAGGTTTGTGACATGCAGGTGGGCGAGTTTGTTCATGTGATCGCGGACGCGCACATTTATGACCGTCACATTCCGCTTGTGGAGGAGCTGATTTCAAGAGAGCAGCACGAAGCGCCTAAATTCTGGCTGAACCCGGATGTAAAAGATTTCTATGACTTTACGCCGGATGACGTCCGTCTGGATGATTATGCGACAGGACCGCAGATTAAAAATATTCCGATTGCGGTATAAAGAAGAGGAGGCACACAGATGAATCTGATTGTGAATGTAGACAAAAACTGGGCTATCGGGAATAAAAACAAGCTGCTTGTCAGCATCCCGGCAGATATGAAGTTTTTCCGGGAGACAACAACAGGAAACGTGGTTGTTATGGGCAGAAAGACCCTGGAAAGCTTTCCTGGCGGACAGCCGTTGAAGAACAGAACGAATATCGTCCTTACAAGAGACGCGCATTTTCAGGTAAAAGGAGCAGTTGTAGTACACAGTCTGGAGGAACTTCTGGAGGAACTGAAGCAGTATCCGGATGAGAGTATCTATGTGATCGGAGGGGAGAGCGTTTACCGGATGATGCTCCCGTACTGTACCGAGGCTTATGTGACAAAGACGGACCATGCCTATGACGCGGATACATATTTCCCGAATCTGGATGAAGAGGAAGACTGGATCCTGGAAGGAGAGTCTGACGAGCAGACATATTTTGATCTGGAATACATATTTACAAGATACAGAAAAAGAACTACAAAAGACTGATGCCGGAGAAAAAGCTTGACAACAGATATCCCCACCCCGTATAATGTCAATAATTACTTTAACGAGACAGAGAAATGTAGTGAGTGGGAGGAGTACCTCCCGGCCGGATGCAAAGAGAGAAGGCGGGTGGTGGAAGTCTTCGTGACGGCGGGTGGGAACTGGCCCATGAACAGCGGACTGAAAAGGTCTTATCCGATGCAGGAAGTAAGATGTGATTAGGCTCCGACGTTGTTCCAGCGTTATCGGGAAACAGTATGAAAGTACTGGTTGAGTGCAGAGAAATTCTGAAGTTAGGTGGTATCACGGAGTTATTCGCCCTAAGCAAAGGCTTAGGGCGTTTTTTTCTACAGGAAGTCTTTTCGGATGCCCTGGGGAATAAAATTTCCGTACAGATGCAGGGAAGAATAGAGAGCCTTGACAAGGAGAAGGAAAAGGAGGAAACGGCATGAGGAAAATCAGTGGAAACAAGCTTCTTGTAAAAGCATTAAAAGAAGAAGGTGTGGATACGCTCTTTGGTTATCCGGGGGCATGTACGATTGATATCAGCGATGAGCTTTATAAACAGGGAGATATCAAGATCATTCTCCCAAGACACGAGCAGGCGCTGGTTCACGAGGCGGATGCTTACGCAAGATCAACGGGCAAGGTCGGGGTCTGCCTTGTAACAAGCGGACCCGGAGCGACGAACCTGGTAACCGGTCTTGCCACGGCAAACTATGACAGTGTGCCGCTTGTATGTTTTACAGGACAGGTGGCGCGGCATCTGATTGGAAATGACGCATTCCAGGAGGTCGACATTGTAGGAATTACAAGAAGCATCACCAAATACGGAGTGACGGTACATAGAAGAGAAGATCTGGGAAGAATTATAAAAGAAGCGTTCTACATCGCAAGAAGCGGGAAACCGGGACCTGTTCTCGTAGATCTTCCGAAAGACGTGATGGGTGAGCTTGGCTCTCCGGAATATCCGTCAGAGGTCAATATCCGCGGCTATAAGCCAAACACCAGCGTTCACATCGGCCAGTTAAAACGCGCGGTCAAGCTGTTAAACCACGCGAAGAGACCGCTGTTTCTTGCAGGAGGCGGAGTGAATATTGCGGAAGCCAATGAAGCCTTTACAAGACTGGTGGAAAAGACGAAAATTCCGGTGGTCACAACGGTAATGGGAAGAGGCGCTGTTCCGACGAATCATCCGTATTATGTGGCAAACCTTGGTATGCACGGAGCCTACGCGGCCAATATGGCGGTGGAAGAGTGCGATGTGCTGTTTTCCATCGGTACAAGATTCAATGACCGGATCACAGGAAAGCTGCACGCGTTTGCGCCGAACGCAAAGATTGTACATATCGATATTGATACAGCGTCCATCTCCAAGAATATCCATGTGGATGTGCCGATTGTAGCGGACGCAAAGGAAGCAATCGAAAAGATGCTGGAGTACGCGGAAGAGAAGGATACAAAAGAGTGGATGGAGAAAATTCAGGGCTGGGAGCAGGAACACCCGCTTCAGATGAAGAAGAGGGGAAATGTCATGCTTCCGCAGGATATTATCGAGGGAATCAATCATGTTTTTGATGAAGGAATCATTGTAACGGATGTAGGACAGCATCAGATGTTCGCGGCACAGTATGCGGAGATTACGCCGAAGAAACGCCTTCTGATGTCGGGAGGACTTGGCACGATGGGATATGGATTCCCGGGGGGAATCGGAGCAAAGATCGGCAATCCGGATAAACCGGTGATCGTTATTTCCGGTGATGGAGGTATGCAGATGAATATTCAGGAATTTGCCACAGCGGTTCTCGAAGAGCTGCCGATTATTATCTGTGTTCTGAATAATACCTACCTTGGAATGGTGCGTCAGTGGCAGAAGCTGTTTTACGGCAAACGCTACGCCATGACCAATCTTCTTGCAGGGGCTGCTCTGCGCCGCGGGGATGAAAAGCTGCCGGAATATACACCGGACTTTGTGAAACTTGCAGAAAGCTACGGGGCAAAGGGAATGCGTGTGGAGAAGAAAGAGGATATCGAGGCGGCACTTCTGGAAGCCTCAAAAGAGACGAAGGTACCGACACTGATCGAATTCATCATCGATCCGGAAGAAGTGGTCTACCCGATGGTGAAGCCAAACGGTACGCTCCATGAGATGCTGATGGACTGCTAGAGAAGGAGGAAATGGAAATGAATGGAATGTTGAAAAAAAGATGGATCTCTCTTTATGTGGAAAATCAGATTGGTGTGCTTTCCAAGATTTCCGGGTTGTTTTCGGCAAAATGCTATAATCTGGAAAGTCTGACGGTGGGACGGACAGAAGACCCGACGATTTCCAGAATGACGATCGAAACGCATTGTGATGAGGAGACTTTTGAACAGATTAAAAAACAGCTGAACCGGATGGTGGAAGTGATCAAGGTCATCGATTTTACGGATCTTTCAGTCTGCATGAAGGAGATCCTGTATGTCAAAGTGAAAAAATGCAGTCTGGAGGAAAAGACAGAGCTTTTCCAGATTGCCGAGACCTTCAAGGCAGAAGTGATCGATTACGGGAAAGACAGTATGCTGCTTGAATTTTTGCAGACGGCCACCAAAAATGATGCGGTTGTCAAGCTTTTGAAAGAAGAATTCCGGGATGTGGAAGTCGTGCGGGGCGGAAGCGTCGGAATTGAAGCAATCAGTATGGCAGAGCGGTAGCAGGAAAATCATACGGATTCAAAAAAAACAGAGCGCACTCTTGAATTTTTTCCAAAACAGTCTTATACTAGAAAAATAAGAAAACAAGATTGGAGTGGATGGAAATGGAAAAGAAAAATTTGGACTGGTCAAATCTGGGTTTCAAGTATATCCAGACCGATAAAAGATATGTTTCCAATTTTAAAGACGGTGCGTGGGACGATGGATGTCTGACATCCGATGCCAGTATCGTACTCAACGAGTGTGCGGGTGTGTTCCAGTATGCACAGACCGTATTTGAAGGATTAAAGGCATACACAACAGAAGACGGAAAGATTGTAACATTCCGTCCGGACTTAAATGCTGAGAGAATGATTGATTCGGCAAAGAGACTGGAAATGCCGGCATTTCCGAAAGAGCGCTTTATCGATGCGGTTACACAGACAGTAAAAGCAAATGCCGCATGGGTACCTCCATTCGGTTCCGGGGCAACCCTTTACATCCGGCCTTATATGTTCGGTTCCAGTCCGGTGATCGGTGTGAGTCCGGCGGCTGAATACCAGTTCCGCATTTTAACCACTCCGGTCGGACCATATTTTAAAGGCGGAGCAAAGCCGATTACGATCAAGGTTTCTGATTTTGACAGAGCGGCACCGCACGGAACCGGCCATATCAAGGCAGGACTGAACTACGCCATGAGCCTTCATGCAATTGTGACAGCACACGAAGAAGGCTATGCGGAAAACATGTATCTCGACGCCGCTACAAGAACAAAGGTAGAGGAGACAGGCGGAGCCAACTTTATCTTTATCACAAAAGATAAAAAAGTTGTAACACCGAAATCATCCTCCATCCTTCCGTCCATTACAAGACGCTCGCTCCTTTACGTGGCAAAAGAGTATCTTGGGCTTGAGACAGAAGAACGGGAAGTGACTCTGGAAGAAGTTCCGGAATTTGCGGAATGCGGACTGTGCGGTACAGCTGCCGTTGTTTCTCCGGTGGGCAAGATTGTAGACCACGGAAGAGAAATCTGTTTTGCAAGCGGCATGGATGAGATGGGACCGGTGACAAAACAGCTCTATGACACATTGACAGGAATCCAGATGGGGCGGATCGAGGCTCCGGAAGGATGGATTCATGTAATTGAATAAGGAAAATGGAACAGATCCTCCGGGCAAGATGTCCGGGGGATTTTGATTTCCCCTTTAAAAAATATGGAAATCATGCTATAATAAGCCGGATTTATAGTCGGCGGGAGATGATCAAATGGATGCATATACAGGATTTGCGGAAGTATACGATACATTTATGGACAATGTCCCATATGCAGAATGGACAGAATATTATGCGGGGATTCTGAAAGAAAACGGAATCCGGGACGGGCTCGTTCTGGATCTTGGATGCGGCACCGGAAGCATGACAGAGCTTCTGGCAGGGCTTGGCTATGACATGATCGGAGTGGATAATTCGGAAGAGATGCTGGAGATTGCTTCGGAGAAGAAAGCGGCTTCCGGACATGATATCCTTTATCTTCTTCAGGATATGAGGGAGTTTGAGCTCTACGGTACGGTCCGCGCAGTCATAAGCGCCTGTGATTCCGTCAATTATATTACGGAGCCCGAAGAGCTGGCAGAGACGTTTGCACTGGTGAACAACTATCTGGATCCGGGCGGACTGTTTTTGTTTGATTTTAATACAGAATATAAATACAGGGAGATCCTGGGGGATACAACGATTGCGGAAAACAGAGACGAGTGCAGTTTTATCTGGGAGAATTTTTATGACCCTCAGGAGCGGATCAACGAGTATGATCTGACGATTTTTGTACGTGAGGGAGAACTGTACAGAAAGTTTGAAGAAACCCATTTTCAGAGAGGCTATACGGTCAGGGAAGTGACGGACTGTCTGAGGAAAGCCGGCATGGAACTTGTTGCGATGTATGACGGCTTTACGAAAGAGCAGCCGGACGAAGAAAGCACCCGCATCTGTGTAGTGGCAAGAGAATGTGGAAAGAACAGAGCCGAATAAAGAAAGAAATGAGGAATCAGTAATGAAAGATTATTTAGTAAGAGCAACCGCGGCGGGCAGCCAGATCCGTGCGTTTGCGGTGACATCGACAGAGATGGTAGAGACAGCACGACAGCACCACAATACAAGCCCTGTTGCGACCGCTGCGCTTGGAAGACTGCTGACAGCCGGAGCCATGATGGGAAGCATGATGAAAAATGATACGGACATCCTGACCATCCAGATCAAATGTGATGGACCGATCCAGGGGCTGACTGTGACAGCAGACAGCAAAGCCAATGTCAAAGGCTATGTGGAAAATCCGGATGTGATGCTTCCGCCTAAGAACGGCAAGCTGGATGTAGGTGGCGCACTGGGACTTGGCATTTTAAATGTCATCAAAGATATGGGATTGAAAGAGCCGTATGTGGGACAGACGATCCTTCAGACAGGTGAAATCGGAGACGATCTGACTTATTACTTTGCAAATTCCGAACAGGTACCGTCCTCGGTAGGACTGGGAGTTCTGATGGAAAAAGACAATACGGTGAAATGTGCCGGAGGATTTATCGTGCAGGTAATGCCGTTTGTGGAAGAAAAAGTGCTGGAACAGCTGGAGGAAAATATCAGCAACATCCATTCTGTGACTGCGCTTCTGGAACAGGGACATACACCGGAATCTCTGCTTCAGGAAGTATTAAAAGGAATGGATATTGAGATTACTGATACCCTTCCGACACAGTTCTACTGTGACTGTTCTAAGACAAAGATTGAAAAGGCAATCATCAGTATCGGGGAAAAAGAGATCAAAGAGATGATTGATGAAGGAAAAGACATTGAAGTGAAGTGCCATTTCTGTAACACTGCATACAGCTTCAGTGTGGACGAGCTTTCCGCTCTGTTAAAACAGGCAAAGAAAAAATAAAAAGGAAAAGAGGAACGGGGCATGAAACAGGGATTTATCAAAGTGGCGGCGGCTACACCTGATATCCGTGTGGCAGATACGGCATTTAATACAGAAGAAATTATAAAAAAGATGAAAGAGGCAGCGGGAAACGGCGCAAAGATCATTGTCTTTCCGGAGCTTTGCATCACCGGATATACCTGCGGTGATCTGTTTACCCAGGATATTCTTCTGGAACAGGCAAAAGCAGGACTTTGCAGGATTGCCGAAGAAACAAAAGAACTGGAATCGGTTGTTTTTGTCGGATGTCCTCTTGCGGTGGACGGTGAGCTGTACAACACGGCAGCGGCCCTGAATAAGGGAAAGATTCTTGGATTTACAACAAAGACGTTCCTTCCGAATTACGGAGAGTTTTATGAAATGCGTCAGTTCACTCCGGGACCGGAAGAGGTAAGAATGATCCGGTTTGCAGGAGAAGAAATACCATTCGGTCCGCAGATCCTTTTTGAGTCCATGGAGACTGAGGGACTGATCCTGTCAGCGGAGATCTGTGAGGATGTGTGGTCCCCGGTTCCGCCAAGCATCAAGGCGGCGCTGGAAGGAGCTGTGATTCTTGTGAACTGCTCCGCGAGTGATGAGACAATCGGAAAGAACCGTTACCGGGAGGAATTGATCAAAGGACAGTCAGCCAGACTGATTGCGGGATATGTTTACGCCAACGCAGGGGAAGGAGAGTCCACCACGGATGTTGTGTTCGGCGGACACAATCTGATTGCGGAAAACGGGACGATACTGAAAGCTTCCCGGCGGTTTGCGAATGAAACAATCTACAGCGAAATTGATATCAAGCGGCTGCTGTCCGAGCGCCGGAAAAATACGACATTCCGTTCTGCGGCAAAAAAGACACTGCCGGTTGTTCCGTTTTCCGTCAAAGAAGAGGAAACGGCCCTTACAAGAACCTTTTCCCCGGCACCATTCGTTCCGCAGGATGAAAAGGAACGTGCCGCAAGATGCGAAGAGATTCTGTCTATTCAGGCTATGGGGCTGAAAAAAAGACTGGTTCATACAAAGGCTTCCGGAGCAGTAGTCGGCATTTCCGGTGGACTGGACTCCACTTTGGCGCTCCTTGTGACGGCAAAGGCTTTTGATATGATTGGAATTCCAAGATCCCGGATCAAGGCGGTGACCATGCCTTGCTTCGGGACGACAGACCGGACATACAGAAACGCCTGCCAGATGTCATGCAGACTTGGTGCTTCTCTTCTGGAAGTGCCGATCCGGGAAGCGGTGACTGTACATTTCCGCGATATCGGCCATGATCTGAATGACCACAGTGTGACATATGAAAACGGTCAGGCAAGGGAACGGACACAGGTGCTGATGGATCTTGCCAACAAAGACGGAGGACTTGTCATCGGAACGGGGGATATGTCAGAGCTTGCTCTTGGCTGGGCGACGTATAACGGAGACCACATGTCCATGTACGGTGTCAACGCCTCTGTACCGAAAACGCTGGTGCGCCATCTGGTACAGTACTATGCGGACACCTGCGGGGATGAAGAGCTTCAGAAGATTCTGCTGGATGTGCTGGATACACCGGTAAGTCCGGAGCTTCTGCCGCCGGAGGACGGTCAGATTGCGCAGAAGACAGAAGATCTGGTGGGACCGTATGAGCTTCATGATTTTTACCTTTATTATGTGCTGCGTTTTGGATATGAGCCGTCCAAAATTTACCGGATTGCAAAGCATGCATTTAAAAGTGTCTATGATGATGAGACGATTCTGAAATGGCTGAAGAAATTCTACTGGAGATTCTTCTCACAGCAGTTTAAGCGTTCCTGCCTTCCGGATGGACCGAAAGTAGGTACGGTGGCTCTGTCTCCAAGGGGAGACTGGAGGATGCCAAGCGATGCTTCGGCGGCTGTCTGGATTCAGGATCTGGAACGGTTATAAGAGAAAGAGATGAAAGAAAGAGGGCGGATATCTTCCGGACTGTCCGGACATGAATCCGCCCCGGCTGTTTCAACCAGAACTGTCTGAAGAGGAATTACAATTTGATATTTTTGAAAAGATCTCCAAGATTTGTTCCGATCTCTTCGGATTTTGGAAGCTCTACATGCAGTTCTTCTGTCTCTTCTTCTTTTTCTTCGGAAAGAGCTTTGATACTCAGGCTCAGTTTTCCATCTTTGATTCCGATGACTTTGACATTGACACGGTCCCCTGTCTTCAGGACATCGGCCGGTGTTTTGATCCGTTTTTCGCAGATCTGGGATACATGGACAAGTCCGGAGAGGCCATCGTCAAAGCGGACAAACGCGCCGTAGGACTGAATGGATTCCACGGTGCCTTCCATAACACTTCCAACCTGGATTTTTGAGATGCGTTCGGCACGCTCTCTGGCTTCTTCTTCTTTTAAAATCTCACGGGCGGAAAGAATGAGGCGGTGTTCTTCCAGATCTGCCTCAATGACGCGGACGGTGATTTCTTTCAGAAGATAGCTTTCCAAATCTTCGATATAGGAAAGAGAAAGTCTGGATGCCGGGACAAAACCGCGAAGGCCTTCCACCTTGACGATCACGCCGCCGTTGACCACACCTTCTACTTTCAATGTAAGGTTTGTACGGTTGTCCATATAGTTTTGTACGATATGCCATGGATCGGCGATATCAAACTGGTCTTCATAGTCTTTCATGGACTCTGCCTGCGGTTCCAGGGCAGATGTTTTTGTTTCTAATTCTTCGTTCATTGATGATGCACCCCTTTTTGTGTTTTCTCTAGAAAGTATATCATAGATTTTTTGTTAGAGAAAGCAAAGTGAAAGAATATTTTTATGAAAACCGAAAAAACAGTTGGCGCGGAATCAAAAAGATGATACTCTATTTTTATATCAAGTAAAAGATTGGCCGGCACGTACGGCATATGGGAGGAAATGTAAAAAGTATGTCAGATAATCAGAAAGACAGAAAGGTATATGTGGTAGGACATAAAAATCCGGATACGGATTCCATCTGTTCTGCCATTGCATACGCAGAATTAAAAAAGCAGATTACAGGAAAAAATTATGTGGCAAAAAGAGCCGGAGAGGTCTCGGAGGAGACCAGATATGTTCTTGACTATTTTCATGTGGAAGAGCCGGCGCTCCTTCAGAATGTATTTCAGCAGTTAAAAGATGTGGATATCCGGAAGATTGACGGAGTTTCCAGCCAGGCGTCGATCAAAGAGGCCTGGGCGATGATGCGGGAAAACAGTATTCGGACGCTGCCGGTTCTGAATGAGCAGAAGCTGGAAGGAATTATCACGATTGGAGATATTGCCAATTCCTATATGGAGCTCTATGACAGTTATCTGTTGTCCGACGCACGGACACAGTACAGAAGCATTATGAATACACTGGACGGGAAGATCGTCACAGGGAACGAGCATGCATATTTCGTGAAAGGAAAGGTTGTTATCGCAGCCTCCTCTCCGGATATGATGGAGAATTTTATCGATGAAGACGATCTTGTCATCGTTGGAAACAGGTACGAGTCTCAGCTTTGTGCGATAGAAATGGATGCAAGCTGCCTTGTCATCTGCCAGGGAGCGGAAGTATCGAAGACGATCCGGAAGCTGGCATCCGAGAGAGATGTAGTGATTATCAGTACGCCGCATGACACCTTTACGACCGCCCGTCTGATCAATCAAAGTATTCCGGTCAAATATTTTATGACTAAAGAACATTTGAGCACGTTCCATATGAATGATTACCTGGAGGAAGTACGGGATGTCATGTCCAAGAAAAGATACCGTGATTTTCCGGTTATTGACAAAAAGGGACGGTTCACCGGATTTATTTCCAGACGGAGACTGTTAAAGCCGAGGCGCAAACAGGTCGTTCTTGTCGATCATAACGAAAAGACGCAGGCGGTAGACGGAATTGAAGAGGCGGAAATTCTTGAGATCATCGATCACCACAGAATCGGAAATCTGGAGACGATGGGTCCGGTTTATTTTAGAAACCAACCGCTTGGCTGTACTGCGACCATTATCTATCAGATGTATCAGGAAAACCAGATTACTCCGTCCAGAGAGACAGCAGGTCTTCTCTGTGCAGCGATTATTTCCGATACCCTGTTGTTCCAGTCGCCGACCTGCACTCCGATGGATGAAGCGACTGCGAGAACGCTTGCTCAGATTGCTGGAATAAATATCGATGAGTTCGCAAAAGAGATGTTCAAAGCAGGAAGCAATCTTGCGAATAAATCTGTTTCCGAGATCTGTTTCCAGGATTTCAAGGAGTTCCATGTCAATGAGCTGACGTTCGGAGTGGGACAGATCAATTCCATGAGCAGCGAGGAACTGCAGGAGATCCGGGAAAAGGTATGTCCGGAACTGCCGGATGTGCTGAAAGAAAGCGGACTGGATATGGTATTCTTTATGCTTACGAATATTGTAGACCAGTCTACAGAGCTTCTCTGCTGTGGAGGAAGTGCAAAGCAGACCGTGATCGATGCTTTTGAGCTTCCGGAAGATACAGATCAGATCGTATTAAACGGTGTCGTATCCAGAAAGAAACAGTTGATCCCGACACTGGTGAGCGAACTGCAGCAGTAGGAGGAAGTATATGACAGACAAGGTGATTTTTAAACCAGGCAATATGCTGTACCCGCTCCCGGCAGTGATGGTAAGCTGTGCAGGGAAAGACGGAACAGACAATATCCTGACGGTGGCGTGGACGGGAACGGTCTGTTCAGATCCGCCGATTCTCTATATTTCTGTCCGGCCGAACCGGTTTTCCCACCATATGATCGAGGAAACCGGAGAGTTTGTTGTCAACCTTACGACGGAACAGCTTGCAAAGGCGGCCGATTACTGCGGTGTGCGTTCCGGAAAAGACGTCGATAAATGGAACGAGATGAAACTCACAAGAAAAAAGACAGAGTCCCTTCAGTATGCGCCTGCAATTGAGGAATGTCCGGTGAATATTGAGTGTAAAGTCAGAGAGATTATACGTCTTGGAACACATGATATGTTTCTGGCGGATGTAACGGGCGTTCAGGTGAGCAGTGAGTACATGAATGAAAATGGAAAGTTCGAGTTGAACAAGACAGGGCTGATTGCCTATTCCCATGGGGAGTATTTAACTCTTGGGAAGCAGCTCGGAACTTTCGGGTTCAGTGTGAAAAAGAAGAAAAAGAAAAAAAGAAAATAAACTTTGCAAAAAAAGGGAAGAACCCGGAGGCTGGAAAAATTTGTTCCAGATTCCGGGTTCTATCTGTATCTCCCGGTGAATAAAGTTACAGGAGAGAAGAATGAGGCGGGCACAGCGTGAAGGAATTCGGAAAACAGTGGAGACTTACAGCGGAGATCATCCTGATTGCGGCAGTCTGCATGGCGGGAATGTGGCAGAACACAAAGAAAACGATCGAAAGCATCAGCGATGTGAAGAAAAAAGAGGAGGAAAAGAGGATTGCCATTACATTTGATGATGGCCCGGACGGTATATCTACTCCTGTACTTCTGGACGGTTTGAAAGAGAGGGGAGTCAGAGCAAGCTTTTTTGTGATCGGTCAGGAGGCGGAGGAACATCCGGATCTGATCCGGAGGATGCAAAAAGAAGGACACCTGATCGGGAATCATACGTACCATCATGTGGAACTGACGAAAGTAGATCAGGAGACGGAAAGAAAGGAGATTGAAAAGACAAATGAAGTAATTGAAAATATCACGGGGGAAACGGTTGCTTTTATCCGGCCTCCGTACGGCTCGTGGAGAGAAGAAACTTTGGAAGAAATCGATCTGATTCCGGTAAAATGGGATATTGATCCTCTTGACTGGTGCACGAAAAGTACCGGGGAAATCGTAAGAAAGGTAGTGACGCAGGCAGAAGAAAATGGTATTATTTTATTACATGACTGTTACGGGACTTCCGTGGAGGCGGGACTTCAGATCATAGATACCCTGCAGGAGGAAGGATACCGGTTTGTGACAGTCGATGAACTGATTATGGATTAAGGAAAGTGAAATAAGATGCTGCATGAATTTTCGAGGACAGAATTATTATTAGGAACAGAAGGAATGGACAGGCTGAGACACTCCTGCGTTACCGTGCTTGGGGTAGGAGGTGTCGGGTCTCACTGTATCGAGGCACTGGCCAGAAGCGGTGTGGGACATTTGATTCTCGTGGACCATGACAAGGTATCTCTGACAAATATCAACAGGCAGTCCATTGCCCTTCACAGTACGGTCGGACAGTATAAAACGAAAGTCATGAAAGCAAAGATTGCCGACATTTCACCGGAGATTCAGGTGATGACTTACGAGGAGTTTGTACTGGAAGAAAATCTGGAACAGGTGTTTGAAATCCGCCCGGATTATATTGTGGATGCTATCGATACCGTGACGGCAAAGCTTGCGGTGGCAGAGTATGCCAAAGAGCATCAGATTCCGCTGATCAGCAGTATGGGAACCGGAAACAAGCTGCATCCGGAGATGTTTGAGATTGATGATATCCGAAATACATCCGTATGCCCGCTGTGCCGCGTGATGCGAAAAGAGCTGAAAAAGAGGAATGTGGAGAGCCTTAAGGTACTGTATTCCAAAGAAAAGCCGGTGGATATTTCCGACCGGGTGACAGAAGAGGAAAAGGGGGCCAGAAGATCGCTTCCGGGCAGTATTTCTTTTGTTCCGCCTGTGGCCGGGCTGATGATCGCCGGAGAAGTGATCCGTAATTTGAGCGGATACCGGGAGGGAGACAGATAGAGATGGATTTATTTGAATATGCAAGGGAAAAGCAAAAAGAGACAGAGTCGCCGCTTGCGTCAAGGCTCAGGCCGGAGACACTGGA
Organism: Drancourtella sp. An57; assembly: GCF_002161525.1. Taxonomy (NCBI): domain Bacteria; kingdom Bacillati; phylum Bacillota; class Clostridia; order Eubacteriales; family Oscillospiraceae; genus Drancourtella; species Drancourtella sp. An57. Next base: position 112,815 of record NZ_NFHY01000006.1, read on the forward strand.
AGAAGTGGCAGGACAGCAGCATATCATCGGAAAGGACAAGCTGCTTTACCGTGCAATCAAGGCGGACAAGCTAAGTTCCGTCATTTTTTACGGCCCGCCGGGGACCGGAAAAACGACGCTTGCCAAAGTCATCGCCAATGCAACAAGCGCAAGATTCTGCCAGATCAACGCGACAGTTGCAGGGAAAAAAGATATGGAAGCGGTGGTGGAAGAGGCAAAAAAGGCAAGGGGAATGTACCAGCAGAAGACGATTCTGTTTATCGATGAGATCCACCGGTTTAACAAAGGACAGCAGGATTACCTCCTGCCGTTTGTGGAGGATGGTACGGTGATTCTGATCGGGGCGACGACGGAGAATCCGTATTTTGAAGTAAACCGGGCGCTGATTTCCCGGTCCACCGTCTTTGAATTAAAGCCGTTGTCCAAGGAGGATGTGGAAAGCCTGATTCACCGGGCTGTCTACGATGAGAAGAAGGGAATGGGAAGCTATCACGCCAGGATCGATCCGGATGCAAGCGCATTTCTGGCAGATATGTCGGGTGGCGATGCCAGACTGGCGCTCAATGCGGTGGAGCTTGCCGTTTTGACTACCGAAAGAAGCAGTGACGGGTTCATTCATCTGACACTGGATGTTGTATCAGAATGCATCCAGAAAAGAGTAGTCCGTTACGATAAGGACGGGGACAACCATTATGATACCATATCCGCCTTTATCAAAAGCATGCGGGGATCCGACCCGGACGCTGCGGTGTACTATCTGGCAAAGATGCTTTATGCCGGAGAGGATATCCGGTTTATTGCCCGCAGAATCATGATCTGCGCATCGGAGGATGTGGGAAACGCAGACCCGATGGCACTGACCGTGGCGGTATCGGCAGCCCAGGCGGTAGAGCGGATCGGGATGCCGGAGGCACAGATTATTCTGTCCCAGGCCGTGCTTTACGTGGCTTCGGCCCCGAAGAGCAACGCTGCAGTGCGGGCGGTTTCCGAGGCAATGGAAAGTGTGAAAAGCAAAAAGACAACGGTTCCTGCGCATCTTCAGGATGCCCATTATGGAGGGCACGAGCAGCTGGGACATGGAATCGGTTACCGGTACGCACACGATTATCCGAACCACTACGTTGACCAGCAGTATCTTCCGGATGAAATCAAGGAAAGTGTATTCTACCATCCGGGAGATCTGGGAAAAGAAAAAGAATTAAAAGACTGGCTTTCCTATATCAGGAAACAGTAAAGAAGCGAATGTCCTCATCCGGAATATTATATGCAAAAAAGAACCCCGTGAGAATTCTGGAGCTGCAAACCGGAATCTCACGGGGGTTATTCTTTTCAATACAAATTACAGCAGATGTGTCATAATGTAGGCGTAGATTTCCTGATTCTTTGCGGCCCAGTTCGCCGCCATGGTTTCAGCCTCCTCGTGAGAAGGGACCGTAACTGTCAGATCGATCAGAGGCATGGAGTGTTCGATCACCTGGCAGTGTACGGAGAATTCTCCATTTGTGTTCCGATAGTAATCGGATTTCACAGACACTTCATTTTTCAGCGAAAATTTCTTCTCGATAAAAAAGTCTTCAATATCCTTTTTAATTGCATCTGAAATTTTATTCTCGAAAAAGCAGATTGATTCGGCTCCTTCCTCGGTCAGATGGTACATCGTACGGTTGTGTGTTGTCTCCTCCCGGATCAGACCGGACTCGGTAAGTTCGGAGAGCGCTTTTTGGAGGGTAAAGTAAGTCGTATACCCTTTTCCAAGAACAAAATCGGAAATCTGAGCGTTTGCAAGAGGAAAATCCACCTTGCTGAGCATGTACAAAATGATCAGTTTATAGAGTGTGAATGTTTCTGCCATAGTGCATACTCCTTTCTAAAGAGCGTGATAGTGTTTGCCCTGCCAGATATCTCTTTCTCTGAAAGATTTTTCCATCTGATTGAGAACCAGCCGCTTGTTTCCGGTCCAGAGGGGAGCGGCAAGCAACGATTTCGGACCGTCCCCGGTCAGACGGTGGATAACAATATCAGGTCTGAGACAGCACAGGCAGGTCCCCAGAAATTCCAGATATTCTTCCATGGTTGGAAGAAAAAATGGGTGCTCCAGATAATAGTCGTACAGATCGGTATCCTTGAGTACGTGGAGCAGCTGAAGCTTGATCCCCTGGATATCCTGTCTGTTCAGATACTCTATTGTTTCCAGCATATCAGCCTCGGATTCACCGGGCAGATATAAAATCGTATGGACGATCACAGAAAGACCAAGGGCACGGAGTTTTTTCAACGCCTCCTCAAAAACCGGAAGAGGATAACCTCTCCGGATAAACTCGGCTGTGGATTCATGAATCGTCTGAAGGCCAAGCTCAATCCAGACCGGTTTGATCAGGGAGAGCCGCTCCAGGAGGTCAAGAATTTCCACAGAGAGACAGTCCGGACGGGTAGCAATGGAAAGCACCTTCACCTCCGGATCTGTCAAAGCCTGGGTAAATGCCTTTTCGAGAACTTCCAAAGGGCCGTATGTATTCGTGTAGGCCTGAAAATAAGCAATATAAGAATGTCCCGAGTATTTGGATTTCTTTTTTTCTTTTTCAACCCGGAGCTGTTCCGGGATGGAAAGAGAAACGTCCGCCGCGAAATCACCGCTGCCTCCACGGCTGCAGAAGATACAGCCACGTGTTCCGCAGGTGCCGTCACGGTTCGGACAGGTACAGCCGGCATTCAGGGACAGTTTGTACAGTTTTTCATGGAAAGTCTCTTTGATATAATAATCCAGCGAATTATACCGCTTTTCGCCCCAGCGTACAGTCGCGTCCATCTTACGGAATCAGAGCCTTGATGGCTTCGCTCACGGCATCGGCTACACGAGGATCAAATGCTTCCGGAAGAATGCTGGTTTCGCTCAGTTCCTCCTCCGGAACAAGAGAGGCGATGGCATTGGCAGCAGCCAGCTTCATCTCTTCTGTGATCTGGGAGGCACGTCCTTCGAGGGCACCCCGGAAAATGCCAGGGAATGCGATCACGTTATTCACCTGATTCGGGAAGTCACTCCGCCCGGTTCCGACAACCTTTGCCCCGGCTTCCTTTGCAAGATCCGGCATGATTTCCGGTACCGGATTTGCCATGGCAAAGAGGATGGAATCCTGATTCATGGATGCCACCATCTCCCTGGTGACGATATTCGGGGCGGAGACACCGATGAAAATGTCCGCACCTTTTAACGCATCCGCAAGGGTACCGTGGATCTGATCCGGATTCGTCAGTTCGGCCATCCGTTTCTGCATCCAGTTCAGATGCTCGGAATCCCGGCAGATCGTTCCATTGATATCACACATGGTGATGTGGGAAAATCCATAGGTCAGGAGGAGCTTTGTGATAGCAACTCCGGCGGAACCTGCACCGTTTACGACAACGCGGCAGGATTCCTTTGATTTTCCGACAACCTTCAGCGCATTGATGACGCCTGCAAGAACGACAATGGCAGTGCCGTGCTGGTCATCATGGAAGACCGGAATGTCCAGAAGCTCTTTTAACCGTTCTTCGATCTCGAAACATCTCGGGGCGGAGATGTCTTCCAGATTGATGCCTCCGAAGGCAGGGGCAATATTCACTACGGTACGAATAATCTCTTCTGTATCCTGTGTATCCAGACAGATCGGAACTGCATTGACCTGTCCGAATTCTTTAAACAGAACCGCTTTTCCCTCCATGACAGGCATTGCGGCACGGGCTCCGATATTGCCAAGACCAAGAACCGCGCTTCCATCGGAGACAACGGCAACCGTATTTGCCTTCATGGTGTATTTGTACACGGCTTCAGGATCTTTGGCGATTACTTTGCAAGGTTCCGCAACTCCGGGCGTATATGCGACCGCCAGGTCCTCCCTTGAACGGACATGTGCCTTTGCCGTCGTTTCGATCTTTCCGTTCCAGATTTCATGCATTTTCAGTGCTTTTTCCAATGTATTATTTTCAGCCATACTATTCACCTTTTCTTCATTAATAATGTATGATTATGATCACTTCTTCAATCATACCATTCTTAAAACAGGGGTGCAATTAAATTTTGGAAAAAACACTTTTCATTTTGAAAATTGTGATGTATACTTTACGTATTAAGTCAGTCAGGTCGAGTCAGACTATTTTTTCCCATGAGACCAGAATAGAAAGGAAAATAGAATATGATGGATATGAAAGAAAAATACGAAACGCTTTCACTGGCAGTACTGAAAGATGTGGCGAAAGCAAGGGGGCTGAAAGGAACATCCGCGTTAAAAAAATCGGATTTGATTGAACGCCTTCTTGAAGAAGATAGAAAAACACAGAAGACAGAGGAAACAGAACCTGTAAGAGAAAACAGGCATGATCATGAGCACGTCCAGAGAGAAGACGTAAGAGGGGAAAAGGGTGCCGGACTGGAACTGTCTGACCTGGACAGCGGTATGACGGCCCATGGAATCCTGGAAGTACTCCCGGACGGATACGGATTTATCCGCTGTGAGAACTATCTTCCGGGAGAGAATGATGTTTATGTTTCCCCGTCCCAGATCCGGAAATTCGGACTCAAGACAGGGGATATCGTTTCCGGAAATACGAGAATCAAGACACAGTCTGAAAAATTCAGTGCGCTGTTATTTGTAACGAAGATCAACGGACTTCCACCTGCGGTTGCAGTGAAACGGAAAAACTTTGAAGACATGACACCGATTTTTCCAAATGAGCGTCTGAGACTCGAAAATGAGAGAAGCAGCACAGCGATGAGAATTGTAGACCTGCTCTCGCCAATAGGAAAAGGGCAGAGAGGGATGATTGTATCTCCTCCGAAAGCAGGTAAGACGACACTGTTAAAAGAAGTGGCTCTCTCCGTTCTGAGAAACAACCCGGAGATGCATCTGCTTGTTCTTCTGATCGATGAACGTCCGGAAGAAGTAACCGACATTAAGGAAACAATCCGCGGGAAAAATGTGGAAGTCATCTATTCTACCTTCGATGAGCTCCCGGATCACCATAAGAGAGTGTCCGAAATGCTGATTGAGCGTGCAAAACGTCTTGTTGAGCATAAAAAAGATGTTATCATTCTGCTTGACAGTATTACCAGACTTGCAAGAGCCTACAACCTTGTTGTACCTCCGAGCGGACGTACCCTTTCCGGTGGTCTGGATCCGGCGGCCCTGCATATGCCGAAACGCTTTTTCGGAGCCGCAAGAAACATGCGGGAGGGCGGAAGCCTTACCATTCTTGCCACTGCACTTGTAGATACCGGAAGTAAGATGGACGATGTCATTTACGAGGAATTCAAAGGAACCGGAAACATGGAGCTTGTCCTTGACCGGAAACTTTCAGAAAAGAGAATGTTCCCGGCGATTGACATTCCAAAATCCGGGACAAGGCGGGAGGATCTTCTCCTTACTCCGGATGAGCAGGAAGCGGTTTACATTATGCGCCGCGCTCTCAATGGAATGAAGTCCGATGAGGCGGTTGATACGATTCTCAACCTGTTCAACCGGTCGAAGCATAATTCAGAGCTCGTGCAGACTGTCAAAAAAATGAAGTTTATTTAAAAAGAGGGTTGCAAAACAAAAACAGGTATGATACAATAAACCCGCTGTTTAGAAGACGATTAGTCGCAGAGAAATCTGTGTGAGACGAATAAAAGCAAGAAGAGGTGAAAATCATGAAAGAAGGAATCCATCCAGCATATCATCAGGCAACTGTAACATGCAACTGTGGGAATACATTTGTAACAGGATCCACAAAGGAAGATATCCATGTTGAAATCTGCTCCAAATGTCATCCATTCTACACAGGACAGCAGAAAGCAACTCAGGCTCGTGGCCGTGTTGACAAGTTTAACAAGAAATACGGAATCGAAAGCAAATAAGATTCAGAAGTACAGGGCTGAGGTTTTCATATCTCAGCTCTTTTTCGTTACTTTAGAAAACTGTTATTTAGCAGAGAAGGAGTTTCAATGAAGTCATCAAATGTAGGAGGACAGGCGGTTCTGGAAGGCGTGATGATGAAACACAAAGACCGGTACGCCGTGGCGGTAAGGAAGCCGGACGGGACGGTTGTTGTGGAGCAGGATGATTACAAAAGCATCGTCGGTTCCCACCAGAAGCTGCTTAAAACACCATTTATCCGCGGAATCTTCAATTTTATCGATTCAATGATTCTGGGTATGAAGACGCTGACGTGGTCAGCCGGCTTTGAGGAAGAAGAGGAGGAGGTGCTGACGGAAAAGGAGGCCAGGAAAAGGGAGAAACTGGATCAGGTGATCAATGGGGTCGTCATGGCGGTTTCTTTCCTGATTGCCATCGCAATTTTTATGGTTCTTCCGTATTTTCTGTCAGATCTGTTCAAGACGGTCATTCCGTCCTATGTTATCCGGACGATTCTCGAAGGCGTGATCCGGATTCTGATTTTTGTCGGCTATATCTGGCTGATCTCCAGGATGGAGGATATCCGGCGTCTGTATCAGTATCATGGTGCCGAGCATAAATGTATCAACTGTATCGAGCATGGACTGCCGCTTACAGTAGACAATGTCAGAATCAGTTCCAAAGAGCATAAACGGTGCGGGACGAGTTTCCTCATGTTTGTTATGATTGTGGGAATTGTCCTTCTGTTTTTTGTCCAGACGGAGTCCCATATTCTGCGGGTTGTAATCCGGATCGCGCTGCTTCCGGTCATTGCGGGAATTTCCTATGAGATTATCCGGCTGGCTGGAAACAGTGATAACGTGGTAGTTAACCTGTTAAGCAGACCGGGGCTGATGCTTCAGGGTCTGACGACAAAGGAACCGGACGATAGTATGATTGAGGTTGCGATTGCTTCTGTGGAAGCGGTCTTTGACTGGAAGGCGTACCTTGCAGAAAATTTTCCGGTCCGTGAAGAATCCGGAAGAAAAGAGGAGGCCGTATGACATTCCGGGAAGCACTGAACTGGGGAAAAGAAAAGCTTCAGCATGCAGGGATTCCGGAATATGATCTGGATGCCTGGCTTTTGCTGGAGCATGTGTCCGGCCTTTCCAGAGCCATGTATTTTGTGAGAGACAGAGAAGAGATGGAAGAATCGTGCCGGGAGCAGTACGAGGAGGCCATAAGAAAGCGCGAAAGCCGCGTCCCGCTCCAGCACATCACCGGGGTGCAGGAATTTATGGGATATGAATTCCACGTCAATGAGCATGTGCTCATTCCCCGGCAGGATACGGAGATCCTTGTAGAGGAGGCAGACCGGGCTGCAGATGATACAGGCGCGAAGCGGATTCTGGATGTCTGCACCGGATCGGGCTGCATCCTGTTAAGCCTTTTAAAAATGAATGAAAACCGGATCGGAACCGGATCCGATCTTTCGGAACCGGCCCTTAAGATGGCGGAGGAGAACCGCAGACTGCTTGAGATTCCGGAAGAACGGGCCGCATTTGTGCAAAGCGATCTGTTTGAAAGAATTGAGGGGACATACGATATGATCGTTTCCAATCCCCCCTACATCAGGACGGAAGAGATCCGGAAGCTCCAGGAGGAGGTCCGGCTCCATGACCCCTACGGGGCACTGGACGGAAAAGAAGACGGGCTGTATTTTTACCGCCGCATCATTTCAGAGGCGGGCGGTTATTTTGACCATCAGGGGACGTTGCTTTTTGAAATCGGATACGATCAGGCGGAGGATGTCAAAAGGCTGATGGAAGAGGCCGGCTACAGTCAGATCTATGTAAAAAAGGATCTGGCAGGGCTTGACCGTGTAGTAGGCGGCGTGTACAATAAAGCAAGAGAAAATGAGGAGGAATTAACAAATGTTTGATAAACTGGACGATTTGCTGATTCGTTTTGAAGAGATTATGGGAGAGCTTCAGGAACCGGACGTTGTCAATGATCAGACGCGGTTCCGCAGTCTGATGAAAGAGCAGAACGATCTGGCTCCGATTGTGGAAGCATATAAAGAATACAAAAAATGTAACGAGACAATCGAGGACAGCCTTGCCATGCTGGAGGAAGAGTCGGATGAAGAGATGCGGGAGCTTCTGAAAGAAGAGCTTGCCGATGCCAGAAAACGTGTAGAAGAGCTGGAGCATGAACTCAAGATCCTGCTTCTCCCGAAAGACCCGAATGATGACAAGAACGTTATCGTCGAGATCCGTGCCGGCGCCGGCGGAGACGAGGCTGCGCTGTTCGCGGCAGAGATCTACCGGATGTATATTCACTATGCAGAACGGAGAAGATGGAAATGTGAGATGATTTCACTCAATGAGAATGGAATCGGCGGTTTCAAGGAGGCAGTCTTTATGATCTCCGGACAGGGCGCTTATTCCAGATTGAAATATGAAAGCGGGGTACACCGTGTACAGCGTGTGCCTGAGACGGAAAGCGGCGGCAGAATTCATACATCCACCATCACTGTTGCTATCATGCCGGAGGCGGAGGAAGTGGATGTTCATATCGATATGAACGACTGTAAATTCGACGTATTCCGTGCTTCCGGAAACGGTGGACAGTGTGTCAACACGACAGACTCTGCTGTACGTCTGACCCATATCCCGACAGGTATCGTAATCTCCTGTCAGGATGAGAAGTCCCAGCTGAAAAACAAGGATAAAGCGCTCAAGGTTCTGCGTGCAAGACTTTACGAGCTGGAGCAGGCAAAGCAGCATGACGCTGAGGCTGAGGCAAGAAGAAGCCAGGTAGGAACCGGAGACCGTTCCGAGAAGATCCGGACATACAACTTCCCGCAGGGACGTGTGACAGATCACCGGATCAAGCTGACACTTCACAAACTGGATACCGTGTTAAACGGAGATCTGGATGAAATCATTGATTCGCTGATTGCGGCCGATCAGGCGGCAAAACTTGCGAACATGCAGGAAAACTAACTGACAGACAGGATGCCCTATATCGGTATGGCACCGGATGTAGGGCTTTTGTATTCGTGGAAAAGAAGAAGGTATAATACAGTATGGATGAATGGAAATTTAACCGTGTCCAGCTAAAGGATCAGGAACTGATTAAGGAATATTTTCGGAAATACCCGTCAAGAAGCTGTGACAGAACATTTTTTGGAGTTATGCTTTGGGGAAGACATTATAATCTGGATTTTGCCTTTACAGGAAAAGCTATTCTGTTCCGGGAAAAGACAGAGAGCGGGTACGGTTTTGCATGGCCCGCAGGACCGGATGAGGAAATCCGGGAACTGATCCCGCAGATGGAGAAACACTGCGAGGAGCAGGGAGGAGAGTTTCACATGTACGGACTTTCCGAGGCACAGTTTGCCCTTGTCGACAGCTGGTATCCGGGAAAGTACCAGATTGAATATGACAGGGATGCGGCGGATTATATTTATGAGTCGGAAAAGCTTTGTACCCTGTCTGGAAAAAAGCTTCACGGTAAACGGAACCACATCAATAAGTTCAAGGCCACGTATGAGGACTGGGCATATGAGCCGCTCACAAAGGACAATCTGGAAGAATGCTTTCAGATGGCTCTGAAATGGAGAAACGAAAACGGATGTGACGAAGATGAAGAGAAAAACTGCGAGATGTGTGTAACGCTCAATTCTCTGAGACTGTTTCAGGAGTTGCATCTCAAAGGTGGAATTCTTCGTGTAAACGGTAAGATTGTCGCATTTACCGTCGGGGAACCGGTAAGTGATGACACGGTTGTTGTCCACATTGAAAAGGCATTTGCCGATGTGCCGGGTGCATATACAATGATCAACCAGCAGTTTGTGGAACATGAATGTATGGGATACCGCTATGTCAACAGAGAGGATGATGCCGGACAGGAGGGGCTTAGAAAAGCAAAGCTTTCCTATAAGCCGGCAATGCTGCTTGAAAAAGGAGTTTTATCAAAAGTACAGGAGGTATCAGAATGATTGCAGAGAAGATGAAAGGGATGGTGGCGAACAGTTCCGCGATCCGTGCGATGTTTGAGGAAGGAAACCGGCTTGCCGGGATTTACGGGGCAGAAAACGTCTATGATTTCAGTCTTGGAAATCCGAATATTCCGGCTCCGGAAGCGTTGACAAACGCCATGATGGATGTGCTGAAAGAGGAGGATCCGGTTGTGCTGCACGGATATACGAACAGCAATGCAGGGTATGCGGACGTCAGAGAGGCTGTTGCACAGAATCTGAACGAGCGTTTCGGAACTTCCTTTGAAGGAAAGAATATTACGATGACAGTAGGAGCGGCAGGCGGTCTGAATGTCATTCTGAAAACACTGATCAATCCGGGAGATGAAGTGATTGTCTTTGCGCCGTATTTTGGAGAATACAGAAGCTATGTCAACAATTTTGACGGAGTGCTTGTGGAGATCTCCCCTGATACGGAGACATTCCAGCCAAAACTTGACGAGTTTGCCCGGAAGATTACGCCAAAGACCAAAGCGGTGATTGTCAACAATCCGAACAACCCGACCGGTGTCGTATATTCCGAGGAGACAGTAAAGAAGATGGCTTCCGTTATGGAGGAAAAGCAGAAGGAATACGGAACGGATATTTATCTGATTTCCGACGAGCCGTACCGTGAGCTTGTGTACGGGGATGCCGAAGTTCCATTCCTGACAAAGTATTACGACAATACGATTGTAGGTTATTCATTCAGTAAGTCCCTTTCTCTTCCGGGAGAGCGGATCGGATACCTTGTGATTCCGGATGAAGTGACAGACAGCGCGGATGTGATTTCCGCTGCCAACGTAGCAACCCGGATTCTTGGATTTGTCAATGCACCGACACTCCAGCAGAAAGCAGTGGCAAGATGCCTGAATGAGAAGGCGGACATCGCTTTTTATGATAAGAACAGAGAGACCCTGTACGAAGGGTTAAAGAAGGCGGGATTTTCCTGCATTAAACCGGAAGGAGCATTCTATCTGTTTGTCAAGTCTCCGGTGGAAGATGAAAAGGAATTCTGCAGCAGAGCGAAAAAATACAATATTCTGATGGTGCCGGGAAGCTCCTTTGGATGTCCGGGCTATGTCAGACTTGCATACTGTGTCGCATACGACACGATTGTACGTGCGCTCCCGAAATTTGAAGAACTTGCGGCCGAGTACCGCGGACAGGAGTAGACGCGTATGAGACTGGAAGAAAATATCCGCCGGGTGACTCCTTATGTTCCGGGAGAGCAGCCGCAGCAGAAAGTAATCAAACTGAATACCAATGAAAATCCGTATCCGCCTGCGCCGGGAGTGGAGCGGGCACTAAAGGAGATGGATGACGGAAGACTCCGTCTGTATCCGGATCCGGAAATCCGCATGCTGACAGAGAGCCTGGCCGAATACTGCCAGGTGAAACCGGAACAGATTTTTGTAGGAGTGGGATCAGATGACGTACTGTCAATGAGCTTTCTTACCTTTTTTAATTCCGGAAAGCCGATTCTGTTTCCGGATATTACCTATTCCTTTTATAAGGTGTGGGCAGAACTCTACCGGATCCCGTATGAATGCTGTCCGCTGGATGAGAATATGCACCTCAGAAAAGAGGACTACTGTAAGGAAAACGGAGGCATCATTTTCCCGAATCCGAATGCGCCGACGGGAATTTATGAGAGCCTGGATGTGATTGAGGAGATTTTAAAGCAGAATCCGGACGTGATCGTCATTGTGGATGAGGCGTATATCGATTTTGCAGGAAAGCCGTCCGCCATTTCCCTGATTGACCGGTATGACAATCTTCTGGTGACACAAACCTTTTCCAAGTCCAGATCCATGGCAGGAATGCGGATCGGATTTGCGGCAGGGAACGAACGGCTTATTCGCTGGCTCCAGGATGTGAAGTATTCTTTCAATTCCTATACTATGTCCTATCCGGCCATTGTCTGCGGGACGGAAGCGGTAAAAGATACGGAGTACTTCCGGAAGACGACGGAAAAGATTGTCGCCACAAGAGAATGGAGCAAAGAGAAACTGGCGGATCTGGGATTTGAATTTCCGGATTCCAGTACAAACTTTATTTTTGCAAAACATCCGAAGTATGATGGAGAAAAACTGTTTCAGGCTTTAAAGGAACGGCAGATTTATGTCAGACACTGGAAACAGCCTGAGATCGCGCAGTATTTACGAATCACTGTCGGAACAGATGAGGAAATGAATCAGTTTTTTGACACGTTGGAAGAGATTATGAAAGAATAAGTCAGGAAAAGGAGGAATCAAAAATTCCTCCTTTCCTGATTTCTGAAATATTGTGTATGGATGATCATTGCCTGTCCCTCAAAGCCAGGAGGTTTGCATATTCCAGCAGATCCTGCTTTGACTTCGGGGAGAGAGACATGAAAACAGTTTTGAGCTGATACTGAATAATCCGTTCGTTTATGGCAGGCCCGGACGAAGAAACTTCGACCGGATGCGACTCCTTGCCGGAAATGAGATAATCGGTACTGACATGAAAAAACTGCGCAATCATATACAGTTTGTCATAGTCTGGCTGTCGGTTTTTGGTCTCGTATCCGGCGATGGTTGATCGGGATACCTGAAGGTATTGTGCTAGCTGGTCCTGAGTTACGTCTGCGTTTCTGCGCAGCAATTTTAGTCTTTCTGAAAACCCCATATATTGCCTCCTATCTTTAGTGTGGCTACATTTTAGCAATAGAAACGTGGGGAAAACAGGAAGTGTGTCGGAAAGGAACACAGATGGAGCGGTATGTGTCGAAAAGCATCAAAAGGAGCCGGAGACGAATCCCGTGTTGACAGGTATGAATAAAAATTTTATAATTTACTTAGAATAAAAGAAGAAAAATATGGAGGTAATCCGGATGTTAATTGCCAAAAATGATGAAAAAGAGAGAAGTTTCCTGTTTCGGATTGTAATCTGGACAGCGTCTGTTCTCATCATTGCGGTTGCAGCGTACTTCCTGATCCGGTCATTTGCAAGAAATCCGATTGCTGGGACATGGGAATATCAGGATGACAATATTACAATGACCATTCAAAGTGATGATAAAGTTAAACTTCAGTTTGATAATCTGCAGGATGTTCCGGAACTTGCGGTGACAATGGACTGTCAGGTGGATAAAACGGAAAAGACGCTGGTGATCGGCGGACTGCAGCAAAGTGAGATTGACAGAATCCTGGAGCAGTATGATGGACAGTTGACCCAGAGTGCTCTGGATACAGCGCTTTCCATGTTTACGACATCGTTTGACTACAGCATGGAACGGCAGACGTTGACGCTTACGGACCGCGAATACGGTGAACAGATGATATTTGATAAAAAATAGAACTTTCCCCTCTATACAGGAAAACGGATATGACGTGTGACTTGGGTAGAGGGGGATTTTATTCATGTAGAGGAGGAAGAGTATGCTGCGCACACAGACAAAAGTAATTCAGATAGGAAATGTAAAGATCGGAGGCAGTTATCCGGTTGCCATCCAGTCTATGACAAACACAAAAACAGAAGATGTAGAAGCAACGGTAAAGCAGATCCTGGCTCTTGAGCGGGCAGGCTGCGAGATTATCCGGTGTGCCGTTCCGACAATGGAGGCTGCAGAAGCACTCAGAGAGATCAAACGCAGAATTCATATCCCGCTTGTGGCGGATATCCACTTTGACTACCGGCTTGCCATTGCGGCCATTGAAAACGGAGCGGACAAGATCCGTATTAACCCGGGAAATATCGGGGATCAGGACCGTGTGAGAAAAGTAGTGGAGAAGGCCAAAGAATACAAGGTTCCGATCAGGGTAGGAGTCAACAGCGGCTCTCTGGAAAAGAATCTTGTGGAAAAATATGATGGCGTGACGGCCGAAGGACTGGTGGAAAGCGCGCTGGATAAAGTGCGTATGATTGAAAAAATGGGATACAACAATCTGGTTGTCAGTATTAAGGCATCTGATGTCATGATGTGTGTCAAAGCGCATGAACTACTTGCTCCGCAGTGTCCGTATCCGCTTCACGTCGGTATTACGGAAGCAGGGACTATCCTTTCCGGCAATATCAAATCTTCCATCGGGCTTGGAATCATTCTTTATCAGGGAATCGGAAATACCATCCGTGTCTCTCTGACGGGAGACCCACTGGAAGAAGTCAAATCCGCAAAGCTGATTTTAAGGACATTGGGGCTGAAAAAGGGCGGCATCGAGGTCGTTTCCTGTCCGACCTGCGGCAGAACCAGAATTGACCTGATCGGCCTTGCAAACCAGGTGGAAGACATGGTGCAGGATATCCCGCTTGACGATGTGAAAGTGGCAGTCATGGGCTGTGTTGTCAATGGACCTGGTGAGGCGAAGGAAGCCGATATCGGAATTGCCGGAGGCGTCGGAGAAGGACTCCTGATTAAAAAGGGAGAGATTGTAAAAAAACTCAAAGAAGAAGAACTCCTCCCGGCCCTTAGGGAAGAGCTTCTGAACTGGAAAAAAGATTGAGGACGTATGACATATGGGAAAAGACTTTTTTGAAGTGTTTCCGACTCTGAACCTTTCGGAGGAGACAAAATTTCTGCTGAAAGATGTCAGGGTTACGAAAGTTTCAACGAATTCAACAAGAGATTTTATCCGGATTTATCTGTTTTCCACCCATCTTCTGCAGAAAAAAAAGATTTATGAACTGGAATATGCTATCAAGCATCAGTTGTTTGACCGGACGATGATCCAGGTGGAGATTCTGGAGAGCTATCAGCTGTCAGAGCAGTATACGCCGGAAAACCTGATGCACGAGTATTATGACAGTATCCTTCTGGAGCTGGAGCAGAGAAGCGCCGTTGAGAGAAGCATGTTTGAGCATGCGGACTATGATTTCGAGGACAGCGTTCTGAATCTGAAGCTTCAGAATTCTATCGTGGCAGAAGGAAAGAAGGAGGCGATTGTAAGCCTCCTTTCCGAAGTGTTTAATGACCGTTTTCATGTGCCTCTTTCCATTAAAGTCGGCTATCAACCGCCGAAAAAAAAGAGCGCGCTTGAGTTTAACGAACTTCAGCTTCAGGCAGAAGTGGATGAAATTATTGAGAGAAACGAGGCACTCCGCAAGGAGAAACGGAAAAATACGGAAGAGGCGGATGCCGGAGAAAACGGGACAAAAGAAGAGAAAACAAAATCTGCTCCAAAGACATTGAAAGAAAAGCGGTTTGGAAAAGAG
Organism: Drancourtella sp. An57; assembly: GCF_002161525.1. NCBI lineage: Bacteria > Bacillati > Bacillota > Clostridia > Eubacteriales > Oscillospiraceae > Drancourtella > Drancourtella sp. An57. Next base: position 127,860 of record NZ_NFHY01000006.1, read on the forward strand.
ATGAAGAAACCGTTTGTCAGACGTGATTTCAGAAAATCGGATGATCCGAACATGATTTACGGACGTGACTTCGATGATCCTCCGATCGAACTCTCCCAGGTGTTGGGTGAGATGGGCGAGATCACCATCCGGGGAAAGGTCATCAGCTTTGATACGAGAGAGATCCGGAATGAAAAGACGATCCTCATGTTTGCCATCACCGATTTTACCGATACGATCGTTGTCAAGATGTTTGCCAGAAACGACCAGCTCCCGGACCTGCTTGGCGACATAAAAAAGGGTGCATTCCTGAAAGTAAAGGGGATTACCACGATCGACAAATTTGACGGGGAGCTGACCATCGGTTCTGTGAGCGGAATCCGGAAAATCAGTGACTTCACCGTGCAGAGAAAGGATCTCTACCCGGAAAAGCGTGTAGAGCTGCACTGCCATACGAAAATGAGCGATATGGACGGGGTATCGGAAGTCAAAGATATTGTAAAGCGTGCGCATGACTGGGGACACAAAGCGATTGCCATTACGGACCACGGTGTCGTTCAGGCATTCCCGGATGCCAACCACTATATCGAATCTCTGGATAAAGATGATCCGTTTAAAATTATTTACGGCGTGGAGGCGTATCTGGTGGATGATCTGACGGAGATTGCCCAGGGGGCGAAGGACCAGACTCTTCAGGATACATATGTGGTATTTGACCTGGAGACGACCGGATTCAGCCCGATTCAGGATAAGATTATCGAGATCGGAGCGGTCAAGGTGGAACATGGAGCGATCACAGAACGTTTCAGTACTTTCGTCAATCCGCAGATTCCGATTCCGTTTAAGATCACAGATCTGACCGGTATTACCGATGACATGGTGATGGATGCCGAGCCTGTCGAGGAAGTCCTTCCAAAATTTCTGGACTTTGTGGGAGATGCGGTTCTGGTAGCCCACAATGCAGGATTTGATGTCAGTTTTATTGAGCAGAACTGTAGATATCAGGAGATCGAGAAGGAATTTATATCGGTGGATACGGTGGCCCTCGCCCGGGTGCTCCTTCCGACTCTTTCCAAGTATAAGCTGAATGTTGTGGCAAAGGCACTGAACATTTCGCTGGAAAATCATCACCGGGCCGTGGATGATGCCCAGGCGACGGCCGAGATTTTTGTCCGGTTTGTCGAAATGCTGAAAGACAGGGAAATTTTTACATTGAAAGAGCTGAATCACTTCGGCTCCATGAATCCGGACGCAATCCGGAAACTTCCGTCCCACCATGCGGTCATTCTGGCGAAAAATGAGACCGGGCGTGTGAATCTGTACCGCCTGATTTCCATGTCCCACCTGCAGTATTTTTCCAGAATGCCGAGAATTCCAAAGAGCGAATTTTTACGGTACAGGGACGGACTCATTATCGGAAGCGCCTGTGAGGCAGGCGAACTGTTCCAGGCTGTCTTAAATGGAAAATCAGAAGAACAGATCGCAAAGCTGGTGAATTTCTATGATTATCTGGAAATCCAGCCGATTGGGAATAACCGGTTCATGATTGCAAGCGACCGGGTTTCCAATGTAAAAAGCGAGGAGGACCTGCGGGATCTGAACCGGAAAATTGTAAGGCTTGGCGAGAAATTCTGCAAACCGGTTGTGGCAACCTGCGATGTTCATTTCCTGGATCCGGAGGACGAAGTCTACCGTAGAATCATCATGGCGGGAAAAGGCTTTTCCGATGCGGATGAACAGGCACCGTTGTATCTACATACGACGGAAGAGATGATGGAGGAGTTTTCCTACCTCGGAGCGGCAAAAGCCCATGAGGTTGTAATTGAGAATCCGAATAAGATTGCGGACATGATTGAAAAGATTGCTCCGGTCCGACCGGACAAATGTCCTCCGGTCATTGAAAATTCCGATCAGACCCTGCGTGATATCTGTTATAAAAAAGCCCATGAAATGTATGGAGATCCCCTCCCGGACGTCGTGACGGAACGGCTGGAGAGGGAGCTTCATTCTATTATCTCCAATGGCTTCGCCGTGATGTATATTATTGCCCAGAAGCTGGTATGGAAGTCCAATGAGGATGGATATCTGGTTGGTTCCCGTGGATCAGTCGGATCTTCCTTTGTTGCTACCATGGCAGGAATCACGGAGGTCAATCCGTTAAGCCCGCATTATTATTGTCCGCACTGCCATTACAGTGACTTTGATTCCGAGGAAGTACGCGCGTTTGCGGGGGGCTGCGGATGGGATATGAAGGACAAGGACTGCCCGGTATGCGGACATCCGCTCGTCAAAGACGGGTTCGATATCCCGTTTGAGACTTTCCTTGGGTTTAAAGGAAACAAAGAGCCGGATATTGACCTGAACTTTTCGGGAGATTATCAGAGTAACGCTCACAAGTATACGGAAGTCATCTTTGGAAAAGGGCAGACGTTCCGCGCGGGGACCATCGGTACCCTGGCGGACAAGACCGCATTCGGATTTGTGAAGAACTATTATGAAGAGCGGGGCAGCAGGAAGCGAAATTGTGAGATCGACCGGATCGTACAGGGATGTACGGGAATCCGGAGAAGTACAGGGCAGCATCCGGGAGGAATTATCGTTCTTCCTCACGGTGAGGACATCAACTCCTTTACCCCGGTGCAGCATCCGGCAAATGATATGAATACGGATATCATTACGACCCATTTTGACTACCACTCCATTGACCACAACCTATTAAAGCTTGACATTCTGGGACACGATGATCCGACCATGATCAAGACACTGGAGGAGCTGATCAATTCGGACGCCATGGACAATGAATATGACGGCGTAGAGAATGTATTTGACGCCAGAGATATTCCGCTGGATGACCCGAAAGTCATGTCGCTGTTTGCCAATACGGAGGCACTCGGCATCACGCCGGATGACATTGACGGATGTCCGGTTGGATGCCTTGGTATTCCAGAGTTCGGAACGGACTTTGTTATCCAGATGGTAGTAGATACAAAGCCCAAGACCCTCTCCGACCTGATCCGGATTTCCGGGCTTTCCCACGGAACCGATGTGTGGCTGAATAATGCGCAGACGTTGATTCAGGAGGGAAAGGCAACGATTTCCACGGCGATCTGTACCCGTGATGATATTATGACTTACCTCATCAACAAAGGGATGGACAGTGAGCTCTCTTTTACGATCATGGAGAAAGTGCGAAAGGGAAAAGGACTCACGCCGGAGTTTGAAGAGTCAATGAAAGAGGCTGAAGTACCGGACTGGTATATCTGGTCCTGTAAGAAGATCAAGTATATGTTCCCGAAAGCGCATGCGGCCGCCTATGTTATGATGGCATACCGGATTGCCTACTGTAAGGTCAACTATCCACTTGCGTATTATGCTGCCTACTTTGGAATCCGTGCAGACGCCTTTTCCTATGAGCTGATGTGTCAGGGAAAGGAAAAACTGGCATACCATATCCGGGAATATAAAAGCAGACAGGACCGGCTGAGTAAAAAAGAGCAGGATACGATGAAAGATATGAAGATCGTGCAGGAAATGTATGCGCGAGGTCTGGAGTTTATGCCGATTGATATTTATGAGGCAAAAGCGACCAAGTTCCGGATTGTGGACGGAAAGCTGATGCCGCCCCTTTCCAGTATCGATGGAATGGGAGACAAGGCGGCAGAAGCGGTGGAACAGGCATCGAGGGACGGCAGGTACCTTTCAAAAGATGATTTCCGACAGAGAACCAAGGCCAGCAAGACGGTGATTGATAAGATGTCGGAACTGGGACTTCTTTCCGATCTTCCGGAATCCAATCAGTTATCTCTGTTTGATTTTGCAGATTAATGCTTTAAACGAATAAAGGAATATGATATACTAAAGAGGATAAGCCAAAGAGGCGGGTCCTCTTTTTTCTGTGCAAAAAGCCGGAAAGACTTCTGCACAGAAGGCATTGCATGGAACAGGGAAGCGTTTTATTCCTAAATTAATCTGACCAGGAGGAAGAAAAAATGATATGGGCAAAGGAGGAGACACTGCCTAGAGAAGAACTGGAAGAGATCCAGCTCCGGAAGCTGCAACAGACAGTTTCCTACATCTATGAGAGGGTGGCTCCTTATCGGGGGAAAATGGACAAAGCAGGGGTGGCTCCGGAAGATATCCGTTCGCTGGATGACTTGAGGAGACTTCCGTTTACAAGCAAAAAGGATTTCAGAGATAATTATCCGATGGGGCTGTTTGCGGTTGATAAAAAGGAACTGGTACGTTTTCACGCAAGTTCCGGCACGACCGGAAAACCGACGGTTGTCGGATACACGAAAAACGATCTGGATATCTGGCTGAATAATGTAGCAAGAGTTGCCTGCATGGGAGGAGCGCGCGCAGATGACATCGTGCAGCTCTCATTTGGATACGGCACCTTTACCGGTGCGCTGGGACTGCACGGAGGACTGGAAAAGATCGGAGCTGCCGTGATTCCGATGTCATCCGGCAATACGAAAAAACAGATCATGTTTCTAAAAGACATGGGCGTGACACTTCTTGTGGCGACACCGTCCTATGCGCTGCATCTTGGCGAAGAGATCCGCAGGGCCGGGATGGATCCGGCGAAAGATCTGTGCCTTCGGACCGGACTCTTCGGAGGCGAAGGAATGACCGAGGCGATGCGCGAGGAGATGCACCATGTATGGGGCGATCAGTTCTTCTGCACGCAGAATTACGGCATGAGCGAGCTCTGCGGACCGGGTGTGGCAGGCGAGTGCAGAGAGCTTTGCGGCATGCACGTAAATGAAGACTGGTTCATACCGGAAATCATCGATCCGGAGACAGAAGAAGTGCTGCCGCCGGGAGAGCGTGGAGAGCTTGTCGTGACCTGTCTTGGAAAGGAGGCTCTTCCGATTATCCGTTACCGGACCGGAGATATGACCCGGATTTTCTATGAGCCGTGCAAATGCGGAAGAACGACCGCAAGAATCGAAAATCTTTCCGGAAGGGCAGATGACATGCTTGTCATCCGCGGCGTCAATGTATTCCCGACGCAGATCGAAGAAGTACTGCTCAAGATCGATGAGATCGGACCACACTATGAAATCCTTGTAGAAAGAAAGAACAGACTGGACGTTATGACCATCACAGTGGAACTGATTGATGACAGGCTGCTTGACAGCTACGGAAAACTCAGCGAACTGGAAAAGAAGATCAAGGCGGGACTGAAATCCCAGCTTGGCCTCGCAACAGAAATCCGGCTGGTAGCGCCTTATTCTCTGCAGAGATTTGAGGGAAAGGCAAAGAGAATCAAGGATTTACGAAAGGATGGATTATAGAATGTCAGAATCAAAGAAAGTCATAATGCTTGGAAACGAAGCAATCGCAAGAGGGGCGTATGAAGCCGGAGTCAAGGTGTCGTCAGCCTATCCGGGAACGCCGAGTACGGAAATCAGCGAAAATCTCGTGAAATACAGGGATGATCTGTACGCGGAGTGGGCACCGAATGAGAAGGTGGCGGCAGAAACCGCGATCGGAGCCAGCATCTCAGGAGTACGTGCCATGGCATGTATGAAGCACGTAGGGCTCAACGTAGCTTCCGACCCGCTCTATACGGTTTCTTACATGGGAGTCAACGGAGGACTGCTCTTTATGGTGGCGGACGATCCGGGACTTTACAGTTCCCAGAATGAACAGGATACGAGAATGATTGCAAGGGCTGCGGGCGTGCCGGTTCTGGAACCGTCAGACAGTGCGGAGGCAAAAGAGTTTGTCAAAATCGGATTTGAATTAAGCGAACAGTTTGACCGTCCGGTCATCTTCCGTATCACCACAAGACTGGCACACTCTCAGGGACTTGTGGAACTCAAAGACCGGGAGGAGATTCCGGACAAAACATATGAAAAGGATATCCGGAAAAATGTCATGATGCCTGGAAACGCAAAATTCCGGCATGTGGAAATCGAAAAGAGAAATAACGAATTAAAAGAAGCGGCAGATACGCTTCCGATCAATAAAATGGAGATGAACGATACCAGAATCGGAGTCATCACAAGTGGAATTCCGTATCAGTATGTGAAAGAAGCACTGCCTCAGGCTTCGGTTCTGAAGCTTGGCATGGTCAACCCGCTTCCGGAAAAACTGATCCGGGAGTTTGCATCTAAAGTTGAGACACTGTATGTGGTGGAGGAACTCGATCCTGTCATCGAAGAGCAGGTAAAATCCTGGGGTATTCCTGCCATTGGAAAAGAGATCTTTACCATTCAGGGAGAATACAGTTCCAATATGATCCGCAAGGCCATCCTCGGAGAAGAAGTACGGATGGATCCGCCGACAGATGTGCCGCAGCGGCCGCCTATTCTCTGTCCGGGATGCCCGCACAGAAGCGTCTTCTATGTTCTCAACAAATTAAAGATGCATGCGGCAGGAGACATTGGATGCTATACACTTGGAGCAGTGGCACCGCTCAGCGTGGTGGACACGACAATCTGTATGGGAGCAAGTATTTCCAGCCTCCATGGAATGGAGAAAGCAAAAGGAAAAGAATACATCAAAAACTGGGTGGCAGTAATTGGAGATTCGACATTTTTACATACCGGTGTCAATTCCCTGATGAACATGGTTTACAATCAGGCTACCGGAACGGTGCTGATTCTGGATAATTCCACTACCGGAATGACCGGCCATCAGGATCATGCGGCGACCGGAAAAACACTTCAGGGAGATCCGACTTACGCAATCAACATTCCGAATCTGTGCCGTGCAATCGGTGTGCCGAATGTACAGGAAATCAATGCTTTTGACATTGTAGCGCTGGAGAAAGCGATTAAGGAAGAAGTGGCAAAAGACGAAGTATCCGTCATCATTACAAAGACACCATGCGTACTTCTTGACAAGAGACCAAAACCGCTCTATGCTGCGGATCCGGAAAAATGTAAAAAATGCGGCATGTGTATGAAACCGGGCTGCCCGGCCATGACAAGAAATGAAGACGGTACGATCCGGATTGACGACACCATGTGTACCGGATGCGGACTCTGTGAATCCCTCTGTAAGTTTGGAGCGATTGAACTGGTAAAGGCAGGTGAAAAGTAATGGGAGTAAAAAATATTATGATCGTCGGTGTCGGAGGCCAGGGAACACTTCTGACAAGCCGGATTCTTGGAGGACTTGCACTGGATGCAGGATATGATGTCAAACTTTCTGAGGTCCATGGAATGGCGCAGAGAGGAGGAAGTGTTGTAACCTTTGTCCGCTATGGAGACAAGGTGGCAGAACCGATCGTGGAGGAAGGCTGCGCAGATATTATTATCGCGTTTGAACGTCTGGAAGCACTGCGCTATGCACATTTTCTGAAAGAAGGGGGAGCACTGATCCTGAATGACTGGAGGATCGATCCGATGCCGGTTGTGATCGGCGCGGCCAGGTATCCGGAACACATCATTGAAACGCTGGAAGAGAAACATAAAGTCTACACTGTCAACGCGACGGAGGAGGCCAAAAAGCTTGGAAATCCAAAAGTATTCAATATGATTGTTCTCGGTATCGCATCCAGACATATGGATTTCACAAAAGAACAGTGGTACCGGGTGATTGAAAAGACGGTGCCGCCAAAGACAATCGAGATCAATAAAAAGGCATTTGAAACAGGAGCAGCACGATAGGAGGACGAAATGAAACAGGTATCGGTATTTGTGGAAAACAGACCGGGAAGTCTGATGGAAGTAACCTCAAAGCTGATGGAGGCGGAGATCAATATCCGTGCGGTTGCTTCGTTTGATACTCCGGAGTTCGGAATCCTGAGGATGGTGGTGGACCAGCCGGAACGGGCGAAAGAGACGCTGACCAGACTGGGATTTGTGGTACGGATCTATGACGTGGTCGGAGTAGAATTAAAAGATGAAAAAGGAAACTTAAACAGAATGCTGTCCATTCTGGCTGACGGACAGATCAATCTGAATTATATCTATTCGTTCGTGATCCGTGATAATAACGCACCGGTGATGGTATTTTCGACAGATGACATGGAACGTGCGGAAAAGATTCTTGCGAAGGCAGGAGTAAAGCTTGTCTCGGATGAGGAGTTATAGGAGGAAAAGAGCATGATAACAGACAAAACATGGAAGGAACAGATCCGTGATCCGCAAGCAGAATGTATGAGCGAAGATGAACGGATGGTACTTCAGGGGGAAAAACTGAAAAATCTTGTAAAAAGAGTGTACGGGGTCGTTCCTTTTTATACGGAAAAGATGAAAGAACTCGGTGTAGAACCGGGAGATATCAAAGGAATCGAAGATATCACGAAACTTCCGTTTACGACAAAGGAGGACCTGCGTGACAACTATCCGTTCGGATTTCAGGCAGTGCCGAATGAAAAGATCGTAAGAGTTCAGGGAACGTCCGGCACGACCGGAAAACTGACGGTCATGGCCTATACGCAGAAAGACGTGGACATCTGGGGCGAGTGTGTGGCGCGCTGCCTTACGATGGCCGGACTGACAGCGCAGGACCGGATTCATGTCTGCTATGGATATGGACTGTTTACCGGAGGAATGGGACTGGATTTTGGAGCGCAGAAGCTTGGAGCCATGGCAATCCCGATGTCAGCCGGAAATACGAAACGCCAGTTGATGTGTATGGAAGATTTTGGCGCCACGGCGTTTGCCTGTACACCGTCCTATGCGATGCATCTTGCAGAAGCCATGCAGGAAGCAGGTGTCGTTGAAAAGATGAAAATCAAGGCGGCAGTATGCGGAGCAGAACCTTGGACTGTGGAGATGCGGCACAAGATCGAGGAGATTCTGAAGATCAACTGCTTTGATATTTACGGGCTCTGTGAGATCAGCGGACCGGGTGTTGCGATGGACTGCATCCACCATGAAGGACTCCATGTGAATTCTGACTTCTTCTATCCGGAAGTACTCGACCCGGCCACACATGCGCCGTTGAAAGACGGAGAGACCGGAGAGCTGGTATTTACCACGCTGGACAAGGAAGCCGTACCGTTAATCCGTTACCGGACGAAAGACCTTACAAGCATCTGCCATGAGACATGCAAATGCGGACGTACAACACCGAGAATTTCCAAGTTCAAAGGACGTACAGATGATATGAAAGTCATCCGCGGCGTCAATGTATTTCCGACTCAGGTGGAAACAGCACTCTTTGGAATTGGAGAAGTCATTCCGCATTATCTGCTGATTATCGACAGAGAGGACAATATGGATGTACTTACGGTCATGGTAGAAGTGGATGAGAAATTTTTCTCGGATGAAATCCGGAAACTGGATGCACTCCGCCATAAGATCGGTGATGTCTTAAAGCAGGCGCTTGGCGTTTCTGTCAGAGTCAAACTGGTAGAGCCAAAGACGATCGAGAGAAGTGAAGGAAAAGCAAAACGTGTAATTGACAACCGGAATCTTGTATAGGAGGGAAAAGCATGAGTACAATTCAGCAGTTATCGGTATTTCTGGAAAACAGAGAAGGAAGACTCGATGAAGTTCTGCATGCGCTTGGAACGAACGGCGTCAATATTGTCGCCCTCAGCCTTGCAGATACAACAGAGTACGGGATGTTAAGAATGATTGTCTCAGACCCGGAAAAGGGGAAAGAAGAGTTGAAGAAGATTGGAATCACGGCAATGCTCACACCGGTTATTGCCCTGAGAGTTCCGCATGCAACCGGGTCTTTGAGCAAAGCGATGCATCAGCTTGTGGAAGGCGGAATTAACGTAGAATATATGTACGCATTCGCGAACGGTAAAGATGCTTCCGCAGTCCTAAAGACAGATGAGCCGGAAAGAGCGGCAGACATATTGAAGCAAAGTGGATTCGGTGTCTGGAAAGCAGATGAGGCTTATAAAGCAAATTTATAAAGAAACGTATCAAAAAAGGCTGTCATCGACAGCCTTTTTTGTAATCCAGATTCTATGGCTTTTAAATATCTAAATTGAAAAACGAATTTATATAAATAAAAGATGCATACAATTTCGATTATAACCTGGTCACATTGACAGCCTGAGGACCTTTTTCTCCTTCTGTTACTTCGAATTCAACAGACTGTCCTTCTTCCAGAGTCTTGAATCCATCCATATTCAGTCCGGTATAGTGTACAAATACATCGTTTCCGGATTCATCACAGATAAATCCATATCCCTTCTGGTTGTTGAACCATTTTACGGTACCCTTGTTCATAGTGCTACCTCCATAAAAAATAAAAACAATAAGCCATACATCGAATATACGATGTTACTAGAGCATAGCACTTTTTGCGTGAAAAGTCAATGATTTGTCGAGAAATATAGAGCGTAAAAGAAGAATTGTCCGAATTTCAATAAAATTCTGATAAATACGGAATGAGAAGCGGCCTTCACACCTTTCGTGGGAGTGCATAATCTGATGGTATGAAACAGTTTTGTGGAGGTTATTATGAAAAAGAAGCTTTTGTCCGCACTTCTTGTTGCTGCTCTCGCAGCATCTGTACTTGCCGGATGTGCAAAAGAAGAGACCGGTTCATCAGAATCGGACAAAAAGGAGGAAACCAGACTTACAAAAGTAACTTTGAATGAAGTTGCCCATTCCATTTTTTATGCCCCGATGTATGTGGCTATCGAGGAAGATTATTTTAAGGACGAAGGGATCGACCTGGAACTTGTCACCGGATTTGGAGCAGACAAAACCATGACGGCAGTGCTCTCTGGTCAGGCGGACATCGGATTTATGGGATCGGAATCTTCCATTTACACGTATAATGAAGGTGCCAAAGACTATGTTGTCAATTTTGCCCAACTGACACAAAGAGCAGGAAACTTCCTCGTATCGAGAGAACCGATTGAAGATTTTTCATGGGAAGATCTGAAAGGGAAGACGGTCCTTGGTGGCAGAAAAGGAGGAATGCCGGAGATGGTCTTTGAATATATCCTGAAACAAAACGATATCGATCCGGAAAAAGATGTAATGATCAATCAAAACATTGATTTTGGTTCCACAGCAGCCGCTTTTTCCGGTGGACAGGGAGACTTTACGGTAGAATTTGAACCGGGGGCCACCACACTGGAAGCTGCCGGAAAAGGCTACGTTGTTGCCTCGCTTGGCAAAGAGAGCGGTTATGTGCCTTATACGGCATTCTCAGCGAAAAAGAGCTATCTGGAGGAGCATCCGGACCTGATCCAGAGTTTTACGGATGCCCTTCAAAAAGGGATGGATTATGTAAATACACACACACCGGAGGAAATAGCAAAAGTCATCCAGCCACAGTTTAAAGAAAATGATCTGGAAACAATCACAACGATCGTTTCACGGTATTATGAGCAGAAGACATGGAAAGAAGATCTGATATTCAATCAGGACAGCTTTGAATTATTACAGGACATTCTGGAGGATGCCGGCGAACTGGATTCCAGGACTCCGTACGAAGATCTTGTCACAACGGAATTCGCAAAAAAGGCTGCGAAATAAATTTTTAATACTTTTTTGATATTTTGAACACACTTTCTTCACAATTGACATGTATTATGAAACTACAAAGTAAGTAATACTTTGTGAATAAACTTTTTCATAACTTTTTCCCTCAGCCAGTACATTCCCTGTACTGGCTATTAAAATGCAAAAAACAGGAAAGAGCACGTACATACGAAACTCTTTCCTGTCTTTTTATTTTGCAGATGTGTCCAGACGTCGGATGGAGTATCCGACAGCGGCACCGCCGATGATATTCCCTATCGTCACACAGAAAAGCACTTTCAGGATCTGATCCGGGGCGATCGGGAAATTGAAAGCATATACGGACAGATAATACATATCCGCTACTATATGTTCAAATCCGCAGAAAACGAAGGCGGTGATAAACAGCCATACATAAAAAATCTGGGCGAAAGATCCCTGTTTCTGCCGGATTCCTCCGACGAAAACCGCGAACGCTACAAACAGGCCGCAGAAGATACCAAGAAGAATCAGGCTGACCGGGGAATCTCCGATCTTCGGTGTTACGATTTCTTTCACACGCTCAAGAATTCCAGCCTCAAATCTTGTAAAATGAATGAGTACGGCAACAATCAGTGTACCGATCCCGTTTCCGATCCAGGCAATCGCCATATCGCTGAACCGGTAAGAACGATCATAGGCCGCAAGAGGGCAGACCCTTGTAAATAACCGGTTGTGAAGATTCAACACAAGTAAAATACCTGTTGAGAAAAAGAAACTTGCGATGATCTTGTCCGGTATACTTAAATACACCATGGCGCCCATGGCAATGTATGCCCCTGCAATAATACTGCTGATCCACTTTTCTTTCATATTAACTCCTCATCACTTCTTAATCTTGTCGTAAAGATACTATGTACCGGAGAAATTGTACCCATATTTCCGACAAAAAGCAAGCTTTTTATCGAATAAAAAAATAACCAGAACATGCACACGCATATTCTGATTACCATTTGGATTCCCTTTTTGAAAGCCCCGGTATCGAAAACCCGGTCAAACCAAGGGCTCCTGACAGCAGATAACGGGAGTCGAACCCGCCTTTCCAGCTTGGGAAGCTAGCGTTCTACCGATGAACCATATCTGCAGATAAATACAGTATATCACTTCCCGGAGAAAATGCAAGGGAAAGACTTCCGGTTTTCCGGATTCCTTTCCCTCTGCATATTCCGCTATTTTACTGTGTACCGGAATCTATAAATTTTCACTGAAGAATTTCTGAAGTGTTTCAACTGCCTGATCTTCGTCTTCACCTTCAGCTGTCACTTTTACTTCCATGTCTTTCTTAACGCCAAGTCCCATTACACCGAAGATTGTTTTTGCGTTTGCAGCTTTGCCATCCTTTTCAATCTTGATGTCGCTTTTAAATCCTGCTGCAGCTTTTACAAGCAGTCCTGCCGGTCTTGCATGGATTCCTTCTGGATCAGTGATTACATAAGTAAATTCTTTCATTGTCTGTTTCTCCTTTTCTTTATCTACTTCCGTCCAAGTGCTGCCGCATCGTATGCACTGCCCTGGAAGGGTACTTCCGTTCAGTTTTTGTACATACTGTCAGTACCTGTATTTATGCTAACACAAAAGTGTGCTAAAGGCAATAATTCGGGGACAAAAGCACTGCTTTTTTTAGGAAATATGGAAGGAAAAATGAGAAAATTCCATGTTCCGAAATAGAAATTTTCACATAAATTAGAGTGAAGAGGGGAATAGCCTCCCGGAAAAAAAGAAAGGATGGAAAAATATGGAACTGATTACGGAGTATATCAAACCGGAACTGATTGTAGTCGCAGTTGTATTGTATATTGTAGGCATCGGCCTAAAGAAAACGACTGTAGTGAAAGACAAATGGATTCCGGTGATTCTTGGAACCGCCGGTATTTTGCTCTGCGGCATCTGGGTATTTGCAAACGGACCAGTGGGCTCAGGACGGGAAGCGGCACTTGCGATATTCACGGCCATTGTTCAGGGAGTTCTTGCTGCAGGAGCAAGTACTTACGTCAATCAGATTTTGAAACAGTTGCAAAAGGAGGAATAGGCTATGGCATATTATGCAGACATTTCCCGGTACAGGCCGGTTAAAGACTGGAGGCTTGTAAAGAGAAACTGTCCATTCTTGATCTCAAAGGCGACGGAAGGGACGGATTACACAGATCCTACGCTGGATGATTTTATCAGAGGCTGTGAGAACAATGAGATTCCATACTGGCTGTATGCCTATCTCCGGAACGGGAATGAACCGGCTCAGGCAGTCTTTCTGACAGAGGTTTGCAAGGCCAGAGCCGGTAAATATTTTGTCGGATACGCGCTTGATGCGGAAGAGGGAAATGCGGCCACCGACGTAAAGAGAGCAATGGATTATCTTGCCGGAAGCGGAAAGAAGTTCATGCTGTACACCGGTTATGCGGATTACAGCAGATATCAGGAGATTATCCGGTCACGCCCGTCCGGCTGCGCATGGTGGGAATCACGGTATGGCCTGAATAACGGGACTTATAATTCCGGCTATCCCTGCCACAGTGGAGTAGATCTTCATCAGTATACGAGTATCGGGCACTGTCCTGGAATTACCCCGCAATGCGATCTGAACCGGCTGACGGGAAGCAGGACGGAGGCGTGGTTTTGTACAGGAGAGCAGACAGCAGAAGATCAGGATGGAACAGTCCTTGACCATGCGGGCGTTTTTCAGGAGAGGAAGGACCGGAAAGGAGAAGTGTCCTACCAGGGTCATCTTCGTGGTATCGGATGGGCAAACTGGCAGTGTGACGGAGCAATGGCCGGCAGTACCGGACAGAGCAGGAGAGTGGAGGCACTGCGGATTTCTCCAGTGAAGCATATGGATGTGACCGTACATATCCGGGATATCGGTGACAAACTGTACAAAAATATTACAGAATCTACAATTATCGGAACAACCGGGCAGGAAAAACGGCTCGAAGCACTGAAAATTGAATCCGGGGATACAGTATATTTGTACCGTGTGCACCAGAAAAATCTCGGATGGAGCAGGTGGTGTGTCAACGGACAGTGGGCCGGTGAAAAAGGGAAGTCGCTGCAGATCGAGGCAGTGGAAATCCAAGTTGCGGATATTGCCTATCTGGCACATGTGCAGGGAAGCGGAGATACCGTCTGGATGGCGGACGGCATGACTGCTGGAACGACCGGATCCGCCCTCCGGCTTGAAGCCCTGCGGATTAAAAGCCAGCACTGCGGCAATATCGAGGCACAGGCCCATATTCAGGACGAAGGATGGATCGACTACGGGACAGTGAATCAGAATATCTTGATCGGAACGGCCGGGGAAAAGAAACGTCTGGAATGTCTGCGGCTGAAAGGAAATTTCGAGTGGAGAGCACATATTCAGGGAACCGGATGGACTCAGTGGACCCGGGCGGATGGCGTGTCCACTCTTGGCACAGTCGGACGGTCTCTCAGAATGGAAGCAGTCGAAATGAGGAAAATATAAAAATCTCCGGAGGACATTCTCCGGAGAAAAATGAGGCGGATGTGACATTCAGGATCCGTTGAAGATATGAATATTATTTTTACCATTTGCCTTTGTGCGATAGAGAGCGCGGTCGGCTTTCAGGAGCAGACTTTCATAATCGTCTCCGGAGCCGCGTGAAGCGATTCCGGCACTGTAGGTGATCCGGATGGTAGTTCCCCCTATGCTGTCCGGAGAAAGCGCGGTATTCAGAACATACCGCGCTTTTTTTATGATATTTTCCAGCGCCTGGTCAACAAACAGAATCAGAAATTCATCTCCGCCAAAGCGGCAGATGTAATCTTCCGATCCAAGCATGGAAGTGAGTTTACGCGCGGTCATACGTATGATTTCATCTCCGGTCCGGTGACCGTAAGTATCATTGATCCCTTTGAATTCGTCGACGTCTATGATCATCAGATGAACAGGAGTATCAGGTCTGGAACCGGTAAAACAGTAAAAATAGTATTCAAACATGGATCTGGTAGGAAAACGTGTCAGTCCGTCGCTTTTCGCCAGCAGGTCTTCGCTGACCTGCATATAATTCATGATTTTCCCTTCTGAATTGCGAATCGGGATCAGACGGTTTTTGTCATGACCGATAAATACACCATTTTTCCGGTATCGTGTTTCATATTCCTGCGTTTCTCCGTCAGACGCACGGCACAGGATCTCATCTAGGCTTTTCACAAGAACATGCCCTCTTTCCAGCTGATACAGGGAAGTGGCCTCAGAATTGAAATAACTGCACTGAGCTGCCTGTCTGTTTTTATAGATAATGGTAGTATCCAGATTGCAGATGACAATTTTGTTCGGCATGTTATTAAGATAGAATTCCAGCCGCTCTCGTTCATATTTCAAACTTTTCATTTCAGTAATATCCATGATCGTGACATACCAGCTGTCATTTTCCGGATCGTATTTTGCGGTGTCGTGAATCCAGAAGATTTCCCCTTTTTTATTATGCATCCGGTATTCGAAGTCCAGATCTTTCCCAAGAGCGATATGTTCCTTGACCGATATCAGAATCGGGGCCACATCATCCACCACCAGATCGGCAAAACGGTTGCTGAATAAAATGGCAAATTCATCCTTCTCATAACCGATCATCTGATAAAAATAATCATTTGCGTACAATATGGTAGAGTACCGGTCGTTTTTACAATACAGTACGCCTGCGTGAATGTGATTCATTATAGTTACAACCCGGCGGTCTAAAGAAGTTTTTGACATAAGTACCTCCCGAAGAATTTCCTTTCTGGTGACAGTATTCCCATCAGTCCGGTTTTTTATAAAAGGGGAAGCAAAGCTGTTGAATCCGGACTGCCCGGATGACAGTTTTTTTAAAGTATGTTATACTGAAAAAAACTGAAAGGAGAAAAAGATGAAACAGTATGTAAAGAAAACAGTTGTTTTTATTCTGACAGCGTCACTTATGTTGCTGACAGGATGCCAGCAGCCGTTTGATGCGACAGGATATACACAGGCCGTTCTGGATATGGTGACAAGGGGAGAAACAAAGGCATACGAGGCAATTTCCGAGTCCAGCGAAGAAGAAGCGAAAAAACAGTACGAGGCAGCGATCGATTCCTACATGCAGGAATTTGATTCCCTTGGATTTTCGGACGAGCTGACGGAAAAGTACCGGAGCTATATTCCAAACCTGATGCAAAAGACAAAATATACCGTGCAGGAAGCAAAAGAGCAGGATGACGGAAGCTTTGAAGTCGGCGTGGAAGTAGAACCGATCATTATGTTTGGAGGAATAGAAGAGCTGCTCCAGCAGAAACTGCAGGATTATCTGTCCCAGGTGCAGAACAATATTCTGAATAATCAGGCGGCGCCTACCGATGAGGAGATGACGGAGGCAGCGGGAGAGATGCTCTACGAATGTCTCAATACCGCTCTTGAAAATCCACAGTACGGTGACAAGACGACCATTACCGTACATGTGCAGGAAAGTGAGACAGAAAATGTATGGGAGATCCCTGGCGAAGACGTGGATGCGCTCATGACGGCACTGATCGATACGACAGGCGCGGAAGAAGCATTTACCCTGTCCTGATCAGGCGTTTCAAAGGAAAGCCCTGGAGGAAAGGAGTGGGAGCTGTGATAATCAATACCGGGATGCGGACAGATATTCCTGCCTGTTACAGCGACTGGTTTTTCCGGAGGATCCGGGAAAAATATGTGCTTGTGAGAAATCCTTACTATCCGCAGCAGGTCACACGGTACCGTCTGACGCCGGATGTGGTGGATTGTCTTGCCTTTTGTACCAAGAATCCGGGACCGATGCTTGGAAGACTCGATGAGATTTCGGTATTTCCGCAGTTCTGGTTTGTGACGATCACACCCTACGGAAAAGAGATCGAACCGCAGGTACCGGACAAGAGAAAGGTACTGGAATCCTTCCGCGTGCTTTCCGAAAAGGTTGGAAAACGGGCTGTCAGCTGGCGTTATGATCCGATTTTTCTGTCGGACCGGTACAGCCTGTCCTTTCATATGGAGGCGTATGAAACGATGTGTGCATACTTAAGCGGATATACCGATCAGTGTGTGATCAGTTTTATTGATCTGTATGCAAAAACGAAGCGGAATTTTCCGGGAGTCCGGCCGGTTCGCAAAGAGGAACGGCTCTGTATCGGAAAAGAGTTTGCACAGATTGCAGGGAAGTATCAGATCCGGGTACGTTCCTGTTGTGAAGGTACAGAACTTGCACCGTACGGCATCGATATTTCAGGCTGTATGACAAAGGAGATTCTGGAACATGCGGTCGGCATGGAAATGCAGATTCCGGGCGGGAAAAAGACTCCGAGAGAGGGATGCAGCTGTGTTCTTGGAAGTGACATCGGAGAATACAATACATGCGGGAACGGCTGCATTTACTGCTACGCAAATGAGAACAAGGATCTTGTACAAAAGAAGATGAGAGAACACGATCCAACCTCCCCGTTACTGACCGGACATCTCCGGCCGGAGGATGAGGTAAGGATCGCAAAGCAGGAGAAATACTGTACAGGACAGATGACGTTGTTTTAAAAGAAGATGCCCGTCTGCGGAAACTTGCCGCAGGCGGGCATCCCTTTTTCAGGATTGATCAGAGCCTTTTTGGGATTTGATTTTTGGAGCAGTATAGGCGTAGACTTCTTCATAAGACTGAAGTTCTGCTTCAGACTGCGGTGCGGATGGAATCAGGCCGGTACAGTCGTTGGCAGAAGCAGAATTGGCCAGATAATCATAAGAATCTGGATTCTTCCGGGCTTTCTTTACAGTTGAATCTTTCTTCATTTGGATCACCTCAATCAAAAGTATGGACGGAAATGAAAGAAGTATGTATCATTGTTCTTAATGGAAAAATATGTTAAACTAAAGCAGTAAAGTAGAAAAGATATAAAGAAAGAAGGGATCTTTTTGAAAATCTTAGTAGATTCACATTCTCATACTGTGGTAAGCGGGCATGCCTACAGTACGAGAATGGAGATGATTCAGGCCGCAAAAAACAGGGGACTGGAGGCGCTTGCCTTGACGGAGCATGCACCGGAGATGCCTGGAGCGTGCCATGAATTTTATTTCCAGAATTATACAGTCGTACCAAGAGAAGTGGACGGGCTTCACATTCTGATGGGTGTGGAACTGAATATCATGGACGAGTACGGTACAGTAGATCTTCCGGCAGGTGTTTTGAAGTCGATGGATCTTGCCATTGCGAGTATCCATGGACCGTGCTATGGAGAAAGCCGTTCCAGGGAGCTGAATACACAGGCCTATCTCAACGTGATGAAAAATCCGTATATTCATATTATTGGTCATCCGGACGACGGCCGGTTTCCGATCGATTACGAAAAACTTGTCAGAGGAGCGAAGGAGACCAATACGCTTCTCGAGATGAATAATTCCTCCCTGCGTCCGGGCGGATTCCGTGTGAATACTGAGGTCAACGCAAAGGAAATTCTGGAACTCTGCAAAAAAGAGGGCGTTTATATCACAACAGGCAGTGACGCACATATCGACGCAGACGCCGGAGAGTTTAGCTGTATCGAAAAAATTCTTCAGGAGACCGATTTCCCGGAAGAACTGATTGCCACAACGTCTTATGAAAAATTTTACAGTCTTATCAAACGGAAATGATAACAACTGCTAGACTTTATGAGTTTAGTGTGCTAAAATAGTACTCGGCAGAAACATTGCCCGACGAACAAGATATGGAGGGTAGATATGAGTAGGAAAATTAAGACAGAGGCTGTGGACAATCTGTTTGAAGGGATTCTCAGCCTGAAAAATAAGGAAGAGTGTTATATTTTCTTTGAAGACATCTGTACGATCAATGAGCTCTTGTCTTTATCTCAGAGATTTGAGGTGGCAAAAATGCTGCGTGAGCAGAAGACGTATCTGGAGATTGCAGAGAAGACCGGAGCATCAACCGCGACGATCAGCCGTGTAAACCGTTCTTTGAACTACGGCAATGACGGGTACGATATGGTATTTGACAGAATTGAAAACAAAGAGTAATCATAAAGACGCTGAAAGCCTCACGGCCCTCAGCGTCTTGTTCTTTTTATTTTTTCTCATCGGAGAAAGAATCAATCAGTTTTTCGATAATTGTCTTTTTGATGTAGACATCAAAGCTCAGCGAGCAGATAAATGCAAACAGCTGCAGATATTCCTGATCCTCCTTCGGTGCATCCTGATAAGTCCGGGAAGATTCCTCCCAGAGATTTTTGATATCCTCCTGAACTGAAGTGATCCGGCTCTTTTCCAGCTGGCAGACCTCTTTGTACACCGCAGACAGATCAAAATCTTCTGATGTCTGGAAATACTTCTCGGTCAGAGGCTTCAAAAGCAGCTCGATATCGTGGATCGAAAGCAGATTTTTAAAATAGTAGATAAAAATCAGAACAAGAAGGTGCTCTTTGGAATATTTCTTCTTTACCGGAGGTGGAAGAAGATGATTCTTGGCATAATTGTTAATCATCGTCTTCGTAAGAATCTTGTCCTGCTCGTAGCGCTTCGTGGAACTTAGCTGTGTCTCCATAAATGTCGTAACCTGATCCATGTATAAATCAATATTCGGGATTTCACCCGGATGGATATAATCGATTCTGGAAAGGCTGTCTAAAATACTGTTTAATAAATCATTTGTGTCAATCGTCATAACGTCAAAACCCCTCGTGTAAAAACTTCATATATACATTATATAGTTTTAAAAACTAGATGGCAAGTTTTTTGTGAAAGGTTGGGCCAGAAGAATCTTCCAATACCTTGAAATATCGAACAGATGTATGGTATACTGATAAAACTACGAACAGAGATGGGAGTACATAGAAAATGAGTATTTATGATTCATTGAATGATATGCAGAAAGAAGCGGTCTATCAGACAGAAGGACCGGTTCTGATTCTGGCGGGAGCCGGATCGGGAAAGACGAGGGTGCTGACGCACCGCATTGCCTATCTGATTGAAGAAAAAGGGGTGAACCCGTGGAATATTCTCGCCATTACATTTACCAATAAAGCAGCGGGCGAAATGCGGGAACGCGTGGATCAGCTGGTCGGATTCGGATCCGAGAGTATCTGGGTCAGCACGTTTCATTCTGCCTGTGTGCGGATTTTGAGACGATTTATTGATCGGCTCGGATATGATACGAACTTTACGATTTACGATACGGACGATCAGAAGTCGCTGATGAAGGAAGTATGCCGCTATCTCCAGATCGATACGAAGATGTACAAAGAACGGGCACTTTTATCCGCGATTTCTTCCGCAAAGAATGAGATGATCAGCCCTGAAGAATACCGTCTTGAAGCAGAGGGTGATTTTTCCAGAAAAAAGATTACCGAAGTTTATGCGGAATACGAAAAGCAGCTCCGTGCCAACAATGCACTGGACTTTGATGACCTGCTTGTGAAGGCGGTTCAGCTGTTCCAGACACAGCCGGATGTGCTGGAGTATTATCAGAACCGGTTTCGCTATATTATGGTGGACGAGTATCAGGATACGAACACGGTGCAGTTCCGCCTGATCCAGATCCTGTCATCCAAATACCGGAATCTGTGTGTGGTAGGGGATGACGATCAGTCCATCTACAAATTCCGGGGAGCCAATATCAAGAATATCCTGAACTTTGAAGAGGAATTTCCGGATGCGGTGGTAATCAAGCTGGAGCAGAATTACCGTTCCACCTCCACCATCCTGAATGCGGCCAATGCCGTGATCCGCAACAATCACGGCCGGAAGGACAAGACACTCTGGACCGAGAATCCGGAAGGGGAGAAGCTGGTCTGCCGTCAGTTTGACAATGCCTACGACGAGGCGGACTATATTGCGGGAGCCATTCAGAAGAAAGTCAAGGAAGAGGGCGCTTCCTATAATGAATGTGCCGTTCTGTACCGAACTAACGCACAGTCTCGTATGTTTGAAGAGCGCTTTGTATCCACCAACATTCCATATAAAGTGATCGGAGGCGTCAACTTCTATGCAAGACGGGAGATCAAGGATCTGCTTGCCTATCTCCGTACCATCGAAAACGGGCGGGACGATCTGGCAGTACGCAGAATTATCAATGTGCCAAAACGGGGAATCGGACTGACTTCCATCAACCGGGTGCAGGAATATGCTATCCAGAAAGAAATCGGATTTTATGAGGCGCTTCGGGCAGCGGACCTGATTCCGAATATCGGACGCGCCGTTTCCCGTCTGGAATCTTTTACCGCCTTGATCGAGCATTTCAAAGAGGAATCAGGCCGGATGACACCGCTTGCCCTGTTAAATGATATTATCGAGACGCTGGATTATGAAAGCTATCTCGAAGAGATCGATATGGAAGACGCCGAAAGCCGGATTGAAAACGTGGAAGAATTAAAAAGCAAGGTGGCTTCCTACGAGGAAAGCTGTGAGCAGACCGGAGAACAGCCGACGCTGTCCGGATTCCTGGAGGAAGTAGCGCTGGTGGCCGATATTGACAATCTGGACGAGGAGAGCGATTATGTCGTTTTGATGACTTTACACAGCGCGAAAGGACTGGAATTCCCGTATGTCTTTCTGGCGGGAATGGAGGACGGGCTCTTCCCAAGTTATATGACCATCACAGCAGATGATCCGATGGAACTGGAAGAGGAGAGACGCCTTTGCTACGTCGGTATTACAAGAGCCATGAAAGAGCTGACGCTGACCTGTGCAAGGAGAAGGATGGTACGGGGCGAGACCCAGTACAACAAATCTTCCCGGTTTTTACGGGAGATTCCGGAAGAACTTCTGGGCGGGCACAAAGAGCTGCACAAAGAAAAACCGCAGATGGAGATTGCAAGAAACCAGACCTACGCCAAGGCAAAAGCAGCTTTTCATTCTCAGGCATTCGGTATCAAAAAGCCGGTGCAACAGTTTAAGGTGGCTTCCGGAGAAGGACCGGGTTATGACGTGGGAGACCGTGTCCGTCATATGAAGTTCGGTGAAGGACTGGTGACAGCGATCACAGAAGGCGGCCGGGACTACGAAGTAACGGTCGAGTTCGATACGGTCGGAGTGAAAAAAATGTTTGCGGCATTTGCGAGACTCAAGAAGGTTGAGTAGGCGCAGATCAGACAGACGGACAAAAGAGCATGGGGAATTGTAATTTTAAAAGTACGGTTCACCCCAAACCGCCGTCCGCATGCGCACTCGTCGTGCTTCTGAGTATGGTGTGAACAGCACCCTTTAAAATGACAAAATCAGGAAAAGTTCACATAAAAGGATGGCATTCTGTCTATGATAGTGGTATAATTACCAAAAAGAATAAGCGTTGAGATGGCAACATCGGAAAGGAGAGGGAGCATGAGCGGAAAGTTTGAAGAGATTATGGCAGCTTCCAAATTAAGCGAATTATTACAGAAAAAAGATGAAGATAATACGAAAAAGGTGATTGTTTGGGTACTGGCGATTATTGGAGCCGTAGCAGCGGTAGCAGCGATTGCTTACGCAGTATACTCATTCTTTACACCAGATTATCTGGAAGATTTTGAAGAAGATTTCGATGACGATTTTGACGACGACTTCTTCGATGACGAAGATGAAGTAGAGTAAAACTTGGAAAAGCAAGAGAAGATAGGGTAGGAAATCAACTTCCTGCCTTATTTTTTTGAGAATCAATACAGGAGAGAGAAGAACCATGAAAAAAGGAACCATATATGAAGGAACTGTCTGCTGCGTCAAATTTCCAAATAAAGGAATTGTGAAAGTGGAAGGCGAAGAGCAGGATATCATCGTGAAGCATGTGATTCCGGAACAGAAAGTAAAAGTGGCAGTTAATAAAGTGAGAAAAGGGAAAGCCGAAGGACGGCTTCTGGAAGTCCTTGAGACATCGAAAGACGAGATCCCGTCGCCGTGCCCACATTTCGGACAGTGCGGAGGATGCTCCTACCAGAGCCTTCCGTACGAAAAGCAGCTGGAACTCAAAGAATCCCAGGTACGGGAACTTTTGAAAGACCGGATTCCGGAAGGAGTATTTGAAGGAATCAAGGAAAGCCCGGTGCGGGAAGCGTACCGGAATAAGATGGAATTTACATTCGGCGATGAATATAAGGACGGCCCGCTGTCACTTGGCATGCATAAGCGGGGAAGCTTTCACGATATTGTGACCGTTTCCGGGTGCCGGATCGTGGATGAGGATTTCCGGATGATTCTGGAATGTACCAGAGAGTATTTTGAACAGCAGAAGGTGCCGTTCTATCACCGGATGCGCCATGACGGATATCTCCGCCACCTGCTTGTAAGAAAGGCGGTAAAAACAGGAGAAATTCTGGCGGACCTGATTACAACATCCGCTTATACAGGGGAAGAAGCTCTGCTGAGAGGGTGGAAAGAAGCACTGCTGGCATTACCGCTGAAAGGAACTTTTGCGGGAATTCTGCATACGAGAAACGACAGCCTGGCTGATGCGGTAAAAGATGAAGGAACAGAAATTCTGTATGGACAGAACTATTTTTATGAGGAACTTCTGGGACTGAAATTCAAGATTACACCATTCTCCTTCTTCCAGACCAATTCTCTGGGGGCCGAGGTACTGTACGAGACAGCACGGGAATATATCGGAGATACGAAGGATAAAGTTGTCTTTGACCTGTACAGCGGAACAGGCACCATCGCCCAGATCGCGGCACCGGTAGCAAAAAAAGTGGTCGGCGTCGAGATCATCGAGGAAGCGGTTGAGGCAGCGAGAGAAAATGCGGCATTGAATGAACTGGATAACTGCAGCTTCTGGGCCGGTGATGTGCTGAAAGTAGTTGATGAGCTGCAGGAAGTGCCGGATCTGATTATCCTTGATCCTCCACGTGACGGAGTACATCCGAAAGCACTGGAAAAGATCATTGGATTTGGGGCAGAGAGGATCGTTTATATCTCCTGCAAACCGACCAGTCTGGCGAGAGATCTGGAACTGCTGACAGGAAAAGGATATGTGCCGGAACGGGTAAGCTGCGTGGATTTATTTCCGGGGACGGTGCATGTTGAGACGGTAGTACTGCTCACACGAGATATTGTATAAATGCAATGGAAAACGAAATAAATACCACAAGATATAGCTGTTTGCGGAAACATATCTTTTGGCAGAAGTAAGGGCAAAATGCCTGGAAATAAGAGAAAACAGCGAATATGGGGTGTGAATAAGCATCCCATTTTTGCTATTCTAAAGGTGGATATTTTAGCCGGAATAAAGGTATGCTTAGAGATTTTCAGAATGAATATTTGTAAATGTGGTGTGTTTCTTTGTTTTACAGAATGTATATCAGTTTCCGAAGAGTGAAGAGGGGTAAGAAAAATGGTTGGATAACGGGCTTATGCGAAAATGTTTACTTTTACCGAAAAGTATAAAACAATCTGGCAGAAGCATTTAGAAATTTTATGCGCATTATGTTCTGTGGTGTGTTAATCTATAAATGCAGAAGAAATCAGCATGGACGATTGGAAAATTGCATTGGATTTTGAGGCAATTAGAGCTATAGGAATCAAAGAAGTCCGGGTAACAGAAGTGGTAAATATTTGGGAGGGTTATAGTGAATTATAGAGACGAGTTTGAAAAAATTGTAGAAAATATAAAAGTTAACAGGAATACTTTGCCAGAAGAATTTAATCAAAAAATGCAGCCAATGATTCAATTCATTCAAAATAATATACCTAACCAGCTTTATAAATTTAGATCATGTACAGAATATAGTTTGGATGCGTTTGAGAAAGATGAGATATGGTTAGCGAATGCTTCGCTATTTAATGATTTACACGATAGTCTCTTATTCCTTGATAAACCAACAATACTAGAACATGCAAAAAAAGTATTTGCCCCTGAAAATGCTGCAACTTTATTTAAATATATAAAACAGTATCAGGAACCTCTAGAGAATTTGAAGTTTGCAGACTCAAATATGCGTACATTTATAAGAAATGGACTTGATGCTTTGGATGAGCGGACATTTTTGGATAAAGTACAACAAATTCTTCCTGGACTTGATGCGTTTTTGGAGACAAGTTTTTCCGCAATTAGAGAAGAAATACGAGGTCACATAAAAATGGCTTGTCTTTCTGAAAGTATAAAGTCCCCATTAATGTGGGCACATTATGCAGACAATCACAAAGGATTTGCAATAGGATATGATTTTAGAGATAACGATATTTCGCAATGCTCTAATTGTCCCAATCGATCATGCGGAAATATTAAGTTAGCTACTATATATCCGATAATCTATTCTGATAAACGTTTTGACGCAACAAGCTACGGCCAATGGCGTGTGGAACAATACATGAAAGAATGCATAGGAATTCTGCCAGAAGGAAGTTACGAAGATGAGTTCCTATTTACGAAAGCTGCATTAAACAAGTCAAATGATTGGAAATATGAGAATGAGTGGAGAATAATATGTTCAACACCTAATCAAGCTATAGAACAAAAAAATCGTTATCCAATTATTAAGCCGCCGGTTGCAATTTATTTGGGATGTCAGATTCCTGATATTTATCGAAAACTACTTATACATATTGCTGATATGAAAGGAATTGCAAAATATCAGATGATTGTGAAAGATTATTCACATGCATATGAATTAGATTATAAACCTCTATAAATATGTTCATTTAATTGTCTGCTTTCAGAAGTGTGTAAAAAGAAATGTCAAACTCATATATTTAAAACCAGATAGTTTATATTTTATTTTATTTCATAGGTTAATGCTATCATTATTTTATCGCTTTTCTCATAGGCAATAATAGAAAAAGAATTGTTTAAATTAAATTTTTTAGAAAAGTAAAGTGAATAGTTGAAATTGCTAAGAGGTACAGTATGAGTAAGAGTAGTACCTTTACTGTCAGAAAATAGAATAAATTGATGTACAATCTCTGTAGTTGGCAAAGCGACAATGAGACGGTATATTTCCTTTATTAAATCTTGTGGTATTTTTTCTTTAACAGCTTTAGAAACTATAAGTTTTTTCATTGAGCAATCCTCCTTTTTTGTCAGTTCATGTTAGCTCTGATTTTTATAAATAGCAAGTATTTTAGATGACCAGGGGCATTAAAAATATTCAAAAAAGATGTGGGCAGTACAGAGATCCGATTGACAAGGGCATCAATTTTTAGTATTATTTTTAGTGGGCAATGAGAAATTATGTTTGGAGGCTTATATATGGAAGAATATGCTATTAGAATCAATAATTTGATCAAAGATATTCAGAAGCAGCTGGAATCAGAGGAACTTGAGTCTGTTATTAGAGGGGATACCTGGGATCAATTAACAGAGGTAATGAGTGACAGAATCAATACAATCGCTCTGCAAGCAGAATCTGAAAGTACGATTGCTTTTGAAATGGATCATCAATTGGTTAATATTTCCGATCTTATTCTCATTCCTGCGGGATATGATGGATATACGCCTTATCGCGAAAGAAGTGTAAAATTAACTGCTTTTGATGATGATGACACAAAGTTTCATGCTGTGAGCAAAAATGGTAGGATTGATAGTAAGTACAATAATTTTATCATCGAATATAAAAAGCACTCAAAGTATTTGACAATTGCAGATATGGAAAAAGCAGAAAAGCAGGCGATTAAATATCTTCAGGCATTGAATCAGGAAGAACCTGGTGAGTATGCTGCTATGGTTACAGACGGTTTCCAGTATCAATTTATTGAATGGATTGATAATACATTTCATAGTGAAACGGTAGAAAGATTTGACGGGAAAGCATTAAGCAGGCTGATTAAAAATATTATTAAACTTTCTGTTAAATCTTTGGATGCAAAAAATTTAATTAATGATCTTGTCATAGCACAGCATAGAGGAACTAACCTGATTTATTCTATGACAAAGGCAATTAATACTTCTTTAGATAGTATGTGTATGGAAACTACTATATCATATTCTTCATGGCTTGACAACTTTGGCCTGTCTCATGACGATGCTTCACAGCAACAGGCAATTGAAGAGAGACGAAAGGACTTAGCATCTATTGTCGGGAAAAAAGAAATTGGTTCAAACGAGGAGTATAGAATTTTATTTTCTTTACACACAGCTACGGCAATCATAGGTATGCTTATTGCATACAAGGTAGTTTCAGTTATAAAAAATAATAGGAAAGAGTATTCTTTACGCAAGTTATATAATCTTGAGCCAAGATTTTTGCGAACAGAACTTAATCGTATTGCAAATGGAGCGGTTTCTTCAGAAATTCATATATATAATTTGTTGGAACTGAATTGTTTTACATGGGTATTCTTAGAGGAACAATGGACAGAACAAATTTATCATACTATCAATGATGTGATATCTGTTTTGCTCAAGTATGAAAACATGCCTGATTTGACCAGCAGAACCGATGATCTTTTTAGAGATTTATATATGGCAATTATGCCTACTAGCGTAAGGCATTCGCTAGGAGAATATTACACTCCTTCGTGGCTCGCAGAGAATGTGATCAATGAAGCAATTAGATATTCACCGCTAAAGGGAATAAATGGAGTAAGAGTGCTGGATTCTGCAGCAGGGTCAGGTACATTCCCCCACAAGGTAATATCTATGAAACGAAAAGAGTATTGTAATCTGGAAAAAGGTAAACAGCTTGAACATATATTAACAGAGGTAGCATCAATAGATGCTAACGTTCTGGCGGTAATTTTAGCGCGTATTAATTATTTTATCACCATTGCAGATCTCATATCTCATGAACAAAAAATATATATTCCTGTTTTTATTGGGGATTCTACAGTTTCCAATAGTGACAAACTAACCGAAGATAAAAAATACTATGTTGACAAATTGCTTGATGCTGAGGGAAATACTGTAACCTTAAGAGTTCCCACCCATTCTGTCAATAATAAAGAAGAATTTATTAATACAATTCGTTTTATGGCAGATATTTCAGATGACGAGAACGATGATAGTTTGATTAGACAGCTAGATAAAATTTGCACGGAAGATGAAACCGAAGAAATAAAAGAAGATTGGATTAGATTAAAAAGACGAGGCATGTTAAGTGACTCTATGGTGAGTACTATAACAGACTATTATTTGTTATGCGCTTTAGGTAAGTACGATATGATTGTAGGAAATCCTCCTTGGGTCGATTGGAAAAGTCTGCCGTCTGTTCATAGAGAAAAAATCAAAAACGCATGTGTTTCAAGAAAACTGTTTTCTGGTGACAGACGCACCGGCGGAATTAATTTAAATGTTTGTGCATTGTTGTCGAATATTACGGCTGAGAATTGGTTGGCAGAGCATGGTGTTATGGCTGTTTTGATGCCTCAGAATCTTCTATTCCAGCAGAGCTATGAGGGGTATAGAAATTTGTATATAGAAGGGGATAGACGGTTATATTTCCAGGAAATTGTTGACTGGTCAATGTCGGGACATCCTTTTTATCCTGTACAGCAGCTTTTTTGTACTTATATAATATCCGATACAAAACAGGATTATTTTAAAGGGATACCGTATAGAGAAATCGTTTTAAATAAAGGGATAAAACTTGAGAAGATTTCAGATAAAATTTCACAAGACACTTTTAATGATTATTTCACAATAAACGAAAAGGTTATTGGAAGAACCACGGAAACCCGCACAGCCTTGACAGTTGCGGATAATATATCAGTGCTAAAAAGTATTCAGAAAATATCAGGAACTACTTCATATATTGGAAGAGAAGGTGTTGAGTATTACCCACAAGAATTACAACTTTTTATTCTCAAGAACGTTAATCATGAAAAGCAAACAGTTTCATTAGAAACGTATAAAAACAAAAGATCCAAGTATTCTATTGGAGTTAGAACTCCAGAAATTGAAACCAAATATTTGCGTCCACTGGTTAAAGGAGTCGGCATCAAAAGATTTCATGTTGAACCTTCAGAGTTTATAGTCGCTTTTCCATATGACAAGGAACATAGCAAGATCCCATTTAATAGAAGTGAGTTAAGTAAGTCTTCTCCCCTTCTTTATCAGTATTATAAGGAAAATAGGGAATATCTTGAAATGCAGACAGGATACAGTGATTCAATTATTGGAAATAAACATGCAGAATACTATGCACTAGCCAGAACAGGCATTTATTCGCATGCGCCGTGGTATGTAGTTTTTAGAGATAATACCAAGTGGGTATCTGCAGTTATAGGTCAGGTTGACACCGCTTGGGGCGGAATGAAAACACCAGCATTTCAGAATCATTGTGTTTCTATTTGCGAACGATCCGATGGTGAATTTATATCCGAAAAAGAGGCCTACTATATTTGTGGAATTCTCAATTCTCATTTGGTCGAAAATTTCATAATGGCCACATCAGATAAAAGAACTTTTAAGATTAGGATCCCGGTTAAAATTGTCGAGTTCGATGGGATGAACAAAGTTCATTTGAGAATAGCAGAATTAAGCGAAAAGGCCCATATTAATTATAATAATGATGAAATGATTGAAAATATACGTGACGAAATAGATATGCTCTATCTTGAATCTCTAAAGTAACGATACTAAAGATTTAATAAAGTAAACATCCCATTGACAAACAGAACGTGTGTTCGTATAATATAATCATCGCTACAGTAGGAATCGTTAATTCGAAATGAGAAGAGATTAAACAGACACTTTCCCTTGAGTTTAATTTTGCTCAGGAGGCACAATGATTATATGGAATATGAAATAGGATCCAAAGCCTTCATCATTGAAAGTAATCGAATTCTTCGAGAAGTAACCATAGTTCGTAAGAACTCAGATTTTTATATTGTTCGGTTTGACAACAATGGCAGTATCCAGTTACGTAAAAGCCGGATCTTCCCTACCAGGGAAGCTGCAGAACAGCATCTTTCAAAGAATAACCGCACATCTCAGACATCTGGGAGTCAATCACCATATCATCCTTGGCATTAAAAGCTGAAACATTTTGATATTGGTGATTGACAACTCCCGGTATTTTTTGTATACTTGTGTTATCATAAAAGCGAACAAGCATAAATGCTAACAA
Source organism: Drancourtella sp. An57 (assembly GCF_002161525.1). Lineage (NCBI taxonomy): Bacteria > Bacillati > Bacillota > Clostridia > Eubacteriales > Oscillospiraceae > Drancourtella > Drancourtella sp. An57. Next base: position 158,213 of record NZ_NFHY01000006.1, read on the forward strand.
GAAAGCGAAGAAGAGTAAAAATAAGACTACAAGAACGAAAGAGATGAAAAGGTGAAGGATTATGACGTATGCGAATTTTGGAGATTTTATAAGCAGGAAGAGGATCGAGAAAAAGATAACCATCAGAAAAATGGCGGATATGCTCGGAGTTTCTGCACCGTTTCTTACGGATGTTGAAAAAGATAGGCGAAATCCTTTCGACATTGAGAAGCTGAATCAACTCGCTCATATTCTGGAACTGACAAAGGAAGAAAAAAATGAGATGCTGAATCTAGCTGGAAAGAAGAGAAAAGCTGTTGCCCCAGATTTGCCGGAATATATTATGCAACGGGATTATGTGAGCGCGGCACTGCGTACAGCCAGGGATTTGGACGCTGGCGAAGAAGAATGGAAGCATTTTGTTGAAGAACTGAAGAAGCGAAAGGGGTAAGTGCCTATCTATGTATGTAGCAGAAATTGTTCGAAAGAGATCAGGGGCTCCGGTATTAAGCCGGAAGGAGATCGATATCATTGGAGAAAATTTAGTATCAGATTTTAATCCGGACGCCATGCACACACCACAAGAGATAGATATAGATCTTTTTGTCCAGGATTATCTGGGGGCAGATCAGGATTTCCAATATTTATCTCATTGCGGTGTCTATCTGGGAATGACGGTGTTTAATGATACGGACAAAGTTCCTGTATATGATCCTATTCAAAATCGGGCTGAGTATATTAGTGCCAGGGCCAATACGATTATTATTGACCGGACTCTTTTAGAAGAAAATCAGGAACATAGGTATCGTTTTACAATGGGACATGAAGCAAGCCATGCTTTTTTACATACCCCATACTTTGCTTATGACCCTAATCAGATAACTTTAATGGATTTGCTGGGTAAAAGAAAAGAAGCTGCAATGATACAGTGCAGGGTTGATACGAAAAAGATGAATTGTGAACAGCAGGCGGTCTGGACAGACAAAGAGTGGATGGAGTGGCAGGCCAATGCATTATCTTCTGCAATTTTAATGCCTAAGGCAATGGTTCATAAACTTGTGAGGGCTCTCCGGCAAAAGCCAGGATTTTCTCAGAAAAAAGAAATTCAAAGATGCTATATTGAAGCGGATACAGTTTCACAAGTTTTTAACGTGTCCTTTCAGGCAGCTACGATCCGGTTAAAAGAGTTGGGGATTATTCGGCAAGAAATTTGTATGACACAGCAAGTCCTTTGTTTTATGAGGGAGTAGTTCACCTATAAGGATATGGCGGGTTTCTTAAGAAGCCCGCAAAATTTTTAATTTACTTGTTCGCTAGTTAGCGAACAAGTAAATGAAGAAGGGGGATTGATACAGTGGAAGAATTTCAAATGGATATCCATTTAAGCTGTCCGTGGTGTGGTGGTAGCGAAATATTGGTAGATCACCGTACCAAGGCTACGATTTCTGTTCAGTGTGCAAAATGCAGAAAGATTTACAAAGCCTATCTGGACTTATTAAAAACAGAAAAATCTAAAGCCCAGAAACGTATAGGATGAAGAAGATAGAAAAGCTGACTGACCGTAGGGACAATTCAATAGTCACCAATAAGGGTCGGAGCTGACTGTAAATGTTTACAGTTATGCTCTGATCCTTTTTTTATTTCTATCAGCTACTTTTTACACTTTTTTATATGTAAACGGAGAATAAACGAGTAGATAAAAGTTTTGCGAAAAAGTTTTTTAAAGCGGTCAAAAGGTGTCCGGTTTAACCAATAAATTAAAGCCACGGAGCAAGGGAAAGGAGGTGTGACACGATGAGACCCAATGAACGAAGGGCGGCGATCTTCGATGCACTGTGCATCAGACGCCAGGATACAGTAGAAAATCTGGCGTCTGAGTTTGGCGTGAGTGAGAAAACCATCCGGCGTGATATTGAGGAACTATCGTGTTCATACCCAATTGAGACAGTTCGTGGCAGATATGGTGGCGGTGTGAAGGTAGCAGATTGGTACCATCAAAACCGGAAAACGCTCTCACCGGAACAGGCAGAACTTTTGAAAAGGCTGGCCCCCTCTTTGGAAGGAAATGACCTTGATGTTATGAACAGTATCATTTCCCAATTTTCTCCCTATTAAATCCAGAATACGGGAACACCCCCGAATGATTATGAAAGGTACAGGTGAATGACGATGAAAAAAGTTTTTATTTGTTCTCCCTATCGTGGTGATGTTGAGAGGAATGTAGCGCTTGCGAAAGCCCATGCACGATTTGCGGCCCGTTGCGGATATTGCCCTGTGGTTCCGCATCTGATGTATCCGCAGTTTCTGAAGGATTCTGATCCGGATGAGCGGATTCTCGGTATTACGCTCGGTGTAGAACTGATGAAGATCTGCGATGAGGTGTGGATTTTTGGAAGCACAATCAGTAATGGTATGGCGTTTGAATTGGAGCATGCCAGCAAGCTGGGAATTCCGGTACGCCTCTACTCTGATGATGGCAGCCGGATTTATCCGGAAACCATGATGATTGATGACCGCATCACGGATGCGTTCCGTCAGGCAGTATACAAACTGAGATTTGCTTAAGAAAGGATGTCACATATGAATGAAATTTATAAGACTCTCGCAGAAGGGTATGAAAAGCTGGCCGCTGGTTACCGTGCTTTGGCAAAAGACCAGAAGGATAAAAAAGCAGAGATGGCTGTTCCGGCTGAACCTAAGAAGAAGGAAATATCCATTGAAGAAGTGCGGGCAGTTTTGGCAGCCAAGACTCAGGCTGGAAAGCGCCGGGAAGTGAAAGAACTGCTTTTGAAATATGATTCCGGGAAACTCTCTGGCGTGAAGCCGGAAAACTATGCTGCCCTTATGGCAGATGCGGAGGCGCTTTGATGGGCGCTCACGCACGGTTCTCTCCATCAGCGGCAAACCGCCTCATCCATTGTCCACCCTCTCTGGTGCTGGGCGAGGCATTTCAGGATGAAGAGAGTCCTTATGCGGCAGAAGGTTCTGCTGGACATGCACTGGCAGAACATCTGATAAAAAAGCACCTGAAACAGCAGACCCGCCGTCCGGTCTCCGATTATTATTCCGATGACCTGTTAGAAGCGGTGGACGATTATGTCAGTTTCGTAGTTGGTGAGATCGAAGCTGCCCGGAAGGAATGCCCTTATCCGATTTTCTCTGTAGAACAGAGGGTGGACGTTTCTGATTATGTGCCGGATTGCTTTGGCACAGCGGATATGGTGATCGTGACGGACAAGCTGGTACACATCATTGATCTGAAACTGGGAAAAGGCGTTCCGGTGTATGCGGAGAAAAATCCACAGCTGATGATCTATGGGCTTGGCATTCTCGATATGGCCGAGATGCTCTTTCCGATAGAGACTGTTCGTCTGACCATTTTTCAGCCGAGACTTTCTAATTCCAGCACATGGGAAATTGCTCCAGAGGATCTGAAAGCATGGGGAAATGAAGTGCTGCGCCCCGCCGGAGAATTGGCCCTGAAAGGCGAAGGAGACCTAAGCGCTGGAAGCTGGTGTCGGTTCTGTAAAGCAAGATTTACCTGCAGGCAGAGAGCTAAGGAAAATCTGAAGCTGGCCCAGATGGAGTTTAAGGGACCTGCACTTCTTACAGATGAAGAAATAACGGAAGTGCTGAAGCAGGCGGATGAACTTTCTAAATGGGCAGCAGATATCTATGCATACGCACAGGATCAGGCGATTGTCCATCATAAGCAGTGGGACGGTTTCAAGCTGGTAATGGGAAAGAGCAATCGGAAATACACCTCGGAAGAAGAGGTGGCTGCTGCCGCAAAAGCTGCAGGCTATACCGATATTTATAAACACACACTGCTGGGAATTACCGATATGGAGCGTCTGATGGGGAAGAAAGAATTTGCCCGTATTCTCGGCCCATTGGTGTATAAGCCCGCAGGAAAGATTACGCTTGTCCCAGAGTCGGACAAGCGGGAAGCCATTCAAACATCAACCGCAGAAGCGGATTTTCAGAAGGAGGACTAAAACATGTCTAAAAATATGAACCCTACAAAAGTAATTGTACCTTGCCGTTTTTCCTATCTGCATTGCTGGGAGCCGGATTCCGTCAATGGCGGAGATCCCAAGTATAGTGTTTCTGCCATTATTCCGAAGAGCGACACGAAAACCATCAATGCTATCAAAGCTGCCGTAGAGCAGGCCAAGAAGGACTCCATTTCCAAATGGGGTGGGAAGATCCCGGCCAACCTGAAGCTGCCGCTTCGTGATGGAGATATTGACCGCCCGGATGATGAAGCCTACGCCAACAGCTATTTCTTCAATGCGAACAGCCGTCAGGCTCCGCAGGTGGTGGATTCCCATGTACAGCCGATTCTGGATCAGAATGAGGTGTACTCCGGCTGTTATGGAAAGATCAGCGTGACCTTCTACGGATATAACTCCAACGGAAACCGTGGGATTGCGGCTGGACTCGGCAATATTCAGAAACTCCGTGACGGGGAAAGCCTCGGCGGACGCACCACAGCAGCAGAAGATTTTGAGACAGAAGAAGACGAGGATTTCCTTTCTTGATTATACTGGCGGGTGGTTTTCCACCCGTCTCTACATAAAAATATCCATTTGTTTGAAACAATTTTGCAAATAAAGGAGGGAAACTTTATGCCTATCCTGTCAATAGATATTGAAACTTATTCGGACGTGGATCTGACCAAATGCGGCGTGTATGCCTATTCGGACAGTCCTAACTTTGAAATTTTACTCTTTGCCTATGCATTTGATGAGAAGCCGACTCAGATTGTGGATCTTGCCTGTGGAGAACAGCTTCCAGAGAGGGTACTGGCTGCTTTGGAAGATCCGGCAGTTACAAAAGCAGCGTTTAATGCTCAGTTTGAGCGTACCTGTATCTCTAAGTATCTGGGACGGAAACTCTCCCCGGAAGGATGGCAGTGTACGGCAGTCCAGTCTGCCATGCTGGCCCTTCCCCTGTCCTTGGATAATGTGGGTGAAGTCCTGAATATCCAGAGAAAAAAGCTGAAGGAAGGTACTGACCTTGTCCGGTTCTTCTCCATACCATGTAAGCCCACGAAAGCCAACGGTGGCCGAACTCGGAACCGACCAGAGGACGCACCGGAGAAATGGGAACGGTTCAAAACTTACTGTATCCGGGATGTGGATGCGGAGCGAGAGATCCGGCAGAAACTGTGGAAATTTCCCATCCCAGAATCGGAAATGGAGTTGTACCGGATGGATCAGGAAATCAATGACCGTGGGATTCTGGTGGATCAGCAGCTGGTGGAGAATGCAGTTCTCTGTGATAACCAGTACCGTCAGATGGTCACGGCCAGAGCCTATGAACTGACCAGGCTTTCTAATCCCAACTCTCCGGCGCAGATTAAGGGCTGGCTTGCGGAGCATGGCGTGGAAGCGGAGAAGCTGGATAAAAAGACGGTCAAAGGGCTGATTTCGGAAACGGATGGAGAAGTATTGGAAGTATTAAAACTCCGGCTTTTGATGGCGAAGACCAGTGTAAAAAAGTATGAAGCTATTGAACGTTCCGTCTGTTCGGATGGCCGGGTGCATGGCCTGCTCCAATTTTACGGGGCGAACCGCACGGGACGCTGGGCCGGACGCTTGGTGCAGGTGCAAAACCTCCCCCAGAATCATATCCCGGATCTGGAACTTGCCCGTAGTCTGGTAAAAGAGCAGCGGTTTGAAGATCTGGATCTGCTTTATGAGTCCACCCCGGAAGTATTGTCGGAACTGATCCGGACAGCCTTTGTACCAAAACCCGGATGCCGGTTTATCGTGGCAGATTTTTCCGCAATCGAGGCAAGGGTGCTGGCGTGGTTTGCCGGGGAGCAGTGGCGGCTTCACACCTTTGCGGAAGGTGGGGATATCTATTGCGCTTCCGCATCAAAGATGTTCGGCGTCCCGGTGGTGAAACATGGCGTGAATGGGCATCTCCGCCAGAAAGGGAAGATTGCCGAGTTGGCACTGGGATATGGCGGTGCAGTCGGGGCGCTCACCTCGATGGGCGCTTTGGATATGGGACTTCAGGAGGAAGAACTGCAGCCGTTGGTGAGTCAGTGGAGAAATTCCAATCCCCATATCACAAAGTTCTGGTGGGATGTGGATGCATCTGCAGTTAAGGCCGTGAAGGAGCGGACGGAAGTGGTTCTTGGAAAACTGTGCTTTACTTACCGATCCGGCATCTTATTTGTCACCCTTCCTTCTGGCCGGAAGCTGTCTTATATCAAGCCCCGGATGACTCAGAACCGCTTTGGAAGGGAGAGCCTTTCCTATGAAGGTGTCGGGGAGAGTAAGAAATGGATGCGGATTGAAACCTACGGCCCGAAGCTGGTGGAGAACATCGTGCAGGCCACGGCCCGTGACCTCTTAGCGCAGGCCATGCTCCGGCTCAGGAATCGAGGTTTTGACATTGTGATGCACATCCACGATGAAGCGGTGCTGGAAGTTACGGCCGGTGTCTCCAGTGTAGAGGAAATCTGCAAGATCATGTCGGAGCAGCCGGATTGGGCGGCGGGCCTGCCCCTCCGTGCGGACGGTTACGAGTGTGCGTTTTATAAAAAAGATTAGAGGAGGATGCGCTATGGGGATCAGTTATAAGAATGGATCAGGATGTCCCGATCCGACAGCCTATTATGCTGTACAGCATATGGAAGCGGAAGAAAAGAGGTTACACATCCGGTATCCGACCGGGCAGATGGTTTTGGAAATTGAGCGTTTCTTCCCCTGTACCGTTGCAAAAGCAAAGAAACTCTCTCTGTTGCTCCGGCGGTACTGTGAAAAATCAGAAAAGGAAAAACTGCGGCAGTTTCTGGTGAAACAAGAGATGAATTACCGCTCCCGGATAAAGGCGTATCAGAACCGGGAGAAAAAGACGGAAGATGAATCGGAAAAGCAGGAACTGCAGCGCTGTATCCGGGTGTGTGAAAGGATGCTGCAGAGGATACGGAGAAACATAGAAATCTTTATAGAGGAGGGAACCGTATGATCCGACTGAGTATTGGCAACTCCAGAATGGAGAAACACTGGAACCTTGTGGAGATGGAATTGTCCGAGTTTAGAGACCGGATCTTCCGCACCCAGAGGACTGCCGAGACGGTGGAGCAGTACCGGAAGCTGGGGAAAGCGAAGCAGGATGAGATTAAGGATGTGGGTGGTTTTGTCCTTGGCACATTAAAGGGCGGCCGCCGGAAGAAGGACTGTGTGATTACCCGGTCGGGGCTGTCGCTGGATATGGACTATGCAACAGAAGATATCATCGATCAGATCGAGATGTTCTTTTCTTTTCAGTGTTATGTGTATTCCACGCATAAGCATACACCGGAAAAGCCAAGACTCCGTCTCATCATCCCTCTGTCCCGTGAGGTGACACCGGATGAGTACTGCGCTGTTTCCAGAAAAGTTGCGGAAGAGATCGGGATTGAACTGTTTGATGATACCACTTATGAGCCGAGCAGGCTGATGTACTGGCCTTCCACCTCTTCCGATGGAGAATTCGTGTTCCGTGAGATCATGGGAGACCTGCTCGATCCGGATACGGTTCTTGCTAAGTATACGGACTGGCACAATACAGCGGAGTGGCCGGTATCCAAACGGCAGCAGACGATTGTACGCCGTGACATGAAAAAGCAGGCTGATCCTCTGGAAAAGCCGGGAGTGGTCGGAGCGTTCTGCCGTGCCTACAGTATCACGGAAGCGATGGATACTTTCCTGACCGATGTGTATAAACACAGCGCTATGTCCGGCCGATATGACTACATTCCTGCTGACTCGCAGGCCGGTGTCGTGATCTATGAAGACCGTTTCGCATACAGCCACCATGCCACTGATCCGGCCTGTGGAAAACTGATGAATGCGTTTGATGTTGTCCGTATTCACAAGTTTGGAGGATTGGATGCAAAGGCAAGTGAAGATACCGATCCGGCGAAGCTGCCATCCTTTAAGGCCATGCAGGAATTTGCCATCCAAGATCAGCGGGTGAAAGCCCAGCTTGCCAAGGAGCGGACGGAGGCGGCGCAGGCCGAGTTTACGGAGGAAGATGCAGAGAACTGGCAGACTCTTCTGGAATTGGACAAGCAGGGTAAGGTAAAAGACACGCTTACCAATATTGCCCTGATTCTTCGGTACGACCCGAAGTTGAAGAACATCGTCTTCAACGAGTTTAAGTGCATGGTGGATGTGATTGGGCCATTGCCGTGGCGGCAGGTGAAACCCGGCTGGGGTGATACGGATCTTTCCTGTGCCAAGCTGTATTTTGAGCGTGTCTATGGGATCTGGTCACCGACAAAGTTTAAGGACGCCTTGCTGGCCGTGGTATCTGCGGAGAGGCTCTATCACCCCATCAAAGAATACTTTTCTACCCTGCAGTGGGACGGGACAGAGCGGCTGGATACACTCTTGATCGACTATCTGGGTGCGGAAGATACAACCTACATCCGTGCTGTTACCCGGAAAACCTTTACCGCTGCGGTAGCCAGAGTGTATGAACCGGGGATCAAGTTTGATTCCATCCTTGTGCTGAACGGCCCGCAGGGGATCGGGAAATCTACCCTGTTTGCCCTGCTGGGAAAAGACTGGTATTCAGACAGCCTTTCCATTTCTGATATGAAAGATAAGACCGCCGCTGAGAAGCTTCAGGGATATTGGATTCTGGAACTGGGAGAGCTGGCCGGGATCAAGAAGGTGGATGTGGAGACCGTGAAATCTTTTGTTACCAGAACGGATGATAAGTTCCGGCAGTCCTATGGCGTGGCTGTGGAGAGTCATCCCAGATCCTGCATCATTGTGGGAAGTACCAACTCCGAGGGAGGCTTTCTGCGGGACATTACCGGGAACCGGCGCTTCTGGCCGGTACATGTTTCCGGGCATGGCCGGTTCCACCCGTGGGAACTGCAGGAGGTGGATCAGGTCTGGGCAGAGGCATTGGAGCGTTATCACAATGGAGAGGAATTGTATCTGAAAGGCCGGGTGGCGGCAGATGCTTATGTCATGCAGCAGGATGCGATGGAGTCCGATGACCGGGAAGGCGTGATCGCAGAGTATCTGGAGACGCTGCTCCCTGCGAACTGGGATCGGATGGATCTATACCAGCGGAGAAGTTTCCTCGGCGGCAGCGAGTTTGATGGTACGCCCACGGCGGGAACCGTGCGCCGGGAGAAGGTCTGCATCATGGAAATCTGGTGTGAGTGCTTTGGAAAGGAGCGCCAGAACCCGAAACGGACGGATTCCTATGAGGTGGAATCCATCCTGATGAAGATTGGTGGCTGGGAGCCGATACAGGGACTCAAAAGCGGAAAAACCCGTTTTCCCCTTTATGGCCCACAGAAGACATTCGTGCGATGCAAGGAACAGCCGGATTAAGTTGGGAACGTTCCGTTGTATCTTTGGAGACTCAGGGAACACAGGTCTGGAACAGGCAAAACCCCTTTGAAATCAAGCGGTTGGCGATAGCCTGTTCCTATGTTCCTAAGAAAAACCATATTGAGGATAAAAGATAGAAAAATATATAGAAATAGGCACACGTATATACGTGTACGCGCGTATAGGATTTTTGGTACTGGGAACAGCACTAAGGAACAGGAGGTTTTTTTCGTGAGGGAAAGTGTCGTAGAAAAGAAGTTCGCTGCGGAGGTAAAAAAGCGTGGTGGGCTGGCTGTCAAATTCGTCTCCCCCGGATTCAATGGGGTGCCCGACCGCTTGGTTCTCTTCCCCGAAGGAAGGATGGCCTTTGTGGAATTGAAGGCTCCGGGAGAAACCATGCGGCCCTTGCAGCAGTACCGGGCAAGGCAGCTGGCCGCATTGGGCTTTCGTGTTTATACCGTGGATCGCAAAGAAATGATTGGAGGGATTTTGGATGAAATACAGACCACATAACTATCAACAGTACGCAGCAGATTTTATTCTGGAACATCCGGTTTGCTGTCTGATGCTGGATATGGGACTTGGGAAAACGGTGATCACGCTTTCTGCCCTGTGGGAACTGGCATTGGATCGTTTTGATATCGGGAAAATTTTAGTGATTGCTCCAAAGCGTGTGGCCACGGACACTTGGCCGAAGGAGCTACAGAAATGGGAGCATTTAACAGGGCTGACCGCTTCACTGGTTGTGGGAAGTCAGAAACAACGGGAAGACGCACTTGCCCGTCCGGCGTTTATATATATCATCAACCGAGAGAATGTTAGCTGGCTGGTGCAGAACTATCGGTGGGATTTTGACACCGTGGTGATCGATGAACTTTCCAGTTTCAAATCGAATCAGGCACAGCGGTTCAAAGCCATGAAGAAGGTGCGGCCGCTGGTGAACCGGGTGATCGGTCTGACCGGGACACCGGCTCCAAACTCCCTTCTGGATCTCTGGCCCCAGATGTATCTGCTGGATATGGGACAGCGGCTGGGACGGTTTATCACCGGGTACCGGGAGCGGTTCTTTACACCGGATAAACGGAACCGGGAGATTATTTATAGTTACAAACCCCGTGAGGGAGCGGAGAAAGCGATTTACTCTCTGATCTCGGATATCTGTATTTCCATGAAAGCTGTGGATTATTTGGATATGCCGGAATGTATCTGCAATCGTGTGGAGGTGGAGATGAATCGGAAAGAGAGAAAAATCTATGATGATTTCTGCCGGGACATGGTGGTACAGATCGGAGAGGAAGAACTGGATGCGGTCAGCGCAGGCGCTTTGTCCAACAAACTTCTACAGATGGCAAACGGTGCTGTGTATAACAGTGACCGGAAAGTTCTCCCGATCCATGACCGGAAGCTGGACGCTCTGGAGGATCTGGTGGAAGCAGCCACTGGGAAACCGCTTCTGGTGGCCTACTGGTACAAGCATGATCTCGCCCGCATTCAGGAGAGGTTCCCGCAGGCCCGGTGCATTGATTCTTCCGAGGATATCACGGATTGGAACAATGGGAAGATCCCGTTGGCGCTGATCCATCCGGCCTCTGCCGGACACGGCTTGAACTTACAGGAGGGCGGCTGTACCATCGTCTGGTTTGGACTGACGTGGTCGCTGGAGCTATACCAGCAGCTGAACGCTAGGCTTTGGAGACAGGGACAGAAACACACGGTGGTGATCCACCATATCATCACCAAGGATACCCATGACGAGGATGTGATGAAGGCTCTGGAAAATAAGGATATGCGGCAGTCCAGTCTGATTGAAGCTGTCCGTGCAAGAATTGGAGGGTAAATGATGAGTGAAAGGATAGAAAAAATCATAAAAGAATATCACCGGATGAAAAAGGAGAGGAACTGTCTGGAGCATCAGATCCGGAATTTTAAGGGTATTTCTGAGAAAGAGATGATCGACTCCATGAATTTCCATTCCCCGGAGGGAGAGCGGGTGCAGACCAGCAACATTTCTAATAAGCCCGCCTCCATTGCCCTGAACTACCATGAACGGATGGAGCGGATCAATCAGGAGTGGTATGAACATCTGGAAAAGCAGTATCTGATGCTGGATGAGGAGATCCGCTTTTTCGAGGCGGCTTTGTCTGCCTTAAGTGGTTATCTGCCGGAATTCATGACGGATATGGTAATCAACGGTTGTACTTGGGATTATTTGTGTGAGCATTATCATATTTCTCGGACAATGGTAGCAAAAAACCGCAGGAAGGCGATCCGGGAACTGGAGGAATTATATGAGAAGCGTGAGGACGAGATGGTGTCCTACATGTTGAGTTAAGGAGGCGGATATGATGGAATGCAGACGAGGTGATATTTATTTTGTGGACTTTGGCAGAGATATAGAGAGCAATCTGCAGTGTGGTATCCGTCCGGCCCTTGTGGTCAGCAATAACCGGGCCAATGAGAATTCTCCAGTAATTACGGTGATCCCGCTGACAGCAAGAACATATAAAAGGCCCCACTTCCCCACCCATGTGTTGATCCCGAAAACCTCCGGCACCGGGCTTACCAGAAACAGTATGGCTCTGGCCGAACAGGTCAGCACTATTGATAAATCCTGCCTTATGGAAAAAAGAGGTGCTGTGACGGATATGCGAATTATGGCAGCGGTCACGAAAGCATTACAGATACAGATCGGTGCTGTGGAAAGGTATAATTAGAGAAAAAGGGCCGTGTTAGTATGGAACTGTCATGTTAAAATGACGGGCATAATTGTTGAATTTGATTGGTGGAGTTTTTCCCAGTATTTTTTTATAATAGGATTATCAGCAAATGAGGAGGATATGATCATGAATTTAGGAAACAGCTTATTTCATGCCAGAAAGAAATGTGGAATGTCGCAGGAAGAAGTCGCAGAAAAATTAGGTGTCAGCAGGCAGACAATTTCTAAATGGGAGACTAATGAAACGGTACCGGATATTTATCAGGCAAAAAAGATGGCAAGGCTTTATAATGTTTCATTGGACGATCTGATTGAGTTTGATATTGAAATGAGAGAAATACAGGAAGTTATCGAAAAGAGCAGTGAGCAGGTAGAAGATAAAATCGACTGGACAAATGCGTGGGGAAAGAAATATCCGATTCTTTTGAAATATCAGGAGGATGTGAATATCCCCAATTATGCACATCGGATTAGTGGAATGTTAGATGAACTAAAACAGGAATACCAATATAGCGAGCTGGATGCTATGTTAGTTCTAAAAGATATTTTATACCATGTATGGAAAAACAGGAAAAAAGGAAAATAATGCGGATTTCTTTTATAAAAAGGGGTAGGTTACGCAAAACTGGTTTACTAAAGGTGTACTGTTTTTTCAGATCGACTGTGCTATCATTAGAATTGCCAAAATAAGACGGGCTTGGAGTGAAAACTTCAGGCCCTTTTTTCGTGGCTGGACGGGGCTTTATCCTTTCACCCGTCTGTACATAGAAGGGAGTTGACACGCATGGATATAGAGAAAATGCAGGCGGCACTGTCGTATCTGAAGAAAAAGAAGCCGGAACTGACCGTGCAGCAGTACCGCACGATCAAGGGGCAGATTCTGGCCGGGGATGAGGCCGGTGCGATCCGTGGCATTGACCGGGTGGTGGAACGGAACCGGAGAGGGCGTGGGTACCATGCCACGTAGGCCGAACACCCCGTGCAAGCATCCGGGCTGCGGCAGGCTGGTTCCCTACGGCACCATGTACTGCGAGGAACACAAATCCCTGCATCAACACGACAGGAAGACCACGGCCGAGAAAGGATACGGGAGCCGCTGGCAGAAAGCACGGGCTGTTTACCTGCAGTCCCACCCACTCTGTGTACGATGCCTTGCCAAAGGACGTTATGTGAAGGCAACGGTTGTGGATCATATCATCCCCCATCGGGGAGATCGGAAATTGTTCTGGGATCGGGACAATTGGCAGGCTCTCTGCAAATCCTGTCACGATTCCAAAACCATGACAGAGGACAGATACGAGGAATTCCGCTACCCCAAGGGGCGGTCGAAATCTCTGTGACCTGCCCCTCAAAAGACCGGCGCCCCCTCAAATGTGAATTTCTGCGAAATTAAAGAGGGGGGATACCTGCCGGGGCGAAGAAAATACGAAAAATTTTTGGCAGGCGGCGAGAAAAGATTCGGATTTCCTGCATCTGAGCTGCCTGACAAACAAAATATCATTTGCCAAAAAGTTAAATTTTAGGCTGGGAAACTTATCCGCAAAGGTGGGTTTTCCAGCTTTTTCTTTTATAACCATTTTGCGAAAGGATGTGAAGCAATGACGGATTTTCAGGCAAAACAGATACGGGAATTACGGCTCCGGGGCGCTGGATATAAATCCATTGCTTCCGCTGTCGGGCTGTCCAGAGATACTGTCCGGAATTATTGTAAGAGCCACGGGCTGGATGGATACGCATCCGCTCTTGTTTTGAATGTGAAAGAACAGATGGAAAGCGGGACGGCGTGTCTTTGCTGCGGCAAGGAACTGATCCAGCCTTCCACCGGAAGGAAGCGGAAGTTTTGTTCAGACAAATGCAGGCGGGAATGGTGGTCAGCCCATCCGGAAGCCATCAAGCGGAAGGAAAGCGCATACTATGAAGCCGCCTGTGCTTACTGTGGAAAAACCTTCCGCTCGTATGGGAATAAGAACCGCCGGTACTGTTCCCATGCATGTTATGTTCGGGATCGGTTTTGGAGGAAAGAAGAAGGACGGGAGCCTTATGTCGGCCCCGCAGATCGTAAGGAGGTACAGGCATGAGTGCGATGGAATGGAAAACCCTGTCCGTGGACGCTTTGCGTCCGGCAGCATACAATCCCCGTAAAAAACTGAAAGCCGGGGATAAGGAATATGAGAAGATCAAGAATTCCATTTTGGAGTTTGGTTATGTGGAGCCGATCATTGTCAATTTCGATATGACAGTCATCGGTGGTCACCAGCGTCTGACGGTTCTGAAAGACTTGGGATATACAGAAGTCCAGTGTGTTGTGGTGCATATTGAAGATGAGCATAAGGTGAAGGCGCTGAACATTGCCCTGAATAAAATCACGGGTGCTTGGAATGAGGAACTGCTGGCGGACTTGCTGGTGGATTTGCAGAGCGTGGACTTCAATACTGACCTGACGGGCTTTGAGGCTCCGGAGATCGAGCAGTTGTTTTCCAAAGTCCATAACAAAGACATCAAGGAAGATGACTTCGATGTGGAGGAAGAATTAAAAAATCCGCCGATCTCTCGGAAAGGTGACATTTGGCTCTTAGGCAGACACCGTGTGATCTGTGAAGACTCCACCATTCCGGAGACATACACAAAACTCATGGAAGGCCGGAGAGCCAATCTGGTTCTGACCGATCCTCCCTATAACGTGAATGTGGAAGAGACAGCCGGAAAAATCCAGAACGACAACATGCCCGATGAAGATTTCTATAAATTCCTGTTCGCCGCTTTTGTAAATATGGAACAGAACATGGAGAATGATGCGTCCATTTATGTGTTTCATGCGGATTCCAAAGGACTGATCTTCCGGCAGGCATTTCACGATGCCGGATTTTATCTGTCCGGCTGCTGCATCTGGAAGAAGAACGCTCTGGTGCTGGGACGCTCCCCCTATCAGTGGCAGCACGAACCGTGCCTGTTTGGCTGGAAGGTCGGTGGGAAGCATCAGTGGTATTCTGATCGGAAACAGACTACCATCTGGGAATATGACCGCCCGAAGTCCAGCAAGGATCATCCGACTATGAAACCTGTGGCGCTGATGGCCTATCCGATCCAGAATTCCTGCATGAGCAACTGCATCGTTTTAGACCCGTTCCTTGGATCTGGATCTACCCTGATTGCCTGTGAGGAAACTGGTCGGATCTGCTATGGGGTGGAATTGGACGAGAAATTCTGTGATGTGATCGTGAAAAGGTATCTGGAGAAAACAGGGGCTGAAAATTCGATATATGTTTTGCGGGATGGGAAAAAGATCCTTTATTCTCAGCTTCCTCAGAATGAAGAAGAAATCCCCTTGTTTTGATGAATAATCTCTTTGAGATAATATCGTGAGATAATATCAAAATGTAAGGTTGACATTCCATTACATTAAGGATATAATTTGTAATGTTAACATGACAAAAGGAAAAGAGACGTAGTATGAAAAATCGTATAAAAGAATTTAGAGAAAAAGAGGGACTGACGCAGGAGCAATTAGGAGAGTTGGTGGGTGTTTCAAGACAGGCGATCAATGCCATAGAAACAGAAAAATTCGAGCCGTCTATTTGGCTTGCATATGACATTTCAAGAGTTTTCCACTGTTCGATTGAAGAGGTCTTTCTATTTGATGAGAGTGAAAGAAAATCAAGAGCAGAATGTAGCAGGAGGAGCAGTAATGGCAATACGGCAGTTACGAATTGAAGGTGATCCTATTTTAAGGAAGAAATGTAAAAAAGTGTTAAAGATCGATGACCGGATACGATTAATTCTTAATGATATGATGGATACTCTACACAGTACAGATAATGGCGCAGCGTTAGCTGCAAATCAAATCGGGATATTAAGACGGTTGGTTGTTATTGATTATTTGGATTATTGTTATAAATTGGTGAATCCAATCATAGTAGGAAAAAGCGGTGAACAGGAATGTTTGGAAGCCTGCTTAAGTTTTCCAAATCGCTTAGTAAAAACGATTCGCCCAGAGCAGGTTACTGTACAGGCCCTGAATGAGAAAGGAGAGACTCTTTTGTTAACAGGTGAATGGGAAATGGCAAAGTGCTTTTGCCATGAAATTGAACACTTAGACGGTATTGTATTCTTGGATAGGGCAATAGAGATTATTCAGTGAAATAGTAGAAATAACAAAACAGCTATATATTAGAGAAAGTCGATGGCATTTTTATGTTGTCGGCTTTTTTGCTATCTTATTGATCTTCCCTAGCTGTTTTATGAAAGTGAAAATAAGACTTGCTATTTTTGCCTTTTAGAGTGATTAATGTACTACCAAAACAAAGGAGGCAAAATCGATGAGGATTGAAACCAAAACAGACAACCGGAGAAAGATGGTGCAGGACATCGCAGAATTTAGAGAAGAAGAACTGCACTATGTGGGGCCTCCCACCTTTTCCTACACAGTGGGCCGCCTTACCATTGACCGGGACGGCGTGATCACAAGCGAGACAGAGGAAGGAGAAGATCTTCTGACACAGTTTTTGCAGGAGAAAGGCTATCTGGAAGCCCCTGTGGATGACGTGAGAATTGGGATCCCGGCAGATACCGGAGAGAGAAAATTTTTGCAAAACTTGTTTGCTATGATCCATGCACGGGCTTATCTGCTCAACCGGATAACCCGGTATGAGACCTTTGTGGTTAGCGATTCCCTGTTGGAAAAGCTGGAGCAGTTTTCGGAGGAGAATGCCTGGGAGAATTTACAGACCCTTCTGTCAGCGGATACGGCGGCCTTGAAAGGGCTTTCGGTGGAAGAAGGCAAAGTGACCTTTACTTTTCCCCTTTCGCCTGACAGTGCAAAAAATAAAGCATATTCCGAATTGGCGGCAAAGATCGTCACAAAAGCGAAGGAAGCCAAGAGAGTCAGCGCCACTCCGGTGGTGGAAGAAAATGAAAAATATTATCTTCGTATCTGGCTGGTGCAGCTTGGCATGGCCGGTGCGGCAAATAAGGAGTCGAGGAAGGCTCTGCTGGATGGTCTGAAAGGCCATACGGCTTTTCGGACTAAGGAAGAAGCAGAGAAGTTCAGTATTGCCCAGAAGGAAAAACGTGCGGCTGTGAAAGCCGCCCAGATGGCTGGACAGGAAAGTGAGGCCGTTTGATATGGAAGAAGATATCATCGATCAGCTGTATTTTGGAAAGATTGTCCCGTGGGAAAAGCAGGTGGAGAAATCACCGGAGATTAAACAGTACGACGATCAGGTGTGTGAAGATATTGAGTATCTGCGGAAGCTACTGGATGAGAATGGCAGAAAAGTTCTGGAGCGTCTCTTGGATAATGGTTCTGAGATAGAGCGCTTTCAGATAAAAGAGAGTTTCAAAGATGGATTTCGCCTTGGAATGCAGCTTACAGCAGCCGGATTGCATAACCAAAAGCAACTATAAAACACACAAATTTCTTCGCTGAAGATTGTGCAATATATGCCTCAGAATTGACTTGCTATTATCGGCCTTCAGAGCGAATATGTGTACTACCAAAAGGGAAAACACACAAAACGAAATGGAGGATTTTATAATGAATGAGAAAGTTGCAAGACAGATTGAGGAAATGAAGAAACAGACTATCGGAGTTGAGGTGGAAATGAACAACATTACCAGAGAGAAAGCTGCAAGAGTGGCAGCCAGATACTTTGGAACCCATCGTTATGAGAACACTGCAGGCCGCAACGGATACAGCACATGGTCAGCATGGGATGCACAGGGCCGGGAATGGAAATTTCAGAAGGACGTCAGCATTGCAGGACCGGATAGCGAAAAATGCGAAATGGTTACTCCGATTTTGACCTACTCGGATATAGAAACTTTACAGGAACTGATCCGGCAGCTGCGCCACGCAGGAGCAAAGAGCGATGCCACCAGAGGATGCGGTGTTCACATCCATATCGGAGCCAAAGGCCATACACCGCAGACGCTCCGCAACCTGGCAAACATCATGGCCAGCCACGAAAGCCTGATTGCAGATGCTTTGAGTCTTGATCAGGGTAGGATGAGACGCTACTGCCGGACGGTTGATCCCCGATTTCTGGAACAGGTCAACCGCAGAAAGCCGACTACGATGACACAGCTTGCCGATATTTGGTACAGTAGCCACGATGCAAACAGCAGCAGGAGCCACCACTACAATGACAGCCGTTACCATATGCTAAACTACCATGCAACATTTACAAAAGGGACGGTCGAATTCCGGCTTTTCCAGTTCGATGAGCCCACAGGAGAACGTAGGGGCGGGCTTCACGCAGGACAGCTGAAAAGCTACATTCAGCTTTGCCTTGCACTGAGCCAGATGGCTAAGACTTTAAAAACAGCCAGCCCGAAACCACAGCAGAATGAAAATCCAAAATACGCCATGCGGACTTGGCTCCTCCGGCTGGGATTTATCGGGGATGAATTCAAAACTGCCAGGGAAATCCTGACGAAGAGATTGGCAGGAGATACAGCCTTTAGACACGGACGGGAAGCTGCTTGAAGGAATTAGCCTCCTGCCACCTTATGAACCGCTTCGGCGGTCTTAAGGTGGTAGAAGGGTAATCCCTTCGGAAAGGACGGATACCAAAATGAAAAAAAGATACTACATTGCTTATGGCAGCAACTTAAACATCCGGCAGATGCGGATGCGCTGCCCTTCTGCACGGATCATCGGGACTTCTGAGATCCCGGATTATGAATTGCTTTTTAAGGGAAGTAAGACCGGCTCTTATCTGACGATTGAGTCGAAAGAAGGCAGCCGGGTTCAGGTTGCAGCGTGGGAAGTAAGCGCTGAGGACGAATTGGCACTGGATCGCTATGAAGGCTTTCCCACATTTTATTACAAAAAAGAGCTGATGCTTCCGATCAAGGGAATCCGAAGCGGGAAAATCCGAATGCGGAATACCTTCGTGTACATCATGCACGAGGACAGACCCTTTGGGGTACCGAGCAATTTTTATATGCAAACGTGTCTAAGCGGATATAAAAGTTTCCGGTTCGATCCTCAATTTCTGAAAGACGCCTATATGAGAAGCCGGGAGGTGGAAGGATGATCGGATCAAAAAGATGGACAAAGCATAGTTGGTGCAGAGGCCGGGGGCCTTATAGCCTGCGTGGAGAATTAAAATTCTCGATCAAGAAAAATAAGAGATATTTTAACCGGCAGGTGCGCCGTTACACGAAAGACCTTCCGAATGGGAAAGCCTATCGGAAACTGGCTGGAGAAAAGTATGGAATTATGTCGTGTAACAGGAGGAGAAGGGGTCATGAAAGAAACAAACATTACTCAGATTAAAATTTGCCCACGATGCGGAAAGGTCTACCACGAGCCTCCTGCTCTTTCCAGAATAGATAATCAAACACTGATCTGCCCGGACTGTGGGACCAGAGAGGCGTTGGAGAGCATTGATGTGGATCGTCAGGAACAGGAAGAGATCCTAGCGATTATTCATCGGTAAAGGAGAGAAATTAACGATTGAATTTTGCTAAATATATTAAATTGAATAGGAGCCGCAAGGCTCCTATTTTTGTGCCGTGAATTGGAGGTGGGAGCGATGGCGCAGAGAGGCAGGAAGCCGAAGCCGACTGCACTGAAGATGCTGGAGGGCAATCCGGGCGGACGGCCGTTAAATACAAAAGAACCAAAGCCAGAGAAGAAGGCTCCACGCTGCCCTTACTGGCTGGAAGATGAGGCGAAAAAAGAGTGGAAGCGTATGGCGAAAGTACTGGAGAGCATGGGGCTTCTGACCGAAATGGATATGGCGGCCTTTGCCGGGTACTGTCAGGCATATGCCCGTTGGAAGGAAGCGGAGGAATTCCTGACGCAGCACGGCTCTATGGTGCGGACGCCGAATGGCTATTTGCAGCAGGTGCCGCAGGTATCCATCGCCCAGACCAATATGAAGATTATGCTGAAATTTTGTGAGCAGTTCGGTCTGACGCCATCGGCCCGGAGCAGGATTGTTGGCGGAGAGAACGGCGATGAAGAAGATGAAATGGAGAAACTGCTGGAAGGGGGCGGATGCTGATGGATTTCCAATACACACCTTCTCCCTTCATGCTCCCCACTTCCCATTACGATGCGAAGCGGGCGGATCATGCAGTTGCCTTTATCCAAAACCTGAAACACACGAAAGGGAAATGGGATGGGAAACCATTTCTGCTGCTCCCGTGGCAGGAGCAGATTGTCCGGGATCTTTTTGGAATTGTAAAAGCCGATGGAAAGCGTCAATTCCGGAGTGCTTATGTAGAGATACCAAAGAAGAACGGGAAGTCAGAACTGGCAGCAGCCATCGCACTGTATCTTCTCTATGGGGATGGAGAGGCAAGTGCGGAGGTATATGGCTGCGCCAATGACCGGAGCCAGGCATCTATCGTCTTTGATGTGGCCAAGCGAATGGTGGAGAAATGTCCGGCGCTGTTAAAGCGGTCGAAAATCGCTGCAGCTACAAAGCGGATTGTCAATTACCGGAATGCAGGGTTCTATCAGGTGTTATCTGCTGAGACAGGTACCAAGCATGGCCTGAATATTTCTGGCCTTGTCTTTGATGAGATCCATGCCCAGCCGAACCGGAAACTCTATGACGTTATGACCAAAGGTTCTGGCGATGCCCGTGAGCAGCCGCTGTTTTTTATCATCACCACGGCCGGGACGGATAAGGAAAGTATCTGTTATGAACTGCATACAAAGGCGCTGGATATCATGAATGGTCGGAAATCGGATCATTCTTTTTACCCGGTGATCTACGGCCTGAGTGATGAGGATGACTGGAACGATGAGAAAAACTGGTATAAAGCGAATCCGTCTCTGGGATACACCATCAGCATCGACCGTGTCCGGGACGCCTACCGGGAGGCTTTGGATAATCCGGCAGAGGAAAATGTGTTCAAACAGCTGAGATTGAATATTTGGACAAATTCTGCGGTGGCGTGGATACCGGAACATATTTATGACAGGGGA
The DNA here is from genome assembly GCF_002161525.1 of Drancourtella sp. An57. NCBI lineage: Bacteria > Bacillati > Bacillota > Clostridia > Eubacteriales > Oscillospiraceae > Drancourtella > Drancourtella sp. An57. The sequence goes on from NZ_NFHY01000006.1 coordinate 179,211, forward strand.
AATCAGAAGATTGATTATACTTCTCTTCTGGGCCGGGACTGCTATGCCGGACTTGACCTTTCTTCTACCTCAGATATCACGGCTCTGGTGCTGGTATTTCCGCCAAGGACGGAAGAGGAGAAATATATCGTCCTTCCTTTTTTCTGGCTGCCGGAGGAAACGCTGGAATTGCGCTGCCGCCGGGATCATGTCCTTTATGATGTGTGGGAGCGGCAAGGTTACATTCTTACTACAGAAGGAAATGTGATTCATTACGGTTTTATTGAACGGTTCATCGAGCAGCTGGGAGAAAAGTATCACATCATTGAAATTGCTTATGACCGCTGGAATGCCACACAGATGGTGCAGAACTTAGAGGATATGGGCTTTACCATGGTTCCCTTTGGACAGGGATTTAAAGATATGTCCCCGCCATCGAAAGAACTGTACAAGCTGCTGATGGAAGGAAATATCATCCACGGCGGTAATCCGGTTCTCAAATGGATGGCCCAGAATGTGGTGATGCGGCAGGATCCGGCGGGCAATATTAAGCCGGATAAAGAAAAATCTGTGGAAAAAATCGATGGGATTGTGGCGTTGATTATGGGACTGGATCGTTGTATTCGTAGTTCACCGCCAAGCAGTGTTTATGATACAAGAGGCATTCTCTTTATTTAGAAAGGGGCATGAGTGTTATGGGAATCTTATCAAGTTTATTCCGGTCAAGGGATAAACCGTCTGACCGGACATCCGGCAGCAGTTATAGTTTCTTTATGGGAGGAAGTACCTCCGGAAAGCGGGTGAATGAGCGGACGGCCATGCAGATGACGGCGGTGTACTCCTGTGTAAGGATTCTGTCGGAGGCAGTGGCCAGCCTGCCCCTGCAGTTTTACCGGTATACGGATGACGGCGGGAAAGAGAAGGCGGTAAACCATCCCCTCTATTTCCTGCTTCATGACGAGCCGAACCCGGAGATGACTTCTTTCGTATTCCGGGAGACGCTGATGACGCACCTGCTTTTGTGGGGCAATGCTTATGCCCAGATCATCCGGAACGGGAGGGGCGAAGTGATCGCCCTGTACCCGCTGATGGCGGACCGGATGTATGTGGATCGGGATGAGAAAGGGCAGCTGTATTATGAGTACACGTTGAGTTCTGATGACGCGCCGACCATGAAAGGTTCTGTTGTGCGGCTTTCTCCTTACGAGGTGCTGCATATTCCGGGGCTGGGGTTTGACGGGCTGGTGGGATATTCTCCTATCGCTATGGCAAAGAATGCGATCGGCATGGCCATGGCCTGTGAGGAATATGGGGCGAAATTTTTTGCCAATGGCGCAGCACCGTCCGGGGTGTTGGAGCATCCTGGAACCATTAAGGATCCCAGCCGGGTGCGGGAAAGCTGGCAGAGGACATTTGGGGGCTCCGGTAATGCCAATAAGGTGGCGGTACTGGAAGAAGGAATGAAATATACCCCGATCTCCATTTCGCCGGAGCAGGCACAGTTTTTGGAAACAAGAAAGTTTCAGCTGGATGAAATTGCCCGGATCTTCCGGGTGCCGCCCCACATGATTGGGGATCTGGAAAAATCCTCATTTAATAATATTGAGCAGCAGTCTATGGAATTTGTGAAATATACACTGGATCCCTGGGTGTCCCGATGGGAACAATCCATGGTGCGGTCTTTACTTTCCAGGGAAGAGAAAAAGCAGTATTTTATCAAGTTCAACGTGGACGGCCTGCTGCGTGGGGATTATCAGAGCCGGATGAACGGATATGCCACGGCAAGACAGAATGGATGGATGAGTGCCAATGACATCCGGGAATTGGAAAATCTGGACCGGATTCCGGCGGAGCAAGGAGGAGATTTGTATTTGATTAATGGAAATATGACGAAGTTGGAGGACGCTGGTCTGTTTGCAGCGGCTCCGGCAGGAAAGGAGGATCCGTCCAATGAAAAAGTTTTGGAAGTGGAAGAATCAGGCGGGAACACAGGAACGGACGCTGTTTCTGAACGGAACCATTGCGGAAGAGAGCTGGTATGACGATGAAGTCACACCGGCTCTTTTTAAAGAGGAATTAATGGCAGGAAATGGAGATATTACGGTCTGGATTAACAGTCCAGGTGGTGACTGTGTGGCCGCAGCGCAGATCTATAACATGCTGATGGATTATCCCGGAAATGTGACCGTTAAAATCGATGGGATTGCGGCCAGTGCCGCTTCGGTGATTGCCATGGCAGGCACAAAGGTGCTGATCTCCCCGGTAGGCATGCTGATGATCCATAACCCGGCAACCCTTGCATGGGGAGATTCCGGGGAGATGCAAAAAGCCATTGAGATGCTGGGAAGTGTGAAGGATTCCATTATCAACGCTTATGAAATCAAGACAGGCCTGTCCCGTACAAAGTTATCCCACATGATGGACGCAGAGACTTGGATGGACGCCGGGAAAGCGGTGGAACTTGGTTTTGCCGATGGGATTCTTGCCAGGGCAGAACTGATGGAGGATGTGGAACCGATCACAATGTCCATGCTGTATTCCAAAGCTGCCGTAGTCAATTCCCTGATGGATAAGATCGCGGCGAAATGCATGACAAAACTGAAAACCGAACCTGCAGGCCGCAGCGTAGACAGTCTCTACGAGCGGCTTAATTTATTGAAAAATTAGGAGGACATGACGATGACGATTTTAGAATTGAGAGAAAAGCGGGCAAAGGCATGGGAGGCAGCGAAGGCTTTTCTGGATTCCCACAGGAATGAAAAAGGTGTGCTGTCTGCAGAGGATGACGCTGCCTACACCCGTATGGAACAGGAAATTACAGATCTGGGAAAAGAGATCGCCAGGCTGGAGCGGCAGGAAGCCTTTGAACGGGAACTGTCCCAGCCCCTGAATAAACCTCTGACGGGACGTCCCGTATCAGGCGGTGTGGAAAAAGAAAAGACCGGGCGTGCTTCGGAGGAGTATAAGGCCAACTTCTGGAATGCCATGCGTTCAAAAGTGCCGCTTCCCAGTGTAGTCAATGCTTTAGAGGAAGGGACGGATTCCGAGGGTGGTTATCTGGTCCCGGATGAGTATGAGCGTACCCTGGTGGAAGCCCTGGAAGAGGAAAACGTGTTCCGCCAGCTCGCTAAAGTGATCCGTACTTCCAGCGGGGATCGGAAGATCCCGGTGGTGGCAACAAAGGGAACGGCGTCCTGGATCGATGAGGAAGGGGCGTATACGGAGAGCGATGATTCCTTTGGGCAGGTATCCATCGGGGCTTATAAGGTGGGTACCATGATTAAGGTGTCCGAGGAACTTCTCAATGACAGCGTCTTTGACCTGGAATCTTATATCGCAAAGGAATTTGCCCGCCGGATCGGGGCGAAAGAGGAAGAAGCGTTCTTTACCGGGGACGGTTCCGGGAAACCTCTGGGTGTGCTGGCAGCCACCGGCGGGGCAGAGACCGGGGTGACAGCAGCTTCCTCTACAGCTATTACGGCAGATGAACTGATGGACCTGTTCTATTCCCTGAAATCCCCGTACCGGAAGAAGGCAGTGTGGGTGCTGAACGATTCTACGATCAAGGCTGTTCGGAAACTGAAGGATTCTACCGGCCAGTATCTGTGGCAGCCTTCCCTTGTGGCCGGAACACCGGATACCCTCCTTGGCAGGCCGGTGAAGACCTCCGCCTATATGCCGGTGATTGCGGCGGGGGCAAAGACCATTGCATTCGGAGATTTCAGCTATTACTGGATTGCGGACCGGCAGGGACGCTCCTTTAAGCGCTTGAATGAATTGTACGCCGCCAACGGTCAGGTAGGCTTTCTTGGATCCCAGAGGGTGGACGGTAAGCTGGTGCTTTCCGAGGCCGTGAAGGTGCTGGCGCAAAAAGCTGGTTCCTGATGGATTGATGTGAGAAAAGGACGGCATCCCCTTGTGTGGGGATGCTGCTGGTAAGGAAGGAGGGCAGGAAAGATGCTGGTGACGCTGGAAGAAATGAAAAATTACCTCCGGGTGGATGACAATGAAGATGATGGGCTGATCACTACGCTTTTGGCGTCAGCGGAACGGATGTGTATGGATATCCTGCGGATCGATGAAGAAAGCGGTCTGCAGGAAGTGGAGAATGGAAAACCGGCGGTGATGTATACGGTGGCTTATCTGTATGAACACCGGGAGGAAGCTGACCACCATGCCCTGACCCTGACGCTGCGCTCCCTGCTCTTTGGGAGCCGGAAGGAGGCGTTCTGATGGAGATTTCCCTTCTGAATGTAAAAGTAACCTTCCAGAAAAACTCCGTAGCTGCGGACGATATTGGAAACCGCAGGAATGTCTGGGAGGATTATTATACCTGCCATGCTACGGTCAGTGGTGAGGGTGGGAAGGAAAAGGCTGCTGCCGGATTGACGGTTGTGGATTCTGACATTGCTTTTACCATCCGTTTTTGTAAACGGGCGGCGGAGGTGACGGCGGACGGTTTCCGTATCCTGTTTGGCGGGGAAATCTACAATATCGTGGCCGTGGATCACATGAACTATAGGAAGAAAGCGCTGAAGTTTCGGTGTGAGAAAGCGAGGCGGTAAACATGGGACAGAATGTACAGATCGGGGAACTGGCACACGCCATTATGGAGGCTTTGGAGGAATATGCGGATCTGGCTGCAGATAATGTGAAACAGGCAGTAAAAGATGCCGGGGAGACAGTAAAGAAAGAGATCCGTGCCAATGCTCCGAAGGATACCGGAGATTATGCGAAAAGCTGGGCGGTGAAGAAATCGAAAGAGACTTCCAACAGTATAACGATGACGGTTTATTCCCGGAATCGTTACTACCTGGCCCATTTGCTGGAATTTGGCCATGCCAAAAGAAATGGCGGGCGGGTGGCTGGAAAGAGCCATATTGCTCCGGCGGAAGAAAAGGGAATCCAGCAATTGGAGGAAGAGGTTGAAAGGAGTCTTAGGGATGGATAGGTTGCTATCAATTTTAAACAATATAGAAGTTCCTTATGCTTATGACCATTTTGCAGAAGGGGAAGCACCGGATCCGCCTTTCCTCTGTTATCTGCTTCCGGGGAGCGATAACTTTTCCGCAGACGGGAAGGTATATCACAAGTTTACGGAAGTCCGGCTGGAACTGTATACGGATTTTAAAGACCCTGAGGCGGAGCAGAACGTAGAAGATGTTCTGGACGTAGCAGGTTTTTTTTATAACAAGTCGGAAACCTGGATTGACAGCGAGAAGCTGTATGAAGTTCTGTACGCTTTTGAAATGTCAGCAGACGGAGAAGGTGCTGGGAAAACCGGGAATGAGATGAAGGAGGCTGGAAATGTCTACGAAGAAAAATAAAGTCAAATTTAATATTTGCAACGTGCATTACGCACTGATTACGGTGGACGATGACGGAGATGTGACCTTTGGGACGCCGGTGGCTATGCCGGGCGCAGTATCCCTGTCCTTGGAGCCGAACGGAGAGCCATCCAATTTTTATGCGGATGGGTATGCCTATTATACGATCTCCAATAACATGGGCTATGAGGGGGATCTGGAACTGGCCATGGTGCCGGAGAGTTTCCGGACGGATGTGCTGAAAGAATCTCTGGATGACAACAGTGTGCTGGTGGAGAGCGCCAACGTGGAGACGGCAAACTTCGCCCTGCTCTTTGAGTTTGATGGGGATGTGAAGAAGATCCGCCATGTGCTGTATAACTGTTCGGCGGCCAGGCCAAACATTGAGTCTACAACCAATGAGGAGGAGATTGAGGTACAGACGGAAACACTGGCCATTACGGCGGCACCCTTGGCCAATGGGTATGTGAAGGCCCGTACCGGGGACAGCACCACGGATACGGTTTATACGGGATGGTATACGGCAGTGTATCTGCCAGAGGTGACGGATCCAGATACCTCCGGGACGCAGCAGTCCGGTCAGCAGGGGACAGATGATGAGACAGGAGGGGAAACCTTATGAGCATAAAACAGAATATCACGATTGACGGGCTGGAGGTTCCTTTTAAGGCCTCCGCCGCTATTCCCCGGATCTACCGGATGCGGTTCCACCGGGATATTTATAAAGACCTGCGGGATCTGGAAAAAGGGATCGATAAGAACGACCCGGAGAATTCTAACCTGGATCTGTTCTCTTTGGAAATGTTTGAGAACATTGCCTATGTGATGGCAAAGCACGCAGATCCGTCCATCCCGGATACGCCGGAGGAATGGCTGGATGGGTTCAACACCTTTTCCATCTATCAGGTACTGCCCCAGATCATTGAACTGTGGGGGCTGAACACCCAGACGGATGTGCAGGCTAAAAAAAACTTCGCCCGACTGACCGGGAAATGACAACGCCTCTGTTCCTCCTGCGGTGCGTGCAGCTGGGACTGTCCATCAGGGATCTGGATCTTCTGACTATCGGGATGGTGAATGATATGTATGTAGAAAGCCGGAACGATGAGCATAAATATGCGGTGGTTGCCACGCAGGAGGATTTTGACAGGTTTTGAGTGCTTTTACTGGATCGTGAGGCCGTTTTAAATGCGGTAGCGGGTAATATCTTTCCAGTTTGCAGGGAATCCCATTATATCCAAAAGAGAAGATTCGCTGATCTGCCCGCTGTTTTTTATGTACTTATTGATAATACTGATTAATGCATGTTTAAATTCCAGAAAGTCCTGTTTGGGGAGCAGGTAACGGAAAGCGATGACCAGACCGAACAGATCCCGTTTTCCGGAAAGATACTGATTCCCTTTTTTTGGTATATTCAGTTTCTGATGAAGCATTGTATCTGGAAAATCAATCTGGGTCCGGAAAGAATAAAGCCGCTCGTTATGTGCGCATACGTTCCGGAACAGGGTAAGGATTTTCAGGTAACGTTCCAGGTTCTTTTCATTTACGCCTGGAAAATCTTTGCTGATACCGCTTTGCAGTTGGAAGGGGAGCAAGGCGTAAAACCTGGAAATCTGTCCGTAAGTCAGGGTGTTGGTCAGCACCCATAGAGGAACGTTATGGTAAACCTTCCGTTGGTGGACAACATAATTATGTTCCGTATTTTTATTTGCCTGGTAGGATAAGATCTGGACCAGGCGGGTGATATCAGCAGCATTCTTTTTTGTATGATTATAATTCCCAGGAGTGAGGTATGCGGTCTGCTGTTCGCCATGGAGACTGCAAAAATGGTAGGAAACAAGCTGCCGGATTTTACATTCTATTTCACACAAATATTTGAAAACAAGTTCACGCAGGGAAAGATCAAACTGGTACAGGGCATAGATATCCTCAAAAGAAGTATTGTTCTGGTAAATACGGGTCATGGGATTGATGAACGGTGTTTTGTATCCTCCGATCAAGGAAAAATATCCGATATTTTTTAGGATTTCTTTTGCAGCTGCCCGGTCATGAATTTGAAGTTTTTTTTCGTTCTGCAGTTTATCAAGCTGCTGGTCGTATGTAAGAAACGGTTTTGACAAAGATTTCCCCTCTTCCTGTTATCAGAATAAAAAAAGGAGGGCCCGCAGGTCCTCCCCCGGTCTCAGTCCTCACGAGTATCTGAAACCTGATCACTAAGACAGAGTCTAGCACGGATCCACTCAAAAGTCAATGGCTTTTAGCAAATCCGGCGGCTTTGTCCTTTGATTATTGTATTCGAAGACAAAAGAAAATATGCAAAGATTCCGCCCGGAGTGATCCGGGTATTTTCTATATTCATTTTCAGGAGGTGGATGACACATGGCAAGCCGGATCAAGGGTATTACAGTGGAGATCGGCGGCGATACCAGCGGACTGGAAAAGTCGCTGAGTGCAGTGAACAATTCCATAAAGAAGACCCAGAGCCAGCTTCGGGATGTGAATAATCTTCTGAAACTGGATCCGTCCAATACTATCCTTTTGGCGCAGAAGCAGGAACTTCTGCAGTCGGCCATCGGGGATACGGAAAAGAAGCTGGAAGCCCTAGAACAGGCCCAGGAAGATGTGACGAAAGCCTTTGAACGTGGTGATCTGGGGAAAGACCAGTACATGGCTTTCCAGCGGGAGGTGGAGGAAACTAGAGGTGCGCTGAACCGATATAAGGCGGATCTGTCTGGTTTGCAGTCGGAGCAGGAGCGGCTGGCTTCTAATACGGAGCGGTTGAATAAGCTGTTTGCGGCTACGGGTTCCAGTGTGGAAGATTATGCCGATGTGCTGGGAAGCCGCTTGGTGACGGCGATCCGGAATGGGACGGCTTCGTCTGATCAGCTGAAAACCGCTGTTGAGAAGATCGGGAAAGCGGTTACCAGTGGGAAGGCAGACATTAAGCAGCTGACAGACGCCCTGGATACGGTAGATGACGGACAGGCGGTACGAAATCTGATCAATGATCTGAATGATGTGTGTGACGCTGCTCAGGACGCTGCGGATGACATCGGGGAGATTGCCCAGGCCACCAAGGGTGCGGCCCTGATGGAAGCTGCTGACCAGTTATCTGTGGTGGGGGATAAGATCCAGGATGTGGGAGATAAGGCGGTGTCCGTTTATGCGGAGACTGAGATGGCCGTTTCTAAGGTAAACGCCTACTTCGGAGAGACCGGGGAGGTAGCCGAAGCCAGTGCGGAGATCGTAAAAAATGTGTACGGATCCGGCGTGGGCCAGAGCATGGATGCGGTGGCGGAAGCGGTCATCATGGTCAAGAAGAACCTGGGGGATCTGGGAGATACGGACCTGACCAACCTGACGAAACAAGCGCTGACTTTAGAAGAACTGTACGGGATTGACATGAATGAGACCCTCCGGGGTGTCAATTCCCTGATGAAGCAGTATGGCCTGACCGCCCAGGAGGCCATGGATTATATTGTCCGGGGTACCCAGAACGGCCTGGATAAGACCAATGAACTGGGGGATAACTTGTCTGAATATGCCGGGAAATTTGAGCAGGCAGGGTATTCGGCTTCCGAGTATTTCCAGCTTCTGCAGAATGGCCTGCAGGGCGGTGCTTACAACCTGGACAAGGTTAATGACGCGATCAATGAGGTGACCACCCGTCTGGCGGATGGAACCATCGGGGATTCCATTGACCTGTATTCCCAGAAGACCCAATCTTTATTCCTTGCATGGCAGAACGGGGAGGCCACCCAGAAGCAGGTAATCGATTCCATTGTGGCAGATATCGGAAACTGCACCAGCCAGCAGGAAGCCCTGAACATGGCGGCCAAGGCATTTGGAACTATGGCGGAGGATGGAAACCTGAAATTTATTACTTCCCTGACCTCTGTGGGAGAGACTTATGATAACGTAGCCGGATCCGCAGAAAATCTGTTCAGCCAGACACAGACGCCCATGCAGGAGATGGAAGCTAATACAAGAAAGCTGCAGCAGGCGCTGGTGCCTCTGGGAGAAAAGATTGTGGAGCTGGCCAACGTGGTGCTGCCGCCATTGGTGGCCATTATTACGGCAGTGAGCGAGGTATTCGGCATGTTGCCGGAGCCTGTGCAGAATTTTGTGGTAATCCTTGGGGCTTTGCTGGTGGCGTTTACTGCATTGACGCCAGTAATCGCGGCTTTGGCGGTGTCCTTCGGGGCGCTGAACATCTCCCTGCTTCCCGTGATCGGCATTATTGCCGGAGTGGCGGCGGCCATTGCCGGGATCATCGCTATCGTCAAAAACTGGGGAGCGATTACGGAATGGTTCGGGAACCTGTGGCAAACAGTATCCCAAAAACTGATGGAATTATGGGACGGGCTGGTGGTCTTTTTTACGGAGACCATCCCGGCAGCGTTCCAGACCTTCATCAGCTTTTTTTCTGCCATCCCGGACTGGTGGAGCGGCCTGTGGTCACAGGTATCCGCGTTTTTCACGAATACCTGGAACGCAATCCTGCAGAATCCCATTGTCCAGCTGGTGGTGACAACGATTACTTCTTTGTGGGAGAATGCGAAAAATACTCTGCAGGGGATCTGGTCGGGTATCTGCGACATTGCCGCCGGTGCCTGGGAGCTACTGAAAAATGTGATCCTTGCCCCGGTGCTTCTGCTGATCGACTTGGTGACGGGAAATTTCTCCCAGCTTGCTTCTGATGCGGCAAATATCTGGAACAATATCAGAAATGCCGCCTCCCAGATCTGGTTAGGAATCCGGCAGGTGGTGACTTCTGCGGCTTCGGGACTGAAGCAGGGCGTGGAGACGGTGCTTTCGGCTCTGTCCCAGTTCGCCGCTCAGATCTGGTCCGCTATGAAGCAGACGGCGTCTTCTGTCTGGAATGGCATCAAGATCACGGTGGTGAATATCGCATCCACGTTGCGTGAAGCAGCGGTGACCGCCTTCCAGCGGATGGTCTCCGGGATCAGCTCTGCCCTTTCCGGGCTGTATTCCGTGGTTTCTAATGGATTTTCTTCCGCCATCCGGTTTATTACCGGGCTGCCGGGGCAGGCGTTCCAATGGGGGAAGGACTTTATCCAGGGGCTGATTAACGGAATTTCCAGCATGATCCAGAGTGTGATCAACACAGTTTCCGGTCTGGCTGACCGGATCCGTTCTTTCCTGCACTTCTCGGCTCCGGATGAGGGGCCGCTGGCGGATTATGAGACTTGGATGCCGGACTTCATGAAAGGGTTGGCGAGCGGCATTGAGAAGAACCGGAACCTGGTGGAGAAAGCTGTCCGGGATGTGGCTTCGGATATGGTACTTTCACCGAAAGGAAACGGGATGGAGTATGGCTATACCGATGATACTTTATCCGGTGGGAATATGTCCGACCTGATCTCCGGGATTTCTTCTGCGGTGTCAGAAGCCCTGGTGGGATTCTCCGGCCCGCAGGGGAATATCGTGATCCCGGTATATGTGGGTGGGACGCTTCTGGATGAACTGGTAGTGACGGCGCAGGCAAGACAGAACCTGCGGTCAGGAGGGAGGTAAGCCATGGCATTTATACAGTATCTGACCTTTGACGGGACGGCCCTCCCTTTGCCGGATTCCTATGAAGTACAGATGGATGATGTAGAGGCGGACTCCGGCGGGGAGACGGAGGCCGGTACGGTGCAACGGGATGTTGTGCGCGCAGGCGTGGTGAGCATCCCGGTGACATTTTCTGTTTCGGCAAAGTGGCTGAAGATCCTAACGGAGTTTAAACAGAAGGAAAAGATCACGGTGGGATATTTTGATACGGAGACACTGGCTGTGAAGACGGCGGAGATGTATGTGGAAGGGTATAAGGCTTCCCTTGTGAAGGATACTTCCCGGAAAGGTCTGTGGACAGTGAGTTTTACGCTGAGGGAGTTCTGAAAGTGTATTCTATTTTGGTGGGAATTGTGGTATATTTGAGAAAAAGATTGAGGTTACAGAGGTGAGGTTATGAAAATCGCAAAAATTCTGTTATCTATAATAACAATACTTTTTGCTGTATTAGGATTAATAAAAGTTCTTCCATTTGATATAGCAAATCCTATTATGCTTACATCACTTGCTACTCTTTTGCTGTTAAGAAGTGTAGAATATAAAAATAGCAGAGAGAAAAGTGGTTTTGTTCTTACCTGTTTAACCGCAGTTTTTGTCTATGTTGTTGTGATTTATAATGTTTTTATAGGATAAGCAGCTCCCCATTTATTGAGAAATTGAACAAAATGACAAATCCTATTTTATATTACCAACCAATAGTAACCCATGATCCTGATGAATTGGGAGGTGAAGTATGAAGATCGAGATTAGAAAGGATTTTCCGCAGCATTTTAAACCGGCATATCCGGAGGAATTTGATTTGTTTTCTCATTTTGAGGTAACGGCAGGAATACCGAACGTTCTGTTTGCTGTCACGACTTGGAAAGAGAACGGGAAACCGAATGTTTGCTTTCATTCGTGGAGCTGCTTTCACGGAGATAAGACTGCTTTTTTCGCTGTGATGGGAAACTTATATCAGCATACCCACACCTATGCCAATATCCAAAGGGAAAAATGTTTTTGCATCAATTTCCTTCCGATAAATTGCTACGATAAGCTAGTAAAGACTATTCACCAAAATGGAATGAATGACGATGAATTTGCGACAGGCGGCTTTACGGTTGCAAATGCAAAAACTATTCACGCACCTGCGATTAACGAAGCGTTTCTCACTATGGAATGTACTTTGAAAGAAATGCAGGATTTAAGCGGTGCGGGTATTACGGCTATGGTAATCGGGCAGGTACAGCATATATCTGTAGAAGAATCCTATGCACAAGGATATGAACAGAGATATGGTAAAGATGGATTTATGCTGCTTGTGCCTGCACCGCAGGATCTTGTCACCGGGGAGCCGAATCAGTCGGCGATTGCCACCGTGCATATTGAGAAATATGACTGATTTGAGGAGGGTGCGAAAATGGCAACTTCAAATATAAAAGCGCTGATTTCTGGAGAGCTTAGTAAAGTGTGGGAGCTGGTTTTGAATGTTGAAAATTATGGAGCTTGGAGAAGCGACCTGAGTAAGACAGAAGTTATCAGCGACAAGCAATTCATCGAATATACCAAAGATGGCTACCCTACGACATTCACCGTGACGCTTGTTGAACCATACAGACGCTGGGAATTTGATATGGAAAACAGCAATATGACAGGTCATTGGATCGGCGTTTTTACGGATAAAGGAAATGAAACAGAGATAGATTTTATGGAGTGCGTGGAAGCGAAAACATGGCTGCTGAAACCTTTTGTGAAGTCATATCTGAAAAAGCAGCAGGCACAGTTCGTTGCAGACATAAGAAAGGCATTGGAGGGAAATAACCTATGAAAGATATGATTGGATACTGCGGATTGGACTGCGAAAAATGCGATGCATACATGGCCACCGTCAATGACGATCAGTCTTTGCGGGAGAAAACAGCGAAGCAGTGGGCAGAGTTAAATAATGCTCCAATTTTGCCGGAACATATTAATTGTGAGGGATGTCGTGTGGACGGAGTAAAAACAGTATTTTGTGAACATATGTGTGAAATCCGTAAATGCGCTTTAAGAAAAGGCGTTTCTACTTGCGGCAACTGTTCTGAGTTGGAAACTTGTCAGACTGTCGGGGCTATTATTTCAAATGATTCTGCTGTTTTGAAGAATTTGAGAGGATAAATATATGAATAAACGAATTAAAAGATGAGGAGGTTTTATGAAACGGAAATTAGGAATTGCCAGATGTGGTCTTGCGTGCTGTTTATGTACAGAAAATGCCGATTGCAATGGATGCGGTTCAAATGGGTGTCCAGATAATGATTCTTGTGAGAATAAAAAATGTTCGATTGCAAAAGAACTGACACATTGTTATGAGTGTGAAGAAAATTGCAGGAAAGGAGTATTGAGTAAAATTAAACCATACACATTTACCTTATTTGCTAAAAAATATGGAGAAGAAAAGCTCCTGGATTGTTTAGAGAGAAATGAGAAAAATGGAATTGTGTATCATCGAGAGGGCATACACGGGGATTATGATGATTTTGATGATGTAGAGCGGTTAATGAATTTTATTTTAACAGGAGTACGATAGATTAAAAGTTGTTGAGTTATATAATTCTGATATTTTATATTGCCAAGAGCATCAGTCAGAAATGATTGGTGCTTTTTTGCTTTATAGGAAATTGCGTTTTTGGAGCAGTCAAAAAAAGAACGCATGTTCATCGAACATATGTTAGATAAACATGCGTTTGGGTATGACAATAAGACGTTGGCAGGATCAGA